>NZ_CP021356.1 GCF_003130705.1 Rhodococcus oxybenzonivorans | reverse complement strand
AGTCGGCCTGCTGCCGGCCCCGCAACTCAGACTCGGCGGCCGGCAGACGCAGCTGCTCGAGTCGACGATGTGGGACGGCCGCCAACTGTCGGTTGGAGCCGGCCAACCATCGCCTAACGGTGCGCGACGAGACATGCATAGCGTCCGCGACCGCCTGCACGTCAACACTTCCACGCGCAGTTTCGCCGTAACAGGTCCGGAGCATCGCCTCGAGACGTTTGCGTGTCCAGCGAGGCCCTCGATGGTCGACCACAACTACCGTTCCACGTCGAAGCTGTTAATTTGAAAGAACTCCCACCCACCGACGTAGTCCTGCGCTCGCGTGTTCATCCAGTCGGTCATTCCCTTGTCGCCACCGCGTTCATACGCACTCCACATCGCCTCGACCTGGTCGGGCGTCAGCGCCAAGGTGATCAGCCGATCGCGGGCATACTCGCGCGGTCCCGGACCCTGAACAGCATCGATCCTGATCTTGCCGCCGTATTTGGCCAGCGCCTTACCTTGCTTGCTGCTTCGCATAGTCGACATCGCGGCGCGACGTGCGCTCTGCGTAGATGCCGCGCGTTTGGCCTTGTGGGCTAGGGCTTTGAGGGTCTCTGCTCGTGGTTTAGCGATTCGCTGCCGACCTTCCGGGGCCAGCCAGCGTTCCACGGTGCGTCGAGAGACCCCAAGATCGCGTGCTGCGGCGGCAGTGTTGATCTCGCTCCGTTTGCCGGGCCCGTAAGCGGCAAGCAGCTGACCCTTGAGGTTGGCGGATCCAGGTCGACCGGAAGTGTCGGCGCCTCGGCGTCCAGTCAGCTTGCCGAAGAATTCTGATTGCATCTTTCCGCGCTCAGCGCGCAGCACTTCACGCACCACTGTCTGGGCAACACGAAGTTCCTTGGCGGCTCTTACGATATTGATCTGGTTGTCCACCACAGAGCCGTAGTCCGCCAGACTGTCGGCGATCCGCGAATAGGCAGTGCGGCTGAGGGGCTTCCGTGCCATCACGAATCACTTCCCTCGCTGATATCGGCGGACATCCACTCAGCCGGTGCGATCAGATCCGACTTGCCCCGGTAGCCCTTGCCGTCCAGGTACTGCTGATGTTCAGCGAGGAGTGCGGATCCTTCCGGCTTGTACTGGCCGAAACCACGTCCGAATTGCTTCGGTCCTCCAGGCCACGCCAGCTGGGGATCGGATTCATCCGACACGTAGAGCACGGTGTCCTTGGTGACTGCGACGGGCCATTGTCCGGTGTCTTCGCCGATCTGAGCAATTCGGTACATGATGTTGGCCCGCGACTTGGCGACGATGTGGTGGTGACGCTCCGGTGAATATCCTGGCCGTCCTGCCAAGTGCAAATCGGAATTGAGAATGCCGATCGTGTGCGTATAGATGACTTTGTTCTGTTCGCGAGCCAACTGCGCGTCGAGATCGTCCTTGACATCCAAAGCGGTGCGCGCATCCCGGATCCGTTCGTACCACGGGACGAGGACCCGTCCGTGATCAGGCCACACGTAGGCCTCCAGAATCTCTGGTTCGTACCCGAGACTGCTGGCACGTTCGAGGGTGGGTGTAGTCACCCACTTCGGCTCAGAAATCGACAAACCCATCGGGTTGAGAGGATTCGGAAGCCGCCAGTCCGCGCACTCGGGAATCTCCACGAGCCAGTACCCGGGGAGCTTGCGATCGAACGGCAGTCCGTTCGAATGATGCACAGGTTCGCCGATCGGAAGTTCGAGACCGGCGATTCCTGCCGCGTACGAACCGCCACGGTCGAAGGCATGGACGTAACGGCACTTCGCTTCCTCGTCAGACAAGGTCCGTGACCAGTCGATATCCGCTTCGAAGATCTGGAACTTCTTCGCGAACTCCGCGTCCGACGATGCGAATACGCGCTTCCACTCCTTCGGCCGGGCGGCGATCATCAGGTCGATGCCCGTCGATGCCGGGCTCACAGCCCAGGGGAACCGCAGAGCACCTGCAAGCAGTGACAGGCGCCGCGCCAGAGTGGCGGGTGCCGGCGAGTCGCCAAGAATGGGCATCTCCTTGGGGTCTTGGCTCATGCCGGAGACTAGTGCCACCCAGACACCACGCGTCTCGCCCTTCCACACGCGGGTCCAAGTGCCGAGCCGGTCCCCCTCCTTGCCGCCGAGCTGCCAGCCCTCGGAGAGAGCCTCTGTGACGAACGGAGATTGTGCGGTCAGTTCCTTGATCCGGTCGTTTCGATTGCGCTTGCCCAAACTGCTGGTGTCGATTCCCACGTGCTGCGCCATCGCGTCGGTGATCCAGATCTGCCCAGGCACCGACCATTTGTCTGACGTCCACGTGCCGAGGTTCAACGTCGCTACGAGCTCCGCGACATCGCCGACATGGGTGATCGGCGCGGCAAGGTCGTGACGGGTGCCATCGGGTAGCCATGCGCCATCGACGTCGAGTACTGCCGCGGGTGCGGTGAAGGTGGTCGGTGCTTCTCCTGCTGCAGGATTCGGCGCCGGGGTCGTCGTGGTCGGCGTTGCTGCAGCAGTGTCAGGAGACGTCGTTTCGACGGGAGCCGACTCCAGCTCGTCCACAACCATTGGCGAAGCCTGTCCGACTGTGTCGCCGGTTGCTGCAGCTGCAGATCGGGTGGCGGCGGTGCTCTGCCACCAGCAGGGAAGGTGCATCACCAAGCCGTCGATCTGCCATCCGGCGTCCTCGCCGCCGCACAGGGCGCAGGTGGAAACCGGTGAAATCTGCACTCCATCAGCGGAATGCCCCTCGGCATCGGTCTCGATAGCCATCTCAGGCTCCTGTTCGGAATGAGAGCTGGTCAGGCTCATGACTTCGTTGGACGAATCACCCGAAGCTACGCCGGGCCCTGGACTGTTCAGATCGGCGAGCCAACCGTCGAACAGAGCCGGACCACCGGGTATATCAGGCGTGGAAGAGTCGCTGGAATCGCCGCCGGGTGTCGGGTCACTTGATCCTGCATCGCTGGTTACTTGGTCTTCCGGATCATCGCTACCGAGTAACTTGTGTAGCCGCAGTGCAACCATGCGCTGCCTGCGGTTTTCGCACTTGACCATCCGTTGCACCGTGTACCGCGGCATCCGGCCTTTTCGTTCCTCCGCGATCAGCACGCCCTCGTCATAGAGAGCCCTCAAGGCGGTACCACGATCGATCTGCAAGGTATCGGTCATCGTCTGACCAGTGGCCTTCAACACCTGTTCGAGGGCCATCGGGTCCAACAAGACTTGTGGTTGACCATCGCACGGCCGCGGGTTGGCGACGACATATCCCAACCGAACGCCTCGACCTTCCGCACGCCATCGAGGGGTGCCGTCGGATGTTTCACCCACCACACTGCGCCGCCATCCAAGACATGCAGCCATCGACCAATCCGCTGGAGCTTGCCCGGTGTCGACGTCTTCCACGTAGGCGTGACCATTTCTCAGTGCGTGTACCAACAACTCCCGTACTCGCGCACCGGTCCGCATGGGCAGATCTGGGTCAGTCGCCGCAGCAGCGGCATCAGACAAGCCCATCGTGACCAGGTCCCCGACCTGCGCGACTTCGTTCTCTGTTAACGCCCCGACATCAACAAGGAAACGTGACATCGCATGCCAGCCCGCCCACAGAGACCCCAAAGCGTCTGCCTGACGAACACTCTCGCCACTCGTGCGCAAACGCTCGCTATACCGCTCACCTTCGGCAAACGCCTCAGCGCGGACACTGTCCAACCGAGGACATAACCACTGCAGGTACGTGGCCATCAACAAGGCACGGCCATGACGGGAATGCGCAGTATCGAGTTCCTTCAAAACGTTCAGTTCGATTTCCCGCGCCTGCAACGGCACCACGAGCATCCGCTGAGCTGCAGATCCTGGCCGCGGCATGATCTCGGAGGTGACCAAAGCAGACGCGCGGGGTGGGGTTCCGTCCAGAACACCGAGACCATCACGTGTGCTTCTCGAGCGTTGCTCACCGTTGTGCACCATGCGAGCGAACTCTTCGAGCGCCTTCTGCGCAGTCCCGAAGTCTCGGGTTGGTGCGACATCGTCCGCCCAGTACAGAGCATCTTTTGCGGCGTTAAGCTTGATACGCAATGCATTCAATGTGTCGCCGTTGCCCGACATCGATGTCGCCGGTCGCCGGCGATCCCATTTCTCTCCCCAGTGGTGCATCGCCAATGACGCGAGTGATGTCTTGTAGCTGTTAGGCGATCCGACCAACGTAAGAACCCACGGGTTCGGACCCAATGCGGACCTGAATACCTGCCCAAGTAGAGCGGCCGAAACCCGCGTCGGGGTGCGTTCGAGCATCGAGCCGGAATGAAGAAGGAATGCTTCTCGGATCCTTATTGGGTCGGGCGTCGGTGCGGGAAGGTCATACATCTTCAGGGGGCCGGTCAGCAGAACGGGGGCTACCCGTCCGCCGTTCTCGTCGATGGCTCCCCCAGCATGAACGAAGAACCACTTTCCCTGATCATCGCGGCGCCACCCGGTGGAGCGGTAACGCACCACCCGTTGGATTTCGCGCCCACCTGCGCCCTTGAGTGCATCTCGCAGCTTCGCCACTCCGCTGGGGCGAGAGTCGTAGGCAGGCGGACCTGGCAAGGTATCGACCCAGCCGCAATCCCGGTACTCCTTCGCCGGGATCCGAATCCGCAGAAACTCTCGGCTCTCCGGATGGGTGTAGCCGATAACCACTGCGGTGAGTTCTTGAGGTGCGGCGGGGTTGACTTCACTCTGACCGGCCATCGCCGCTCGGCCCATCAACTCCGGCTCGTCGACGTCAATACCCGCTTCGGCAATTTCGAGATATTCCATCTCAACGATCCGGGCATCGAGGTCCAGTACGAGTTTCGCCTGTTGATCACCGCTCTTGGTCGTGACGATTTCGACCAAGTTCCCGTCAATGATCCGATACACCGGAGCGATAACATTGCGCCCCCGGATCGTGTTCAGCGGCGTAACGAGGCTTTCCGAGCCAGACCGGACCGACTGTGAATCAACTGGGCTGAGCGAGTCCTGAACCGCACCCGGTACGGGCTCAAGCTCGGGATCTTGCAGAATCGGCGGAATGGGAACTCGCGCGACATCGTGTGCCGCTCGCGCTGCAACACGCGCAGCACGCCATGCGGTCATGGCATTCTCGACCGCTTCTCCCGCCCAATCGGTGCCTTCAGCCGCGGCCTGCTGTCGAACTTTGTCCAGAAGTTCAGTCAGATCTTCGAAACGTCGCTCCGATTCGAGCGCCCAACGTTGTGCGCGTCGGAACTCTTCGTCTCCGTCCCGCCCATCTGCACGATCAGCTCTGGCGGTCGCCTCTGCCAGCGCAAGTTCGATTAGTGCTTGCTTCTCGATTACGTCGGCAGCAAAGCCGTGGGCAGCGACCTCCCCAGGCCGAACAGGGATGAGACCACCCCACGTCGAGTCGGTCAACCATTGGCCGCCATCGACGTGGTCAGTGAAATCAGATTTAGGTGCCGCCGGTGCGGACAGCAAGAGCTGGACCTGGGCACCACTGCCACCCAATAGAGATGCGAGTTCGATACCCCGCTTCCATCCGACGGAGTCGCGATCAAGCACTACGCGAACCTCAGCGCCTTCGAAAAGGTCAGCACACGAGAGAGGGAAGTTCAGTCCGCCTTGAGCATTGGTCGTGGCAACCAGTCCAAGCGACTCGGCTGTCTCGACATCCTTCTCCCCCTCGAGTAACCACACAGGCGAATGGCTCGAGATTGCCGACAGCAGTTCCGGTAGTCGATACAAGACCGGTTCAAAACCCTCCGGCTTACGCTTGCGCCGGGTCCCTGCGGCATCCACGAAAACCTGTCGGAACTGCTTGTGCCGGCCAGCTTCACAGCTCGTGCATTCCTCTCGGATCACTTCCTGCACCAAGGCACCGTCGGCTGATACGTACGGGTAGACCTTGACCCGATCCCACCGGTGTTGCGCGTCCGGTGTTACGTCTGGAAACGCGATTCGGGCGGGCAGTCGTCCTCCCTTCGGCCTACGCCGCCCAGCACCACGTTGGTGCGGAGATCGGCCTACGCGTGTGAGCGCGTCGCGACCAAACAGCGGTTCGTCGAAGAGATCGGTCATCGACAACCCCAGGCCGTCGGCGATCTCCGAGACGGGAGCTTCACAGCCGTGGCAGTGAAGCAGCACCATTCCTCCCCGATGCCCATCGACCCAGGTCACTGACATTGACGCGTGACGGTCGCCATGTATCGGGCACCGTGCCATCAGTTGGGTAGAGCCGCGTTCGGTCACCCCGCCATTGCGTTCGGCAGCAGCACGAACCCGGTCGAATGACGACATCCGGCCGTTCTCAATAGCTCCAGCAGTGATAGCAGTCACGAAGCCGCCTCAGACACACGCGCCAGGAGATCTGGCAGGCGCGGTGCGGCCCGGGTTAGTATGGGCACAGGTCCCCTCCAGGACTCGTATTTATGAACTAGGTCCCCTCCAGGACTCAGTTCGTAATCAACGGATCGAAGGACCCCCGCAGGCCGCCAAGCAGTGGGGGTCTTTCGCTATTTATGGCCAGGTCATGCCGAGATTGAAAGTTCGTTGTCGGACGAATCGCAGACCGCATAGCGCTCGTCGTGGGCCCGTAGTTTTTCCGGGTCCAACTTCTTAAGGATGTAGTCGGGGACATCCAGGTTGTACGCACGGGCCATGACGAGCAGGGCGTAGTCGCCGAGCTCAAGTCCGAGCTCTTCGGCGCGTGCTTCGTAGAAGCTGTGCTGTTGAAGGGGTGCACGAACTGATATGCACTTGCGCGTTCCCTTGTGTGGCCGTCCCATGCGATGAGCCTAGACAGAAACTGCTTCGGAAACGTCGAAGGTCGTGTTGTCGGTGTGTCGCCGTTCATCGTGCATCCCCTCACCTTCACCAAAAATCCGCTTCTGGTTAGAGGAAGATCCTTCGGCCCAACGCTGTGTGACAGATGGGAAACAAGATCTTCGTCGCCGCATCATGCCGCGGAGCATGGACTGTTTCACCAAACTCGCCCGACCGCGGTTTCAGATGAACAACTACCCCTACGTGTGACCTGCGGGGCCAATCGGTGGGGAGTGGGGGGAGTGGGAAGAAATACCTGATCAAACGGTAAAATCCACTCCCCACGGCGGTGGGGAGTGGGGTGGGGAGTGGGGTGGGGAGTGGGTTCAAAGACACCCGAAGTGCCTTCGCGTGCACCACCGATGAGCTGTCGGGAATCGACTGAGAGGTAGGCGGCGAGGTTCTACTCCCCCGTCGCCCTACCCCATCGTCACTAGCGAGACACCGTCCGAAGATGTAGCGACAAGACACCAGCAAGAAGCCGGCTCCTGGACTTCGACCCGACCACCTTCACCTGAGCGTCAAGCCAGTCCCGCTGAGCCGTCGTGAACCGGAACCACGTCTCAACGGGACCCTTGACCGCAAATGGCTCCTGATGCACGGGGATCCCGGCTGCGGATCGCCCGGCCACCGGCTGGAACAGGCTACGAAGTCCCGCGATCCCCACAGAATCGAAGGCCTCGATAACGACATCAGCGTGATCACATCTACGCTCGGCCGCGCGGCTTTGCAGTGCATCACGCGTGGCGCGATCCAGGTAGGCCGTCACGGTCACCTTCCCAATTTCCGTCGGAGGTTCGACATCATCGTCGGTGACCGGGGTCGGGTCCGGGGCCGGCTCATAAATGGGAGCCTGCTTCTCGGTGGGTGTGGGTGCGGGTGGTGGGGTTGGTTCTGGCTTACTGACCGGCTCGGAGCGAACGGGCACGGGCACCGTAGTAGTAGGCGCGGGTGATTCGGCCTGAGCTTGTGGCGGCTCCTGCGCTGCAGGCGCCTTCTCGACAGGCCGAGACTCCTCCGCGGCTGGTTCTACCTCGGTGACCGGGGTAGAGCGCCGCGGCTGGGTGGGGCTGCCAGCAGTCGGAAGGAGGCCGGCCAAACCCTCCGCTCGGTTACCTTTCGGAGCGAAAGCACTGGCAAGGCTCTTGCGACGAGGAGTGCTGGTTTCGGTCATGCCGAAGCCACCTCCTCGCTGATGGTCGACAGGCGCACGAGGATTTCGCGTGTCAGTTCTGCGTAGTCCTCGGCCAACCCGGACGCATTGCGCGAAAGTATCTGATCCGTCGGTTTGGCGCCCTTCTTCAAAGCGGCGAAACGTGCGACTTTGGCGACTTCGGTCTGCTGTTCCAGCTCATGGACCAACAAGCCCTCCCGGCGGGCATCATAGGCGGTAGATTCCATCGTCCGGATCCGGGATTCGAAGATCGGGGCGGCATCCCCGATCATCTCGTTGACGGATTGACGGATCTTCGCCGTGAGCTTGGTTGAACGCGAGCCCACACCGAACAAGCAAATACCTGCCAACTGCAGCCGCGGGTTGACAGCCGGCAGATTACGGTCTGGATCACCATCCCGTGTCGCCGAGAACTGGCCGGCAATAGTTTCCAACCCGTCGAGGCTTGCGTCGTCCGCCCTGACCGGGATGACCACAGCCTGGACGACCTCCATCAGTGCCTCCATGATGGTCAAATCACCGGGCGGAGTGTCGAAGATGATCACGTCATAGTTGTGCGCAACCTGCAGGAGCATGGCGCGAACGAGCTGTCCGAGCCGCTTACCACCCTGACGCTGCTGCCGGGAAACCATGACGGCCGCCAGGTCGAACATCGCGGGACCACCCGGCACCACATCGAGATTCTCGCGGCCCCCGACATTGTGGACGATCGGAGGCGCGGACCCTTGCAGGAGCGCGGTGAACAGTTCAGATCCGTCTCGCTTGTCGTAGCCCAGATCGCGGCACAGGTTCCCCTGGGGGTCGAAGTCACCGATCAGAACTCGGTATCCGGCGGCGGCAAGGAGTCCGCCGCAGTTGGCGGCACAGCTTGTCTTTCCCACTCCCCCCTTGCCGTTGAAGAATCCGAACGACACCGGCAGTTCCTGCTGCTCCGCAGTTGAGGTCTCGACGACATGCATGGACATGGCAGTTCTCCCATTGGACTTTGGTTGTGACGAGTGGTTCCCAGTGAAGCTAGCAGGATTCCTGGACAACTTGCTGTATGCCACGCGGGGTGAACCGTAGGTAGATCTGCGTGAGCAAACGCGTGAGATGCGACGGGGTCAACCGTATGAGGCAAGGCGGGTGGTCAAGCGTGGAGTTAAGCGTGATGACTGGCGTGCTCGTAGGTGTGTTAACACGCATTGCTACCGGTGTGAAAACAAGCGCGTAAACAGGCATGGCAATCAGCGTGAGAACAAGCATGTGAACTGGCGTAGCACCAGGCGTGCAGGCAGGTGGGAAAACATGCGGACCTAACTGCATATAGAAACACGGGTCTTCACGCGTGTGAACTCGCCTGGCGACAAGCGGGAGACATAACGTGACGGTATGCAGTGGATAACGCGTGTGAAGCAGCAGGAATAGCAACGGGACATCATGCGTGAAGAACTGCGTGAAGCCACGCATGATGTCACGCAGGATGCGAAGCGGGACAACCTACGTGGAAGTGGGCGTGATTAACCGCGACGGATTGCACGTGACTGCATGCCGGTAACAACGCGTGTTGGAGTGAGTGATCAGACACGGGAGGCAATGCCGGTACGTGCGCGTGAACTTGACCATGTCGTCAATGCGGGCAACACCAGTGGTTGTAAGACGTGAGCAGTTACGTGCGCCGCTGCTGGTTCGAGCGCGAGGGGGTGCACCGAATCAGATGCGTGACAGGGTGCCGTAATTCGCTGCTAGGCACAGTGCGTGAGAGCGCACCGGCACCCGAGCGGAAAATTCTGCGGATCGAACGTCGAGTGCGGCACAGGGCAAATGTCCCGTAGGGATGGTCTACGCGCGTGAATGTATGGGGAATCCTTTGCGTGAACACCTGCGTGAAGAGGGCCTCTACCTGTACTGATGCGGTGTTCTGCGGGGATCACCGACGACGCCGCGCTGGCTTCGTTGGAGGTCTATCCGATGACTGAGGCCCGCCGCGGTGAAGACGCCGATCGCATCGGCAATGTCCTGAGCTCGACGATGTCCGTCGAGCTCGACAACGAGGTCGATCAAGGTGTCCTCGAGAATGTTCTCGGCGGCCGTGTACAGGTCCCAGAGCTGCTTGAGCTCCCAGGCCCGGATCAATGGGTTCGAGAAGTAGAGGCCGTCGACAATCCGTTGAACCCGATCCACCTGGGTGTTTGTTCTATCTGCAGGGCTCGACCAGGTCGCGAAGTGAGAGCTGGCCGAACAGTCGTCGACTGTCGAGTCTAGTTCGATGGAAACGGGGACCCAGGAAGTTGGGCAGATGGACCGACGGGCCTGCCTTACAGCCTCTCCGAACGCGCGTTGGCAGACTGCGGCGTACTCAGTGGCAGCGCGCCGGCCCTGATTCAGCTCGCGTAGATCCATCAGTGAGGTGAAGTCCTGGCGCCCGTGGGTGAATTCTGTAGCCGCGAGGAGCGCCTCACTGCCACTCCATTGAAAGCGAGACTGTCTGTATTGATCGCGGTGCCAGCGCAGATCTTCGATCCACGGGCGGCCAAGCTCGAGGCCCTCACCGTTCGGCACCGTCATACGAACATGATGACATCGGGCGATAGGTGTGTCATCCATAGTTATGCAATCGTCCCAAACGTTTCTAAGGCGTAGCTCTAGCGCACAACACATAGATACTGAGCATGACAATCAAAGCATCTAAAGAAGCGTGCAAATAGTGCTACATATCGCTCCCTGTAGCGTCGAAAGATCATCCCAACAGCGTCCCACAATCGACTATTAATACATGTCAACGTAAGTGCAACTCGTCCCATAACCCCAGCAAAATTATTCGCAGACAACACTGAGCCGGCTATGGGACGCGACTGGGACGCCATTGAGACAGATTGCACAGCATCTGTCGATACCTCTCACGCGAAGTTGCGCTACTCTCTTCGGCGTATGTCAGTGTTGGTCTATGTTCTTCTTACAACGTCACGTTTACCGTTGAAAGCGCGCCCTTCATGCACTGTTGGTCGTATGCACTGTTGGTCGGAGTAGTCCAGGGCGGGCTGTACAAAGCACATCAAGATCATTTGGGTTCGAGCGAGCGCGCGCCTCGCTCCCTGTTCAGCATCGGAGTACATCGTCGTGACGCAGGAACATGGTCAACCTCAAGCCACCGGGGGACACCGTCCGTTAGCTTCGACCTTTCGGTCACCGGCTGCTCGATCGGTCGAACACATCGCATCGCGGTTCATTGAGGGTGGGGAGGATTCGGGAGTTGACGAGCCGTCTCGAGAAACGCCACCCGAACGAGGGCCCGTGGTGACGGATCCGGACAGCGGAGGGAAGTCGTCCAGCGTTCGAGTGCCGGCAAAGTGCCACGCGAAACTTGAGCAGCTTCGCGAGCAGACAGGAATGACCAACGGTCAGATCTTCATTGTCGCGATCGAGGCGACACACGACCGTCTGCCCGAGTTGTTGTATCCCGGTGGCCGAATCGGGGGAGGGCTCTTCGCACCCCGCGGTATTCGCGCCAAAACGTCACGTGACGATGCCGAGACGCAGGTGACATACCGCCTCTTCAAGGCGGACTTCGACGTCATCGATCAACTCGTCATCGATCTTGCCGCGAAGTCGCGGTCGCATCTGATCACAGCGGCCCTGACGGGGTACTTCTTCGGAGACGACGGACGCACACAGGCGGCAGAGTAGCGCCGACCAGCCCTACTTCTTGTTCGCGACTACCCAGAGCGCGAGAACAATCATCGGCGCAACAGCGACGGGGACGGCCACAAGTGAGTGGACGGTCGTCCCGGTCGCAGCGAAACTATCGATCGCACTGACGAGAAGAGCCGCAAGAACCCACAACCCTGCAATGTGACGACCGCGAAGGCGCCGGAAGATTTCGCGGTGGGATCTGGAGATCGCGTCGGGGCATGTCGCTCAGTCCGTCAGCGGGTCGACGCTGGCAGTCCGACCCGCAGCTGCGAAATGTTCGAGCGCGTCGAAGCAAGCGACGGCCGCCTTTGCCATCTGAGCGGCGCTGTGGCGGGCGTTCCTAACCGAAACGCCCCAGAGGTTGCCTGTCTGTTCCGCAGTGGGTGTGTGAGTCGGCGGTATCCCTAGAGCGCCAGCTGTCAATTGCCTGATATGAGCGCTCTGATGCCAGGTGGGGGAGAGGTTGACCTCGGCGAACAGTCGGGTGAGCAACTGCGTATGCGCGTCGGGGTGGAATCCGCCGGCGATGTGCCCCTCCATGCTCTTCGCAAGAGTCCGGAGACCGAGTACTGCACATGCGTCTGCTGGGAGCTCGCTGTGACTCGGAGAGGTGATGTTCCAGTACCTTCCGGTGCTCGTGTCGATGGCAGCGATGTCCCGCACCTGGTGAAAGCCACCACCGCGAGACCCTCCTCTGGCCATTCGGATTCGGTACGACCCCATTACGCGACGGCCTTGGCGATCGGATCGCGGAAGTGGTTGGTCATGTCCTGCAGGGCGGTAGTGCCTGATGCATCGACGACGAGCTCCCCGTAGTTCTGGTGAGTTCCGGACCCGATGAATGAGGCGAACTTGAGCCCTTCGGCACCGATCTGGGAAAGGGCGTCTGCACCGTCAGAGGCTGCCAAGGTGGTGAGGCTCGAGGCGAGGCCTCCAAGGTCCCCAGCCTGTGACTGCTGAGTGATCTGCTGTCCGGTCGTCGTAGACGCAGACACCGAACCGAGCTTGGACGCCTCGGTCTTCTGGCCACCGCTGAGTGTGCCCACCGCGATCTTCGCGAAGTCGAGGATGTGGGGGAGTGCGCCGAGGCCGGCTCCGATGATGTCGCCGGTCTCGATGGCGTGCCAGAGCTGCTTTTGGAGTTCGCCGGCGGTGTTGGCCAGACCGATGATGTCGAGATTCCCGACGAGGCCGACGATCATCGAGATGATCTGTGCGGCGCCGGACGGGTCGGGAATCATCGCGATTAGGGCCGCAGCCGTCTTGTAGTCGAGTCCGGCGGCGAGCTTGATGAGTGGCTCGAACAGGAGGTTAATGCGGTCGAACTCGACGTGGACAGCCTTGACCTTGGCCATCGGATCGAGACCCGGATCGAGAACAATGTGCGGGATCCGGTTGAACAAGATGTCGAGGACTGCAGGGATGTTGTTGGCGAGGTCGAATGCGTTCGTCCCGATCTGCGTGATCTGGTTGATGAGCACGCTCGGCTTGATGATCGAGAGTGCGTCCGCCGCGAGTGACAGACCATCAGCCGGAGTGGCGGCCAAGGGGGAGACCTGAGTGGACAAGGTGTCCACCGATGTCTGCAGCTGCTGCACCTGATCCGGCGTGGAGGCATTCTGAACCGTCCGCGCGATGGTGTCCGCGGCCTGAAATGCACTCCTCAGGTCGATGCCTTTGACCTTATCGATGATCTGGCCGGCGGTGTATTCGGGAGTCGAAGCGTCCGCAGTCTTGAGCGTCTGTTCCACGGCCGGATTCTGGGTTACCCAGCTGGTCGTATCGGCCACCGGAACAAGGGTGTTGGCTACATCTGTCGCTGCAGATTCCATGCTCTCCAGGTCCGGAGCGCCGGACTGCAGCTGCTGCTGCAGGGTCTCGATGTTGCCGGCCAATCCCGGAAGATTGACCTTCGAGTAGTCGGACACCAAGGCGTTCTGCAGACCCGCGGTGGTGGGCTGAGATCCATCGCTCTGCTGCGGACCGGAAGCAGTCGGAGGCTGCGCAAGCACTCGCCCAAGTCCTGCGAGCAATCCATCCTTGCTGGCGTTGGTCGAGCAGTAGAGGTCGTCGGGGGCGCAGTACGAACGCGTGACTGCAGCTGTCTTTCCGAAGCCGCCCGGCCTGGCCCCCGCGATCCCAACACCGTCGACGGGAGGACCGACGAGAGTGTTGTCGCCATTCGAACTCTGCCGTGGGTCGGCGACAAGACCGACAGCGATCAACTTCTCTGCCGGGATCGGTCCCTTGTCGTGTCCGATCAACCATGCCAAGTCGCCGGCCACGTCCGCACCCTGGCTGTAGCCGCCGAGTGCGAAGAGAGTGTTCGGGCATTGCGTTGCACGAGTCTGCATCACGCGCGCGCCGGCCGCGATGCCAGATGCCTTACTGGTGCCATAGGTCTTGCCCTTGTTGAAGGCGGACGCTTCGTACGCCGGATAGGTGATCGTGATGGAGCTGCCGAACAGCTGGGAAAGAGGATCGGTGACCTGCTTGAGCAGACCCTTCGCGACGTCAGGATTAGCGGTCGAGTCCGTTTCGAACGTTCCCGGCATCATCACCACTTCCACTGCCGGGCAGCCCGAGGATGCTGGCGCCGCCCCGGCCTGATTTGGCGACACAACCGCGATGAGCGAGGAGAGGAGTGCAGCGAGCAAGGAGGCGACGAGCAGGGCAACCCGGCCGCTGTAGTTGGCGCGACCGTCCTTAGATGTTGGCGTGTAGAGGTTCGTCATGAGTGTTCTCTTTCGTCAGCGATACAGCGCCGGCACGAGGACCCGACCGCTGTCGATATGAGTGGTGATGTCGCGGGGCAGAAAGTCAGCGACAGTGAGAGCGACTCTGCTCATCACATGCGAGGACTCGGCGAGCAGTCCGGGACGAGCGATCGTGGGGTGGGTGAGTGCAGCATCGAATCCTCGCGTCGCTTCGAGGAGCAAGGACGTTTCGGTCAGAAGAAACGCCGCCGCGATGAAGACCATGACGGTGAACAGAGGCGCGAAACTACGGGTCATCAGATCGCCGCAGTAGTCGTTGCAGCCCGACGACGACCACGTGCAAACCGGGGTCGAGAAGTCGGCTGGTTGGAGGCGACGACACTTTTACGAATGCGTGTGACCGCGCGGTAGAGCCGCTGGCGAAGCGCTGCCGGAGTCATCCCAACCTCCGCGGCAATCACGGCCAGGTCGCAATCGGTCTGCTCGAGGTATGCCCGCTGAATCAGGGTGCGATCGAGGTCGTTGATGACCTTCTTTTCGAGCGCCCAGGAGAGCAGCACCGGAGCAGAGATATCCGATTCCGGATCGTTCTCAGCACTGTCGGACTCGTCCATGACATCGGAGGCGGGGATCTCCTGGGCGAAGGTTTCCTCGCGCGTGATCTTCTTCAGCGTGTGCAGGAAGAGCGCCGCGTAGACGTTCGCACCGGACGGCCTGTAGGTGGCGATCAGAGACATGAATGTGGCCACAGTGGAGGCCGCTCTCTCATCGCACGCGTGATACCGATCGTGCCCACTGACCCGTGCGTGGCGCGTCAGGGAGATGAGCTTGCCGAGCATCAACTGCAGTAGCGCTCGCCCGGCAAGGGAGCTTCCTTCCTGATGCAGTGTCAGCAGCGCCAGAAGCACACCATCACGATCTCGGCGGTGCGCCGCGGCGAGATCGTTGAGATTCGCCACCTCCCGGAGCGCGTCCTGGCTCACCGACCACGTCAAGACTTCGGCGGCGGCTGCGGGGCGAGCGCAGAGGTACATCCACTCGGTGTTCAAGCGGCTGTACAGATTGCTCTGCGCGGTGCTGCGAACCGGCGTTGCCGATGACGCTGTGGTGGCGGTGGGTGCGTGGGTGGACGTTTCCACGATCGGTCTCCTCTGGGCGCGGGCGAGGTGGTCTCGCACCCAGTACAGCAACCGGATATTGCCTCTGACCTGCGTGTTTGTTGTTGCCGGAGGGGTGCCGTTATTGCCAGGGCGTTGTTGCCGTGAAGGTTCCGGCTGTGCGGCGGTGGGCAGGGAGTGCCCCTCACGTGCGCTCTTTCGGCTGAGGCAATAACCCCTTGGTGACGCAGAAAAAACTTCAAAAAGTTTCGCGAGCGATGTCACTCAAGCCCCCGGACCCGGATCTTCCTCCAAGTAGAAGCCCACTTTTTCTGTGTGGCGCTCTTCCACACCCCAGTCGCCAGGAGGACCGGATGCACGAGCTCGACAACTCGCTGCAAGCCCAGCTGCACGATCTCGGCTACGTGCACGCCGTCACCGAGGAGATCCGCCGAGTCGCGGCAGCCCTGGCGGTGAACCCTCTCGATGAAGAGGCGAGCACTTCGCTGTGGCTGTTGGTGTTCGTCGAAGCGCCAGCCGCGCGCGCCGCGCTGTCGCGGGCGTCCGCATTCGACATCGCGGATTCCGTCCCCGATTGCAGAACGTCCGACCCGACGACAGAAGCCGGCATCCGATGAAAATCGACCTCGCGAAAATCAACAACTTCGGCCGCAGCCCCAAGAGCAAGACCGATCCCGCGACTGAAAATAGCGTCGACTCCGTTGTCGACGAAGCCGAGGAGTTGGCGCGCGCGGAGCGCGCACAGTGGGGCCTTCGGCAGGTGTGGACCACCCGACTTCTCAAGGCAGGAATCGTCGCCGCGCTCGGCGCCGGAATAGTTGCCCTGATCCTCGTCGTCTTCGGATCCTCGCCCACCCGGAGCCTCACCGACAACGCCACCGAAGACACCGCAGACGTCGACACAATCGGTCAAGCGAAAGCCGAAGATCTTGCTCGGCAGTTCGTCGTTGCCTGGCTCCAGGCATCGCGTGGGAATGAACAAGAACTCGATCATTTCGTCTCGGGAAAACCGAGCCTTCCGAGCGCGCCGTTGTTTGCCGCGACTGATCCGGCCGTCGCGTCGATCGACTACGAGCAGAAGTCACGGACATACGCGGTGACGGTCTCGGTGTCAGTTCGAGCCGCCTCGGATGCGAATGCGGCCACAGTTCGTCGCTACTTTCAGGTGCCGGTTGTGGTCACCGAAGCGGGCGTGAGGGCCGCCGCACTCCCCGCCGAAGTAGCTGGCCCGTCGACCTCGATCGACGTCAAGCTCGGCTACAAGTACCGGGTCGCCAACCATCCCATCGCCACGTCCGCGCACGAGTTCCTGTCCGCGATGTTGACCGGCAACGGGGAAGTAGCCCGCTATCTCACGCCGGGGGTTTCGATCGCACCGATTGTTCCGGCGCCGTATCGCAGCGTGGCAATCACCGATGTCTATTCGTCGGAAGACCTGAGTGCTGCCAGTGCATCGGCACCGCTGCCTGACGGTGATGTTGTGCGCCTCCTGGTGACGGCAGCGCAGAAAGTCACCGAGGTCGATTCGGTTAGTGGGCAGTACGCGCTGACGATGACCTCCCGCGGCGGCCGGTGGGAGGTCAGCGCAATTGACGCAACGCCGTTGTACCCGCCGGCGGCACCCCGAACACCATCCTCCTCAACGACCGCACCGAGCTCGATCACACCAAGTACGGGTGCCCCGGAGTCCGCATCGTCTGATTCAGGTCAGGTTCCCGCATCGTCTGAATCAGGGCAGACTCCCGCACTTTCAGTGCCGACTGCCGGCGAGGTGCCGTTGTTTTCCCCGTCAGGAACCGATCCTCATTCATCCGGAAGGTAACCCATCATGTCCATTGCGCTCGCAGCCACCGATCCCAACAACGCGGTCCTCGCCGTAGGGCTTTTCGACAAGGCGCAGGAGTTCACCAGCGACGGCAAGCTGCTCCTCCAGTCGGCCGCCGGCTGCCTCGTTTTGTTCTTCCTTCTCAAGAATCTGATGGCCTCATTCACAGTTGCCCGACTCATCACATCCGCGCTCATCGGCGGTGCAGCACTGTGGGTCGTCTTCAACATGGACGTCCTGAAGGACTCGACAGGTGAGGAGTTGGAGAGCGCTCCCGCCGCGGTGCACCTCGTGGCCGAACCGAGTTCCGGCCTAGACCTTCGCGTGTGATCTCCGCTCGTTCGCACCGGCTGAAAGACGCTTGTCGGCAATGACCTTATTGCGCGACCGACCTCTACAAGGAGGACTCCAATGTTCGATGTAGCTAGCACTGCGGAAGCGGGTTCGCGGCTTCGCCGGCATGAAGTCACGAGTGGGCCGGTGCTGCGATGAGCGACGAGCGCACCACCGGGGAAGTCATCAAGAACTTCACCCGCGCTCGCAAGGTGCCGCAGCTGATCGGGCGTACACCTGACGGAAAGAAGCTGCCGTTCGGTCCCTATACCGTTCCGCAGGCCGTGAGCGGCGCAATCGTCGGTGGGCTCCTGTGGCTCCTGCATCCCCTGTGGCTTCGGGACAGCATTTCCTGGAACGTCGGCTTCTTCGCCTTCTGGTCACTGGGCACCGTCTTTGTCGTCGGCAAACTCCGGTTTGCCGGCCGGAGCCCCGCCTCAGTGGCACAGGGAATCTGCGCCGTAGCCTTCGCGCCGGCCGGTGCCAAGATCCAGATCAACGGCCGGCGGGTGGCCATCCGGCCACCCCACCTCGTGCGTCCGAGTGGCTACATCACTGCCGACCCCACGGCCGCCGAACTCAGCGCCATGGTCGTCCCGCAGGCCGTGCACATCGCCACCGCCGAGGTCACCGAAACCGCATCGGCGGAACCTGTCGCACCACGACCGCAGACCTCCGCTCCGGTGCCCCCACCGGCAAGCGGGCCCACCCATCGCGCCGGCCGATCGAGCGTCAAGGAACTCCTCGCTCTGGCTGCTGCAGGCACCTCCGAGTAGAAAGAGCCGCCACTATGGAACAGCCGACACTGTCAATGGCCGCGAACATCCGGTGGACGAAGTCCGGCGTTGTCTGGGCGGACTACGTGCTCACGGGCATCGACTACGGTTACCGCCCCGACGTGGACAAGCGCACTGCTCGTACCCTGCACACGATGCTCGTCCGCGCCCTTCCGGGCGAGTCACTGTTGATGGGCATCGCAGCATCGTTGAGCGCCGAAGCCGTCGTTTCCCGAATGACCGAAGGCGTCGATCTCGATGCACACCCGGACTGGGCAACCGAATGCGAAGCGACTCTCGACTCGATCGAGCTATACCGCCCGGGGCAGAGGATCTACTGGCTGAGCATTCCGCTGACCACACCCAAGGTCGTCGATCAGGTCAAGGCCGCGGCTCATTCGGCCTGGACCACACTCTCCGACTACATCGGGCTGCCGCGGACCGCAATTGATGATGAAGAGATCCGGGCCCGGGTCCGGCAGGCCAACCGGATCATGGCCGACATCCCCGGTGTCTTCGATGCGCAACCTGCCACTCCCGCTCAGATGGTGTGGCTGTGGCAGCACGCGATGACGCGCGGACTGCATGTCGACCCTGACCTGCCCGACGCAGCCGTGACGCCAGGAGCAAAGTCAGGTGCCGCCCTATCCGCATGCCGGATCGACGAGGGCGCCCAATCGGATCGAGAGAAGGCGCCGGGTTGGCGAGGCAAGGTCCCGACGTTCAGTCGGGTCCTGAAAGTCGACCAGCCATACGAATTCGTCGACCAACCTGCCTCCTACCAAGTGCTCCTCGCGCTCGCTGACACCCCCGCCGGTGGCGTCTATTTCCCCGGCTCGGAGTTCTTCACCCTCGCTGACGACTTCGGCGATATCGATGTCGATTTCGCCGTACGGCTCAAGGTCACCGCCGGTGCCGATGTCATGCGAGCGAACAAGCGCGCGCTCGAGAACCTGAAGGAGCAGTACGAACAGCGGGAAGGAGAGTTGGCCGGCGGCCAAGGTGTTCTCGACCTCGCTGCCGCCGCGTTGACCGAATACACCTCGTTGCTCGAGACGAACCGCGATGAGGTCGAGGTTGCCTGGACTGCGTTGTTCGCGGTAGGAGCTGATTCCGAGGAGCGTGCACTCGCTGATGCAAAGGCATTGGTGAAAGCGTTCGAACAGCAGGAATACAAGGTGGTCGCGCCGGTCGGCTACCAGGAAGACCTGTGGTGGGCGATGTTGCCTGGCGTTCCCACCTCGAAGATCGTCCGCGAGTTCGCGCAGATCACCACATCGACGCATTTCGCGGCGTACATGCCGTTCATTCGCAACGATCTCGGCGATGGCAGCGGTCCGCTGTTGGCACTGAACATCACCACTTCTCGGATCGGTGTGGTTCACCACGACGTCGCCGGAAAGTCCCTGCGCGACCAGTCCGGATCCTTCGCGGTCACCGGTGAGCTCGGATCGGGCAAGTCGGTCACCATGAAGGTGATCGCCGGCCAGGTCGTCGACTGCGGGGGGCAGGTCATCGGTATCGACCAAAGCGATCTCGGCGAGTACGCCAATTGGGCCCGCGCCGTCACCGAGGCAGTCGTGGTCGACCTCGTCGAACCCGAATACAGCATGGATCCACTAAGGATCTTCGAGGCCGGACTCGCAGCAGAAATGGCCCAGTCCGTGTTGTTGACACTGCTCCGGATCCAGCCTTCCTCAGACCTGGGCATCGCATTGGCGAAGGTGCTCGAGCCCGAGTACCGCGCAGAGCACCCCTACCAAGGTTTGGGCGAGCTGACCGAACACCTCCTGTCCGGTGCTTGCCCGATCGCCCACGCCCAAGATCTCGGCGAAGCGATGAACGTCTACGCCCGCCGCACCTACGCCGCGGCACTGTTCGGCAAAGATCTACCCCCGCTGCCCATTACTGCTCCCGGCATCATTTTCCGCACCCACAAGGTCGACTTGCCGACCCAGCTGCAGACCGAGAAGCAGCACCTCTATGAGAACCTGCCGCTGGAGAAGCGGTTCGGTCACGCGGTGTACACCCTGATCGCGAAGGTCGCCCGCGGACAGTGCTTCGCCGACCCCGACCAGATGGCGTTGTTCCTCGTCGACGAGGCACACCACCTCCTGGGCGCCGACGACGGAGTCGACATCGTCGAGGACTTCGTGCTGCAAGGCCGCAAGTCCTCTGCCGCCGTGGGACTCGGCGACCAGGACTGCGCGTTCGGCACCCCGAAGCTGCGCGGACTGATCAAGACCCGCATCGCGCACCGTCATACAGACGAAACCCTCGCCAAACGCGCCATTGAATGGCTCGGCCTCGACCCGGACGACTACGGACTGGTCAAGCAATACATGGAGCAGACAGCTCCGGTAACCGGAAAAGACAAGTACGTCGAACCGCACCGCCGCGGTGAAGGTTACATGCGCGATGGCAGCGGAAACGTCGGTCGTATCAAGACGCTACTGCCGGCAACCGAGTCTCGCCGAATTGCAGTGTCGACCACTCCGAAGGACAACAAGCTGGTGAAAGCATGACCGCGGCCGCGGCGTCCTCCCGTGAACGGGAGGTGGTCGGCGCCCCCGAACCCCGGGAGTACTTCAGTGTCCGCGCCGCGGCCAAACGCTCACTGCTGTGGCTTGTCACCGCATGGATTCCGCAATCCTGGCTGACCGCACTGATACACCTGACCCGCCCAGTAACCCGCTGGCTGTGGGCACGCTGGTGGAGCCGGCTACTCATCCGCCTCATCGCCGGCTGGCACGCGGCCGGCGCCATCTTGATGATCGTGGCCACCCCGGCTCTCGCCGATCCCGCCGGCGGCGGCGGTGCGAGCCCGTTCTTCGCCTGGATGAATCTGAAAGACTCGCACGGCATCGACGCGTGGGGCTACTTCCTGTCCATCGACAAAGGCAACGCCTCGGTGGGCGGCGGCTGGCGCATGATCTGGGCGTACTTCATCACCCTCGAATTCGAGGTCTTCCGCTTCCTGATGGCAACGGCCATCTGGTTCATCACCTGGGTGCTCTCGTTCGAATGGCTCGACCTGATCCTCACTCCCGTGCGCACCATCGCCGACTCGGTCACCTCCATCACCGACCAGTTCGCGCTGACCCCGCTGATGCTCACAGTCGCCGGACTCAGCGTCGCCATCTGGATCATCCGCGGCCGATTCTCCACCGGAATCTACGAGCTCCTCATGTCCTGCGTCATCGCGGCCGCGGCCGTGGGCGTTCTCTCGAACCCGGTCGATCGAGTCCTCGGTGACGACGGACTGGTGCTGTCGGCGCGAGATGCCGGCCTGGAAGTCGCCTCAGGGCTCGCGAACGGCGGTGATACCAGCGGAAACCCGCAGACAGAGATCGAGACAATCGAATCGAAACTCATCGACACGTTCATCCGCCAACCAACGCAACTGATCAACTTCGGAGTCGTTCTCGATGCCCCGGAAAACAACGGGAAATGCGTCAAAGAGTTCGACGCCGCGTACCTCGCGAAGCCAAAGGAGCCTGGACTCGCGGCCAAAGCGCAGGACGTCGTCTCCGAGATCGCCCCTGGGGCAGGCGTAGCCCTTGACCTGATCAATCCCGACGCGAAACCGGAAGACCGCGTCAAAGATGCCATCGCCAAATGTGAGGGGGAGGACGGGCCGATGAAGGCCTATGCCGACAACCCCGGTCCCGGACAAGCAATGGGCCTGTTTTTCCTGATCTTCGCCGGCGCACTCCTCATGGCCTTCGCGATCTACCTCGCCGGCCGATTGATCATCGCCGCAGGTGTCTCGATCGGCAATGCCATCAAATCGATACCAGGAGTTGTCCTCGCCATCGCCCCCTCGATGCGCGGGCAGTTTTGGCGGACCATTGCCAACGTCGCAATGGCGTTGCTGCAGATGATCTTCGCCATCGTCTTCCTCGTGGGATACGTCATGGTCGTCGAGGATCTCTTCGCTGCAGACGAATCGAACCTGATCCGCACGGTGTTCTTCGTCGACATCTTCCTGGTCACCGCACTTCTCCTCTTCCGCCGAGCGGTAAAGGGAATGAAGCGAATGTCGGACAACCTGGCAACAATTCTGGCTAAACGGCCCAACGCCGCACCGACCGCCATTAGTCGCTCAACGCCCACCACAGCGCGCGACATCGCTGCGATGGCCGCCAACGGACGCCACATGTACCAGGGCGGAAAGGCCGCGGTGAAGGGGGCAGGAGCACTAGCGAAGAAGTCCGGCACTGCCGCGGCAACGACCGGAAAAGTCGCAGCCGGAGCCACGTCGACCGCAGCAACCGGCGGGGCAGCTGCAGTGCTGGTTGCCGGACGGGTCCTCTCCTCGACGGCGAAGCGAGCGAAGAACAAGGTCGACTCGATCGCCGATCCCGACAGCTACCCGAAGTCCACCTCAGGCACGGTCGGTGCCCAGACCAGTCGTGGAACCGCCGCTACGAACGCTGCTGCCGACGCTGTCCGGAGTCGACTGTCGAAAACGGCGGTGTCGGACAAGGCCGGCATCAAGCACCCCATCGGGGTCGCCCCGTCATTGCCGGTCGCCAATCCTGGCCAGGTCCGCGCCTCGGCCACGACAACTAGTAGCCCTGACGGTCGCCGATTCCGCGAATTCACCACCACGTCTGGGGCGCCGGTGATGTTGCCGACGACACCGAGCCGCACCCCCCTGCGACCAGCCAGACCCGCCTCTCCTGAAACAGGGATCCCCAACGGTTCAGCGTCGAAGACTGCTCAGCTGCTCGCTGCCGCCGCGCAGTCCGGATCCGCGCCGGTAGTCAAGCCCAGCGCACTGGCCCACCGAGCTCGCTGATGACGCTCCTCGACACACCACCGTCGACCCCGGACACACAGGAAGGCAGCTCGAAAAAGTGGTGGTGGTGGCTGCTCGCCGGCATACCCGTCTTCGCCATGGTCATCATGATGGCTCCGATACTGGTCATCCTCGCGACGACCGGTAGTGACACGAACTGCGGTCAACCTGTGCCAGACGCCGGGGGCGGCAGCCTCATGGGAATCAAGCCCGGATCCCTCGCGGTCCCGATGGCCGAAGGCACCTACACAATCAGCTCGCCCTTCGGTATGCGCGAGGGAGGCATGCACGACGGCCAGGACTACGCAGCACCACTGGACACCCCGTTCTACGCCGCCGGTGACGGCGAAGTCATCGCCGCAGAGCCCGCCGCCGGCTACGGACACTGGATTCGGATCCGGCACACCATCGAGGGCCAGATCGTCGAATCCCTGTACGGGCACATGCAGGCGTCCGGGGTCCTCGTCCACACCGGAGACAAGGTCAAAGCGGGCCAACTGATCGGCAAGGTGGGCAGCGAAGGACAGTCGAGTGGACCGCATCTTCACTTCGGCATCTACCCCGGAGGCTGGTCACTGGGCGGGGGAGTAGATCCCATTCCGTGGCTCAAACAACAAGGAACCATCTCGCCCAATGAAGGACCAGCAGAGCTGGTCGCACATACCGATTCCACCGGTGGCGATCTACCACCGCTGCCCGCCGACAAAGGCAGCGAAGCGCACATGCAGGTCGACTCCATCCGCGTCATGCGCACAATCGCGGCGGCCTTCCCCGAGATCACAACCATCGGCGGATGGCGCCCCACCGGCGACGTCGCCCAGGACCACCCCGACGGCCGCGCGGTCGACATCATGATTCCCGACTCCGCGAGCGCCCAAGGGAAGGCGCTCGGCGACAAGCTCGCCCTGTACCTCCAACAGAACAAAGTGGCCCTCAACGTCGAGTACTTGATCTGGCAACAGCGTTACTGGGATGGCACCGGTGACTGGTCACTGATGGAGGACCGTCACGGCTACACCGCAAACCACTTCGACCACGTACACGTCACACTCAAGGGCGGCGGCATGCCGACCACCGACTCCCACTACGGCAGCGCTCCGGGCGCAACGACCACCACCGGGCCGTGCCCGCCAGAAGACGGTGATCAGACCGAGTTCGCCCCTGGCAGCATCCCGCCGCAATACACCAACGCAGTCTCGGCCGCTGGGTCTCTGTGCCCCGAGGTGAGCCCGGTTCTGGTTGCCGGCATCGTTCAACAAGAGTCCGGGTTCAACGAAAAGGCCGTCAGCAAGGGCGATGGCGTAAACCAGGGCGGCGCCGAAGGAATGAGTCAGTTCATGCCGGAGACCTGGAAGGCTTTCGGTACGGATTCCGGTCTAGATCGAAGCGGAAAAGCGGAACCGCCTAACGCTGCCGACCCGTTCAATCCGTATGACGCGATCGCCTCGGAAGGGCGCTATCTCTGCCACATCGCCGACTACCTTCGACCGCATCACGACAGTGGAGCCGTGAAGGGCGACTTCACCGATCTGATCATCGCCGCTTACAACGGCGGGGAGGGTGCCGTCGTCACCTACGGCGGGATTCCGCCATTCGGCCAGACCCAGGCATACGTGCCGGCCGTGCGTGGGCACATGAAGAAGTTGGCGGCCTGACACTCGCTCGGACGTTATTGCCACACCGAAGATCGGCGCCTGGCATAAAGGCCGGCCTTTCCACCGCGCGGTGATAGTGGAATGTGCGCACTCGGGTAGGGTGAGGCGAATTCATGCCGGTCCCGGGTGACGTCCGACCCCTTGGCAATATAAGAGGTAAGCGGTCCCGCCTCGGGATCAGCGCAGACGTTCAGAGACACGAAAACCCCCTGGCGGGGGTGTTTTCGCGAGGAGGACTTGGCAGGTCCTCCGCTTATGGCTTTGGCCGGGCCGTCACTTTTCTCTGAGGTGAGTGTCGAAAGTTGGCGCTTTCTGAAACTCGTACTGCATCCCAGGCCCAGGGTAACTGACTGCTGCCGGGCCAGCAGCGTTACTCGGACTGGAGGAGCAACCATTTCTTCCGCCCCTGCCGCGAGCGAGCGGTGTCCTGACTCAATGAACCTGATGCTGTCTCGATGGATCTGATGCCAGCGGTGGTCTATCTGTGCCTGGCTCAGCGAATCTGATTCGAGGTCACCCAGGTCACGGCCGACGCCCTCGTGCGTCGGACCTGCCGACCGAGTGGCATTGGTCGGGCGGCACGCCAGCAGATTCCACGCGCATCAGATTCAATGAGTCGAAGTCGAACATTGCGACTCAGACAATCTGATGCACCGCAGGTCGCCGGCATCAGATTCATTGAGCCAGGACAAGCGGCAACGTCGAGCTGTTCGTTCAGAGGAGCTCTGTCGGCTGAACCCGTACCGGATGCGACGGTGGCGGGACGGCGTTGGGACGGGTTCGCGATCGGTGTGCGAGACCAGCGAGATCAGTGGCATCGCGCCGAGGACAGGTACGCAAGCGAGCCTCAAGGAACGATCAACACGCGTGAGATGGGTTGTTGCCTGAGCGGAAATATACCCCTACGCGGGGGCTTCGCTCCGATCCATGCTCTCTTCGTTGCGCTGATCGGAGCGTAACCCACGTGTCAAGGGGGTGGTGGGTGTAAATCGGGGTGTCCTGACTCAGTGAAGGTGGCGACGACTCAGTGAATCTGGCGAGTGTGGCGGTCTATCTGGCGGACGGCTCAGCGAACCTGGCGAATCCGAGGTGGTCACCCGCGATCGGGATGAATCGAGGCACCGAGTTCCATGCTCGCCAGACTCTTTGAGCCCGAAGTTGCCGCGGCGACTCAATAGACCTGGCGAACAGCAGGTGCAGCCTCTGTGATCTCGCCAGATCCACTGAGCCAGGACGGGGATTGCCGTACCGGCATGGCGGTGTCGCAAGGTCGGGTTGTCCTGTGACAGTTGATCTTCCTTTTTGCCAGTGAATCTTGCGTACCCGGCGTGTCTCGCCACTGAAGTTTGCTCGGTTCGAGATCGCCCCAGTCTGGGCGGCAGGCAGTTCGCAGGGGCCGATGCGAATCACCACAGCCTGCCGATGGTGCATGAGCAGACGGCAACACACGCCGGTTCAAGCAAGATTCACTGGCAACCAGCGCCCGGCGTCCATGCCACCATCCCCCGAAACGCTGACCGGCACACCCGAATCCCGCCAGTCAAAATTCCTCGGCCCAGGTCACAGCTCCACACCGAGGACAATCCGGTGTCACCGGACACGGGTCAATGGGATGAGGATGGGACGCCTCCCAGAGGACTCCAACATGAGGCGATGAGCGCTGTGGAGCCAGTACGGACCAGAAACTTGGCCAGCGCGTGTCACACAAGCTCCCCTACCGGGATCTTCCTCCGAGTAGGAGAGATCAATTAGCGGCGAGGTGGTGTGCTCGCTCGCGCAGGAGGGAGCAGCGTGAAAATGCGAACTGATCAGCGAACTGCGAACGCAAGGTGGCCGCGGCACGGATCGGCAGTTGGATACGCCGAGTCAGGAAGTACGAATCGGCGAGCGCAAGGCAATCGCAGTGCCGGCACGCTCGTGCTCTCCTCGCCGACTGGTGAAGGCGAGGCCTGGCGATGACAACCACACCTCCGCAGCAAAGTGGTGCGCGGTTCGCACGCTCTCCCCGAATCAGTTCCTTGCCGCCGCGGCCGCACACCTGGCTTCGCGACAGTTTCTGCTTGGGTACCACCGCGGTCGGTGCCAGCGCCGCCGCTCCGCTGTTCGGATACAGCGCCCTCGCGATGCCCGCCGCGGCGGGCTTGTCGATCGCTGCCGTCTACGCCGGAGTAGCCGGCAAACGTAAGCAGCTTCGCGATGTCGACATCGACGAGGTGATCGATAGGCTGTGCCCGATCGTGGGGCTGCCGGAGGCCACCCGGGCGGTGCTGTCGACGTCGAAATGGAGCCGTGGATGGCCGGGACTTCCGGGGAAACTCACCGTGCACTACGACTCGACACAGGCACTGAATGACGAGACGTGGCTCGCTGATATCTGCGGGGTCTTCGAAGATCAAGGGTGGGGTTTCTTCGAACTCGACAAGCACGACCCCGCCCGCCGGCGCCTGATCTTCACGCCCGCTGCCGAGCCGGAACGAGAAGTCTCCGACAGCGACCAGGTTGTGCGCGCGAAGCGGATCATCGCCCAACTGTTGGGCCCGACCGCGACCGTAACCGCGATCGACGTCGCCGCCGAAACCGGCGAAGTGACCTCAATGGAAGTACGTCACGAACTTGGTCCGAAACTGGAATCGGATGGCTACCGGACCCGCGTCGAACGAGGAATGAGCGCGACGTTGCCCGGTCGCTGGAGAGCACGGTGGAACCTCGAAACGGATTGGGTTCGATTCGAGCAACGCACAGCATTCCCGGACAGCGTCTGGTTGCCGGCACCGGACCTCGACCCCGGTGCCGATCTCCTGGCCAGTTACGACTCGGTGGAAATTCCCTACGGAATCGACGAAGACGGCAACGAGGTTGTGTGGCGGCCGGCGATCGACCCGAACCTGATGCTGATCGGCCCACCCGGAAGCGGTAAGACCGTGACCGCACACAATCTGTTGGTCAACTTCTCGCGACGTGGATGGCCGATCTGGGTCCTCGACGGCAAGTACGTCGAATTCCTGGGATTCCAGGACTGGCCCAACGTACAAGTCGTCGCTACAACCATCGAGCAGCAAGTGGCGTTGGTCCACCGCGCCCGCGATCTCATGGAGTTCCGATACCAGAAGATCGTTACCGGCGAGGCGACAGAAGCGGACTTCGAACCAGTACTCGTCTTTCTCGACGAATGGGCGGAGTTCCGCGGCAACGTCGAAGATTGGTACTCCAGGGCCAAACCGAAAGGCGGCGCCCGACAGCCACCGGTGCTCAGCATGCTCGCGTCGATGGCACGCAAGGCCCGAACCTCGCGAGTGCATCTAGTCTTCGGAACTCAGCGTCCCGACGCGCAGTACTTCCTCGGCGACATGCGTGACAACTTCGCCATGCGCATCTCCATGGGCCGGCTCTCACCACAAGGGGCGCTCATGATGTGGCAATCACCGACGATCGGTACCAGCGTGCCCCGCAAGTGCCGCGGCCGCGGCACCACCGTCACCGACAACTATCAGCCCATCGAGATCCAGTGCTACCGCGTACCCGACCCACGCAAGACGCACGCCGGCACCTTCGAGTCCGATCTGCTCGACACCCTCCGCCCCCCGATAACACGCCATCCACGATTGCTGATCGTCCCACCGGACGAACTTCCGGACATCGACGCCACCGACGACACGTCAGAACCGGCGCCCCTGACATACTTCGACTACATCGAAGCCGAATGGGTACTGGCCAGCGACCGACCCGACCTCGATCCGGTACTCAGAAGAGCGAAGATGACCCACGAAACCGATCGTCGTCTCGCGTCACCGACTGCGCTCCTCGGGCTACTCGGGGGCCGCGCCGAGCCCACCAACGAAGCGGCGGTAGAGCTCGACGACTACCGCACCCCGACGGCCGCCGGTGCCACCGATGCCGCCTCGTTCCTCGATCAGCTCTCTGCTCCACAACTCGGTGAATCCTCCGCTGCGCGAGGGGAGTCCTCACGCGCTCGACTAGCCCTGGTCAAAGAACCAGCAGCAGCAACCGAACCAGAGATACCGGCGGACGGCGGAGCCGAGGTCTTCGACATACCGGACGATTCACCCGACACCTACGAGGACCAGTACGGGCCGGTCCGCGATGTTCGCGCTGCCGATGTAGCACTCGGGGACCTGTTGCTGATGGAGGACATTGACGAGTGGGTCGTCGTAGACACCGATCCCGAACCGGACATCATCGAAGACTCATTGCTGTCACTGACCTGGCGCAGCGACACCGATGAGTTCGGCGATCTTGCCTTACCTGACAGTTCCTACGTATCGATTCGCAAACCCATCCAGGTGTCGGGCTGAAACTTGGCAGAGAACGCCTGTCTGAGCCAGTGCGAAGATCCCCCGCAGATCTCGTTCTGCTCGGACAGCTCATTGCGAGTAGCTCAATACTCTGTGCCGGGACCGCTCACTCGAAGACACTGGACATACACGCCAGCAGAGTGACAGAACGGGGATCGGTGGAACCGATGGATTCAGCGACTGTTGCAGCGTATGCCGCAATTCTGGCAGCCGTCTTGTCTGCATGGACGGCGCACAGCGTCAACAAACGCAAGGAGAGCGCCGACGCAAAGCAGTTCCTGCGCGAAAGTCGACAGGAGGCATATGCAAACGGTCTTCACGTACTGAATGACGTTGTACAAGCACTTCTTCGACTCAAAACGGCGTTGTTGAAGCCTCAGCCGGATCGCGAGGACGTCCACTCAAGGATCTCAGACATCGACGTGAAGGTGGGATTTGCCGGTCAGGCGATGACGTTGATCTACCTGGTCGGAAGTCCGGAAATGCTCCCGATTCTCGATGACCCAATCAACAAGTTCAATGAGTTCAAGAACGACCACCTGGACCCGTTCCAGCATAGGCACTTCCCACCGACTGGACCCGGTGAGAGTGAATATCCAGGAACTGGCGTGTGCGAGGCAATGGTGCGAGATAGCCCCACATTGGTGGCAGAGCTCGGCGGGCTTATCCCCACCCTGGAGACCTTCCTCCGCGACTTTCAACAACAGGGACGACGAGATCTCGACCCCGACCAACACCCCCGCAGGATCCGGCGACTGTGGGGCGCATCCCGGAGTCGGTTAGTGCGCCTGTGGGGCAGAATCGTGAGTCGAAATCCCATTCGGGAGGGGCCCTAAATCGCGGTCACTGGCAGACGCGTACGAGGCACGACGACTTTTGCTGGGCTGGATGCACCCAGGCCCAGCAAAAGACGCCGTTCGCCACTGCAGTCGAAGTTGATTCCTGCGTATCGGGCGGCGGAACCGAGGCGGCACGATCGAGCTTGAGGGGAACGAACGCTAAACGGTCGGCGGTCGTCGTACCCATTAGGCTGTGATCGCTCTGTCGTAGGAAGCCACCGCACGGCGCACTTCACTGGAGATATTGTCACGGAGGACTTCGGCAAGCTTGTCCGCATTATCCGACCTTGCAAGTCTTTTGAGGTCGACAGCGACCAGGCGCGCCACCAGAGTTCCTTCACTCGACAGTAGACGCATCAGGAGAGGCAAGAAGCGGTCGTCTGTATCGGCCTGAGACGCGGCGACGGCGACCTGATTGGCGATCGCAGCCCGCACCCACGGATCACTGTCTCTGGACATCGCCCAGAGCGTGTCGCACCCTTGGCTGACCCCTCGGGCAGCGATAAGGCGTACGGCGGCTTGACGTTGTTCGCTAGTGTCCGCGGTCATCAGATCCCAAAGCTCTTGATCAGAAATTGCACTGGGTCGGATCGCCACCAGGGCGGCCGCAGCTTCGCCGCGGACATCCTCGATGCCGAAGAAGTACTGGTTGCGAACACCGTTCAGCATCAGCAGTCGAAGCGGCTCGATGAGTGTATCTGCAATTTCGGGGGGAAGGCGTCTACTGACTTGGCGCAGCTTTTTCAGAGGATTTCGGAGGTGGTCAGCGAATGGGCAATCGAGCGAGAGGAGCCGGACGATAGGCGCCCAACAAGCGGCCGACGGGTGCCACGCATTGATCATGACCAGTGTCCCTGCGACGTAACCTTCGTGGTCGGTGCTCGTCGCGAAGAAGTCTTCATGCCCAGGGCTCTCAAGGCCTTGGAGTTCCTCGATCTGCTGATCGAGTTGAGCAGAAAGGTTTTCCAGCAGCTTTTGTACGGTGGTCTGGTCCAGATCACGGATGTCGCCAAAGGCGCGTAGCGCTCCCAAGTCTCCTTCTCGGATACGAGCTTCTAGCGCTTCGCGGTTTTGCTGGTCCCTATCTGCGAGGACCCTATCGAATACATTTCGAAGGTCCGGGGCGTCTCGAGAATCAGGGACATCTGGATTTTCCGGGGCGTCTGGATGTTCCGCTGAGTCGACGTCCACTGAACTGCGGCGTTCGAATATTGCGCGTCTGTCGTCGTCGGTCCATGCATCGTCCGGGATTTGTGCCACCACATTTGCCCAGTCGTGTGCTGTGCTCTTGTTGGTTTGTGGTGGGAGAGCCAGAACGGTGTCAATTAGCTCTCGCCGCACGGTGGGCGAGACCACCTGCACGAGGACCCTAAGCGTCTCCAGCAACATGTTTGTCGCGTAGAAGTTGGGCTTGAACCGCATCTTGAATTTAGCTACGTCGGCCAGCGTCGACAGGATCCACCGGGCGTGGACATCGGCTGTTTCGGTTTCGAGGACGTCAGCGGCGTCGGCAATCAACTGGAGATCGGCACGGATCGACGTTGTCGAGGCGGCTTCGAGATTGACGAGGGATGCGGCCGCCCGGACGGCAGCGGCAGGTCCAGATTGCAGCAACCGATGGCAGGCCTTCTTCAGGGTCTTGCTATCGCCGACACGGCGCAAAAGGGTCAGGGCACCGATGATGTCGTCCTGATCCCCCGCGGTGAAAGTAAGGATATGTTGTGCGCGGAGACCCGACGTATGTCGCCACGAAGAATGATCAGCTGCCGTGCTGGCGAGCAAGGACGCAGTCCGCAGCTTCAGCCAGGTGTCATCACCGGCATCGCCAGTCGGAGTTGACCCCTGCGCCCATGCATTGAAGTGATCGTCGAAGTGGTTTTGAAGGCCCCATGCAACTTCTTGACCTCGCCACCATGCTGCGAGCGTGTCTCGGCCTGTGATCACTTGAGACAGATCGCTACTCCATTTGCCTGCGGTGAAGATGATGTCGGCTCCAGAGCCGGCAATTGCCATGGCGGTGGGATCCTGGGGAGCGATCGTCCGCAGACGCTGGACTTCGAAGGCGAGTCGCCGAGCCTCCTCCAACTCGCCGAGTTCGACGAGGCACCGCGATTTGTGCAGAAGCAGCCAGTCGTGATCGATGGGATCGCACTTATCCTCGGTGAGCACACGATCCACAAGCGCCAGTCCGGCTAATGGATCCTGACTCTCGACTCGCATCGCGCATGCGAAGACGGCGGCGGCGGCGCTCTCATGAGGCTTGCTCGCCGTTTCGATCAGCGCTTCGAGCGCTTCACGCCCCTTCTCCTCGATGAGTACATCGTGTAGAGCTGCGTAGAACTGCCATCGCCAGGCCTTCGAAGTGCGGCACTCCGCGAGATCCGGTACGGCACCCTTCTTCTTATGGAGTGGTGTCGGGTCGAGCTCGTGCAATCTCATCTTCACCAGTAGTGCGATGGCCTGGTCTGGACGTAATTCGTCTACTGGTCGATTGGGATGTGGAGCGATCAACCGAGGCGTCAGCAGGGCGTAGCGGAGCTGGTCGGGCGAGAGAATTGACCCGCCTTCGTCCCATGCGCTGCCCTCCCATCGGGGGCCGACACGGCCGACGGTAGCTACCTTGAAAAGTTCGTCGGCATGTTCCGCATCGACGACAGAAGCCTTGGGAACAAGAATCTTCGCACCTTTCCCCGTCGATTTAATCCTTTCGGCCGTTACGTGAACCCAGTACGACTTCTTTTCTGATGCATCGTGTAGTACCACGATGTGAGGCACGGTGTGGTCCCGCCAGTATTTGAGATACTCGCCGTTCGGATCTCGGAACCACCAACCGACTACGTCCCCAGCGTCATCGCTCTCTGGCGTATCGAAGAAGGATGGGCCCGACTTGACCTGAGCACCGACAATTGCGCCGAGATCGAACCGGCGCGCATCGCGCGCTTGAAGCAACAGATCAGTGCCGACCTCACCAGCTGGGTTGGGCGCCACGTGCCACTGCAGCTGCTGGAACTCAAGCGTTACTGCGGTTTCGCCGATATTTCCGGTTTGTTCGGTCTCGCTTCCACGCCGGCCCATGCTCCGCCTTACTGCTGGTCGTTCAGGTCACGCCCCGTGCAGGTACGGATGCAAGCGCACGTTGGCTGATTCACATTAGCGGGTGAGTTGCCATCACCTGGTCGGATGCCCTTCCGTTTTTCGTTTGTCGAGTGTCCGGCCGGGCTTCGTGACTCCGAACCGGATAGCTCCTTCATTGCGCTTTGTGTGGGACTGCCACGGCTTGCCCTTCCGGGGGACTGGTGCCTTCTTCGGTGCCCGGACGGCTCCGCGGGATGGGACCTGGTCGAGGTCGGCGGACATGCGGGCGCCGACGGCTTCACTGTCAACGCCGGCGGCAGTCATGTCTTGGGCGAAGGCGGCGCGGTGCTCGGCCGAGTCGTCCGGCCGCGCCGCGGTATCGCGCAGTTCGGTGTTCTTCTGTTCGTTCGGGGCTGTGTGGGTGGCCTGCTGCCACTACTGACGTCGCATCTCCCTTGCAAGCGTCGAGGCTGCCACGCCTTGGGCGGCGGAATGCAGTGCCGCTGGGCATGGACCGGATATGTGCATCTATGCCGCGTGGCCAGGCTGCGCAGGCGTTCGTCTGACCCCGGCTCCGAGTCTTCGCAATCTGAGTGGCAGGGGACTCAAAGGCTCTGGAGCCTTACGAAAAAGATGCGGACGTCTGTCACACAAGCCTCTTCGAACGGATCTTCCTCCAGATAGAGCCCACTTCAGGAGGAGATCCCATGCACCCCAGTCAACCTCAGCGGCCCATCCAACCCGCGCAGAATGCAGCAGGCCTGTCCGACGAGGACCAACTGTCTCTGTTGATGGCGGCCCCATTGATTCTGGGCCTCCTTGTCGCGGCACTTCCAGTGATGTCGACCAAGGCAGCTGCGTGGCTGCTCGCTCACGATCTCATCGTTGGGGCTTCGGCATCACCGTTGGTGACTATCCCTGGCACGGAAGGTGCCGGCCTCGATCTTCGGCGGCTGATCATCGTCGTGGCAGTTCTCGCGCTCGCTGCGACTCTGGCTCTCAGCGGAGTGTGGCGCTCCATCGATCGTCGCCGCCAGCAGCGGTTGCGCCGCGGGGACAGTGTGTGAGCGCGGCGGTGATTGTTGCCGAGCTAGCGAGTAGGAAGCGGTCGATTTCGTGCGCGGATGAATGCGTCACGGATTGTGCGTTCTTCCAGGTGCAGAGCCTCAGCGAGTGCTGTGGCGTGTCGATCGGACAGGCTTCCTTCGCCCCGTTCGATTCGGCCGATGGTGGTGGTGCTGAGTCCGGTTCGGTTTGCGACGTGTTTCTGCGTCAATCCCGCGAGATTCCGCAGGTCGGCGATGGTCCGACTGTCCTCCGGGACGACGACGAGACGGTCGAGGGGTATTCCCAGCTTCTCGGCGGCCCGGGCGAGATGGTCGGGCTGAGGGTGCGTTCGCGAGGTTTCCCAGTTGTGGATGGTGGTCGGGTCGACACCTATTGCGCGGGACAGGTCGCCGCGCGTGATTCCGGCAGTAGTGCGCGCGTCTTCGAGGGCCTGGGGCTTGAAGCCGTTCAGGGGCGCTCTCACTGCGATTTTCCGTTCATCGCTGGACATCCTATTGAAGATGTAGATACCATCGTTGCATACCGGGTTTAAATTCCAGTGATGAATGCGAAGCGGTGCAGCGCTGACGATCACTTGCTGAACTCGAACCCGGTGCGCTCGAGTACGAACAGTTCCCACGTACATGCGGCCTGACCAGCCGCTAAACGGAAAAGAGCATCCGATGACGACTACCGTTTCAGCTGCCCCACCCTTGTGTCAGACTTCTGCGCATCGACGCGGCGCACGCTCGTCCGTATGCGCCGCTCAGCTAGCTAGACTGAATGCAGCCGGATTCCCCGCCCGGTCTGCTTTGCCCAGTCGCGACGACGGGTGGTTCCAGACATCGCGACAGTCGGGTTTAGGGGGACGTGACGGGCAGGCTTGGACACCTGCCCGTCACGTCGATACATCTGTCGATACGGTTGATGTGCGCTACCACATCAACGCCCTGATGTGCGCCGGGATGACGACCGCTCTGATCGCTGACCTGGCCTCTGTGCCGGTCGCGACAATCCGGTCGCTGAGGAGCACTTCGACGCGCACGACCACCTCCGCCATCGCGGACGCGATCCTCTCGATCACTTTTCACCCGAGCCGTGGGCGTGATCTGACCCCAGCAGTGGGGGCTCGCCGCCGACTGCGTGCACTCAACGCCATGGGCTACGGCGATCCGAGCCTCGCTCACCGGTTGAACGTCGAGGTCGACGTTGTCACCTCGATGCCGGAAAAAGGTCTCATCCCGAGCGAGCTGTGGGAAGCGGTCGACGAGATCTACGACGAGCTTTCCATGCGTCCCGGACCCGACGCCGACCTCCGTGAGCAAGCACGCGCAGAAGGACTGGTGCCGCCTCTCGGATGGGACGACGACGAGATCGACAATCCTAAGGCGCGTAGTCACGAGCGCGAGCGGGCCACGGGAACGGTTGCGGCCGACGAGGTCGTCATCGTTCGTCGCCTGAGCGGCGAACAAGTCCCCATGCGCAACTGCGAACGACGAGAAATCATTCGGATGGCCTACGAGCAGCGCTGGTCACCGAGCCTCCTCGCGGACAAGCTCGCCATCAAGTACGACTCGGCCGTGACGGAGCTGAGCCGGTACCGCCGAGCTCTCGTCCAGACGGACGTCGCCGGTTCCGATTCCACGGCGGAGACGTCGACCCCGACCGACGCGCCTACGGGGGAGCGTGGAAAGGGCGAGACTGCCGCAGTCGCTGCCGCGGCCGATCTGACAGACGCACCCGATTCTGACTCTCCGCGAGAAGCAGCAGCTACGTCGGATGCCGCCGAGTCACAGTCGCCCGTCGGCTCCAGGGTGAACGCGCCGGCGCGGGCTTCCGCCAACCGAGTGAGTGCGATCAGGCGCCGCTGGACCGGCGCCTTCACGGCAAGCGCACAGTTCCACGATGCAACGATCGACTGTGCTCGTTCAGCGCCGGAAGGTGGGGTGCCAGGGAGCTGGCCGATCGCCCGGCGCTCGAAGCTATGGCGGCCGGCCTGCCGGTCGGGTTCAACGAGAGCCGTAGGTGCCGAGCAGAATTGGCCTGACTCAGATGAGCGATGGCGGCTGTCGTCGGGGTTGCCCCTCTTCGCGTCAACGATGGCATCGCCTCGCCGAACAGGCATCGGCACCCCGACCCGGTCGACCAGGCAGGCCTTGTTCCAGTTCGCTGATACCTGTTGACGCCGGCGACCGTGTGAGGCATTGCTGTGCACCCCAGAGATCACGACCCTTTTGAAGGAGACCAGACCCGATGGCCTCATAGAAATCCCCGAGGACTTCCACACGGCGTTCATTGCGGCCGCCCACGACGCGAACGATCACAACGACCTTGACCTCGCCGTTGACGAGGACCGCACATACATCGCCCTCAGCAACCTCTGCCCCGGATTCGTCCCGGCTCTTCGGCTCATCACCCGCGGTGAGCATGAAGCCACGGTCGAAATCTGGTCCATCGTGGACCACCAACGAGACGACGGCAGCTGGGAGCGCACCGAGGGGGTCGATGCCACCACTGCGGTCGACCTCGCCGATCCAACCGACGCTGCCAGGCGCGCCGTCGAGTGCTGGTTGACAACGCTCTGACCTCGGTCGGACTCGGTCGTGCACGCTCCGCAGTGCGGCGTTTGGCAATTACCACACCAGGTTCCAACCCTGCGCTTGATCCTCACGTCCCACTCACGGGACACGTTGAACTCGCGCTCGAAGACGCGCCCGAGTTCGCTCGCTGGTGCTGGTTCGCCGACGTGCTCGACTCAGACTGGGGCTTGACCGGCCGGCTCCCGGCCGCCGGCGACGATGTACTCCACGAACTCGAGCGCGTTGCCGGTATGTGCCGAACATCGGAAACGAAGGCGCTCAGCCCTGACGCGTGGCGCGCGGCGTACGAGGCCACGGAGAGATTGGCCCACAGCTCGGCTGTAACCAGTTCAGAGGCCGCCTATCTGGCACTTTCGGCGGCGAACGACATCGCACTCGAATGCATCGACGAAACGCACCCCGAGTTCACAGTCGCGATAGCGCTGGCATTCGAGTCCCTCGCCGCCTGTGCGGCGGACTCCGCGGTAGTGCGATGCTGGATCGCCCGCGCTCTGACCGAATGGACGAACCGAACGCACCCAGTCGCGGGCGGCCCTCGAACGGGAGAAGCCCCACCGATGACGGACACTCGGCAGACCGCGTCGATAGTCTCCGCAGGTTGTGGCGATGGACTTCTCTGCTACCGACTGTGGTACTTGGTGGCAGTGATGCTGCGTTCCGTAAGCCCAATAGCGATGTCCGCTCCATGTCGACCGAGCGAGTGAGGGGCATGCAGAAGTTCCTACTACGCAGCCTGCCCGGCGCTAGGAATCCAATGCGTCAGCTGCGTTCTTTCGCGGCGTGTGCATTGGCGATCACGTTGTCAGCCCAGGAGGTGAGCCCTGTCCTGAAGGGCGGGCGCAACTCAGGTGACTGCTGATGGATGACAGCTCGAACCCCCTTCTGGCCGTCGAATAGCGCGTCGAACTCCCTTACAATTGCGCACAAGTCGTCAATCTCGGGATAGAGGATTGCCAGCAGCTCTCGATTCGTCTTAGCCAGGCGCGGCACTGCCTCGCCGACCATTTCGTGAATGCTGGGGTCGCCAGGGAGACTCCTGAGTTCCTCCTTAAGGGGCGCGTTCAGGTGGTCCTTCATATCCAGCAACGCGGAGCGATCCATCTGCATGTCGACGAAGGCAATCTTTTCGCCCTTGTACAGCTGGGCTTCTCCCCTCATGGCGGCGGCCTCCATCGTGTAATGCACCATCGTATTGCGCAGCTTGTACAGGTACCGATAGCCGAAGCAGTCGTCGTAGATTTCGGCGAACGCAGCCTTCACTTTGCGGTGCTCCGGCGAATCCTTCCCGAACTTGCGCTTGACCTCGATGTAACTCTGGTCCTGGTGATGATGGATCGACGAGCAGACAGCCAGGATTGCCGTGCGAAGGCGAGTTCCCCATTCGACCATGCCATCAGGCTGCATCGGCGAGATCTCCCCGTCACGCATGGCGTCGGACGCCTTCTTGATTGTTTCGAAGAGATCGATCGAAGACTGCTTGACATAGGTGAACATGTTCGCGACCATGATGTCGAACATGACCTTGTAGGCGCCCGAGTAGCGTTCGTAATCTTCGGGAGCCAGGTCGCAGACCCGCTCCATAACGCCAGCCGTCTTTCCCGTCGGGTCCTTGCGAAACAGCAATGCACCGTAGCTGTCAGTGGCTGCGTTATCGACGTGAACGGCCTCTTTTGCCGTCATGGACACGAGGGTAGGTCTCGGGGCCGACAACCAACTGCCCTCGCGAGGGGAGTTGGTTGTCGGCCCGTCCGTCAGGACTTGTCATCAATGGCTTCCAGTTTTCGTTGAAGTTTCTTGGCTCGCCCGATTGCGTCTTCGACGTCGAGCTCTGGCCCCTTTGAGGGCCGTCCGTGGGCGATGCGATTTCGCAAACGTAGAAGTTCATTGAAATCGGCGGTGGATTGTTCGTCCAAGATTCTGTTTGATTCGGCAATATCCAGCAGTTCGCGTAAAGCAGAATTACCAGCTCGTGAATCACCGAGCTGATTTGCGATCACTCGCCTTAGTGTTGACTCCAGTAGCCCCCACTCGCGGAGGAAGAATGCCTCTAAATCTTGAGGCGTTGGGCTTCCTGTTTTCCCATGAGCTGGGATCCGTTCTTGGCGCCGCGAAGCTGAATAGATGGCGATACTCATCACTAGACCTACGAAGCTTGTGATGACAGAGGCAATCAAGATAACCGTTTGTATTGATTGCGCACCCGAGAATGTAGCTTCTGGCGAAAAAAATATTAGGACGGTGAGCAGCCCGAGAAGCCCGGTTGCGACGTACAGCACTGCTAGTTGGCGTAACCTCAACGTACGCTTACTGGCTCGTACAGCCTGGGGACGTTCCCTATCGTCGATAGCCTCCGTAAGATCAGAAACTCCAATTTCGCGAGCGTCTCGCCCGCCCTGAGACTGCGAAAGAGCCCGGTTCAAAACCTGGTCTTTCACGTCCGCGAGATACGCGTTTAGGGCATTTTTCGCCGCCGGGGTGAGATATTTTTCAGGATTATCCGACATCATTCGTTCCTCACCCAGACAATCGCGCCAACAAGGACTGTTATCATGACGCTGGCCACGAAGAGAGCGATTCCCCAGTTCTTATCCATATTGTTCGATGACCATCCTGTCAACGCCGCGGCCACAACGGTAATTAATTGCAGGGCTAGCGTTAATTTCGATCTTCGAGGTTTAGTTAGTTTCCGACGAAGCATTATGTTTGCGTCGTGGACGTGAGAAGCTGTCACCTCAGGTACGCCGCTCGCACTATTTCCTGCGGCCTCAAGGCGGTCCGCTTCATTCAACAGATCCGTCTTGAACTGGTCGACGCACTTATTTAGCATCTGCTGGGCCGGTTGGCCGAGATTGGACGCCATCACACCGTCCAGAGTGTGTAGGTCTCTATGGCTGTCACTGGGACAGCATGGCCGACGGCGATCGGTTGATCAACTCCCAGCGTGACGCACCGTTTTATCTCGCGGGTGCCCGGAAGGCGGATGAGATCGCCTCCAGAACGTCGAGCTCCCCAGCTTCCGCGACTGGTACTCGTCGTCGGGGTGATCTCTGCCCTGAAGCGTGTCAGCGTGGTGGTCACGCCCCTTCGGGGTACGGCAGGGGACGCACCATCTCGATGACCGAGCCGAGGATCTTGACGCTTGCCCCGTCGCGTCCTTCTTCTCCCAGACGGGGTGCGCAGCCGCTCGCTACGCGGGATGTTCTTTGTAACGCTGGTCGCAGACTGGCGACCGCGTTCCTCGAGGCTCGCCTGGACCGGGGATAGTCACCTCACCCTAGGATCGGCTACGTGCCGACAGTGACAACGCCCGACGCCGACATTTTTTACACCGACAGTGGGGGAGAGGGGCCCGTACTTCTACTCGGGCACGGGTTCTTCATGGACTCATCCATGTTCACGCCCCAGGTGCGCGATCTATCCCCGGACCTCCGGGTTGTGACCTGGGATGCGCGCCGCCACGGAAAGACCACCGATGCGGGTATGCCGTTCACATACTGGGACCTCGCACGCGACGCCCTCGCCGTCCTCGACGACCTCGGCGTCGAGAAGGCAATCATCGGGGGAATGTCCCAGGGCGGCTATACCGCGCTGCGCACAGCACTCCTCGCACCGGAGCGCACGACGGCTCTGATCTTGCTCGACACGGAAGCCTCAGCCTGTACACCCGAGCAGAAGTCCGGATACCGCGTCCTGTTCGATCAGTGGTGCAGCACAGAGCCACTCGAACCGCTCACCAGCGCACTTGCCCCCCAACTGATCGGTGGAGAACCTGCGGATTGGACGTCGTGGATCAGCAAATGGAACAGCAGCGATCGCATGGCTGTCCGGCCAGCCGCGGAGTGCCTTATCGAACGCGACGACGTCGTGGACCGACTCTCCGACATTGACGTTCCGGCGTTGATCATCCGTGGGGAAAATGACCTGTCAGCGCCCGCAGAGAAGGCGGACGAGCTCAAAGCAGGTCTTCCCGGTGCTGCGCCAGTTGTCACGATCCCGGTGGCCGGCCATGCCGCAAACTGGACACACCCCGAGCCGGTCAACGCGGCGATCACTGCGTTCGTCAAGGCGCTCGGCTAATTCAGGAGGCGGGGAGGCGCACTCCGAGGTACATCTGCAGCGGATACTTGCCCCGCATCTCCGCGTGGACCTGCACGTGCACGCTGTATTGCTCACCAGTCTCGGCGTCGCGGAGGTGCATGAACGGCTGGTGCCGGCCGAACCGGACTTCTTCGCGTGACCACAATTCGCGGAAGAGAGGGAACGCGCTCAACTCTTCGAGGGTTTCCACCGCCCAGTCGGGGTTGTAATAGCGACCCATCAACGCTCGGAACCAGCTGACGGTCAAGGCGGCTTCCGCCTCCCACTCCACCATGACCTTCATTGATGCCGGAGTCGAGAAGAACCAGCGCAACACGTTTCCCTCGTCGACCAGTCCAGGGAACGCCTTGTCGTACGCCGAGTTACAGTCGATGACATTCCAGCGTTCGTCGAGGTACGCCACCAGATGCGGGTTCAGCGCCGCGATGGCGGTCTTCATGTCCGGTGTAATCAGTGTCCGATAGTCGGCGATCGTCCAGGGTGTCGTGGTGTCCTCACGCTCAGTCTGTGTTCGCCGTGCCAGATTGAATAGGTGCCGACGTTCTGCATCATCGAGACAGAGTGCGTTGGCGGTGGCGTCGAGAACCTGCGGAGAAGGACTCGCGTCCTTAACGTTTCCTTCCAGCCGCGCGATGTAGCTGACACTCAAATAGTTCTCTTCGCCCAGTTGGGCCCGAGTCATACCATCCGGGTGCGTCGGCGTTGCCCGGGTGCGCCGAGCACGGATGAAATCACCGAGACTCGGCGGACTGATCGAGTCCATTGGTTGGCCTTTCCGATAGCGAATACAGCGGCACTACCCTACTCCCGGGGAATGTCAAGCCTTGTAGGTAACACTCTTGAGTGTTACCCCCCTGCTGGACAACGCAGTTCCCGACCTGATGGAATGTTTTCCCAGAAGGCTCACAGCTGCGTGGCAGGCAGACGAGTGCGGGTCGACAGTCGCGCCGAGGGGGAGGGCCCAGGCGGGTTGCGGAGGGGAAAGCGTTTATGCCACGTGCAGCACAATGGGGTTCGCATGTGCGATCGACGGGGACGGTGCTCGGCGTTCGGCTCCTCGTGCTCGACGTGGCACGGCACGGATCGCTAGTCGTGCTGAGGCGATGGTCGGCCCAAGCAGCGACTCCCGAAACGGGCCGCAGGAATGTTTACAAGGACCATTTCGAACCCGACTGTCCATACGGGGCAATAGAAGTAGTCGGTCAACGGCATGCCGCGCAGTTTGCCCAACGCCGGATGGTTGGAACCGTCGTTTCCGGCACCCGAGGTCGGGATATCGCTGGACGCACAGGTTTTCATGTACATATCGGCGAAAACGTAGCGGCGTGCACAACTGCCATGGCGAGCAACACGGTCGCCGCCCCACCGAAATCCGCCACGCAACGCAGCTGGTTCACGCGCCCACGGCGCCGTCACACGCACCGGACCAGTCGCACCGGATGGCGTCACCAGTCCGTCGGAGCTTTGCAGGTGACGTGGTCGCAGCGAACTTGTCCAGGTCGCTCTCTACTGTTCGCCGTACGAAAGTGTCCGACATGTCCACACGTCCACTGTGAAGGACCACCACATGGCATCCCTGCTGACCAAGAAAATCGACAAGCTCCGCTCGTCCGGGGATGACCTGCCCCCGGCGCACAACGGCGCAGATCAGGACGACCCACCCGATCTGAATACCCGCGCGCGCGTCCGTCGACGCCCCATCTACCTGGCGATCGGTGTAGCACTCGTCGTGGTGGCAGTGATCGGCATGCTCACCGCGGTCAACGCCATGCGCGCAACCACCGATGTGCTCGTCCTGACGAACGAGGTGCAGCAAGGCGAGACCATCGAGTCCAAGGACTTGGCCGCCAAATCGGTCAACGTCGATGCCGATCTCGGGGCGCTGCCCGCCAGCGAACGCGGCCGCGTCGTAGGAATGAGTGCCAGCACCCGGTTGCCGGCCGGCACCGTCCTGCTCCCGTCCGCGATCACCGATCAGGTTGTTCCCGGGGAAGGCCTCACGATGGTCGGCATCACGGTGAGCTACAGCCACCTCCCCTCCGAGCCGATCGTCCCCGGTGACATGGTCCGTGTCGTGGACACACCACGCGACCAGGACGACCCGCCCGTACAGGGCCCGATCAACACGAAGGCGCAGGTGTACTCGACCAAGGAGATCCCCGAAGCCGGCGAGACAACGCTCAACCTGCTCGTGCCCGAGGCAGAGGCCAACTGGGTCGCCGCCCGCGGCGCAACCAAGCGTGTCGCGATCGTCCTCGACAACCGAGTGCGGTGATCGGCGATGTTTCTCGCACTGACATCCGCCTCACGCTCACCCGGTGTGAGCACCACGGCGCTCGCCCTGGCCCTGAACTCACCGACCGACCGGACTCTGCTCGTAGAAGCGGATGCCATCGGGTCCTCGCCGGTCCTGGCCGGATACATGCTCGGAAACCACTATCACGATCGTTCCTTGATCAATCTCGTCGACGCGAATCGTCACGGGCGCCTCAAGGCTGCTCTGACCGAGCAACTCATCCAGATCCCGGAATCGTCGGTGTCATTGCTCCCGGGGCTGATCCACTCCGCCCAGGCAGATGCGATGCGGCCAGTGTGGGGACCGTTGGGTGTCCACCTGGCCGGATTGAGCGTCGACGACACCAACGTGATCGTCGACGCCGGCCGGATCGGGCAACGAGGCGCTCCGATCGAACTGATCGTCAACGCGACAACGATCGCAATCGTCACCCGCACTGAGCGAACGGCAATCGCAGCGTTACGCGCCTCGCAGAACGCCCTGCGACAGCAGCTCTCCGCGGTGCAATCACGGGCAAGTCTGGGGTTGATTCTGATCGGTGAGTCCCCCTACAACGCAGAGGAAGTCACGAAAGTCACCGGACTTGACGTGATCGCGGTCCTGCCCGACTCCGATGACGCCAAGGTCTTCTCGGACGGGTTGTCCATCAGCAAATGGCGGCGTCACCGTTCGATCTACCTGCACACCCTGCACCGCAGTACCTGGCCGAAGATCACCAAATTCGCGGTGAGCCATCAGGCGGACTGGAAGTCCGGTCCCGCGCTCAATGCTGCGCTGCCGACACTGACAGGAGAACGTCGTTAACGGTTCCTCGGCGTGAGCCGAGGATTTCAAGCTCAGACTGCACTGACAACCGACCCGAAGGAGGGCTGCAAATGTCTCACATCGTCAACGCGAGTGTGGCCCCGTTCTGCCACAGCCAAGATCGTCCTGGCGGCGTTCCTGTCCCTACTGTCGGTGTGACCACAGTGGTGGCACAGGAAGGTACGTTCGGCGAGACCCAGCCGGTGCGTGGCTCTTGCAAAGCAGCGGGAACACGTCATCGTCGTGTACGCGGACTGAATCAACACCACCTTCCGGCCAGCCCGCACACCACGGTCGATCAGTTCTCGTTTGGCGGCACCAATAGCAGCGTCGCCGGCTTTGCGTGCCATCGAGGAGCGGGCCAGGAACTTCGGTGTAAAGTCCTCGACTGCGATCAGCGCGTTGTTGTCGACGATGCGCTTGGCCCACACCCGGGAATCGTGTTGGTTTTGGCGGCACGCCTTCTTGTGAATTTTCGCCGCAGATATCTTGGCTTTACGGTATCCCTTCGACTGGGCTCCGCGTCGACCGCTGCGTCTCCGCGACATACGTCGTTGCGCTTTTCCCAATTCGGCGGCACACCGTCTCCGGTGTCCGAGGTGGGGGAAGTCGAATGCGGAGTCACTGGCCGTGGCTGTGGTGCTTACGCCCCAGTCGATTCCGACGCCGCCCTCAACTGCTGGTGCTGCGACCATGTCGCGTCGGACGACGAACGAGGCGTACCAATGTCCGACAGAGTCCCGGGTAATGCGAACGCTGGACGGTTCGGACGGCAAGTCTCGGGACCATACCACCGGGATGGTGACGCCTTTCGGCAGAACCAGCCGCCGGTTCTTGATCGTGAATCCGCGCAGTGTGTACTCCAGCGACGGCAAACTCTTTTTCCGAGACTTGAACGCGGGTCGGCCTCGACCTTTCACCTCAAACGACTGCGTGAGTGCCCGGGCGTAGGTGCGGAGCATCTGCTGCTGAGGAACCTGCGATCCGCCGCGCAGCCACGCGTTTCGACCCCGCACCTCAGTGAGGAGCTTTCCGAGCTTGCCGAACGTCGGCTTCTCGCCCGACTTCTGTTGGTGAACAGCTTCATTCCACAAGAAGCGGCATCGGTGCCACTCAGACATGAGTGCGCGTTCGGCATTGATTCCAGGCCGAAGCCGGTAGTTGTACCGCACCGTCTCTTTCACACCGAAAGCCTATCCAGGAGCACTGACATGCATCCGAACTCACAGTCTGCACACCGTGACCTCGCCGAGACGCCGGGTCATGACCACCGAGGCGGCGGTGCCCGGTGAGCTCCGACGACTCGACACAATCTCGGCAGAGCAAGATGATGGATCTTCCCTTCTTCTCAGCTCCGATCCCCGACACCGACCTCGCAGGTGGGGGCCGCAGATCGGTATCGGAAATCACCCTCCCCGACACCGATCCGTTTCGATCGCTTCGCCTACACGAACTGCCACCGGCCAGCACCAACGGGCACACCGACACTGCGCGCCGGTCCGTGCCGCCGCCCGCGAAGGTCAAGGTCGATCGCGCCCTGGTCCGCGCTCTGCAGAAAGAAGCTGCGGAACTGTTGCGTGACTACCGGTCAGCGCGCGACCGTGAGCGCCACGACCCGAAGAACGCCGGCAAATATTTCGCCCCGTTCACCGAGGAAGAAGAACGCGAGTTCGGCCGTGAGACGATCACCGGCCTGGTCAAGAACCACGTCCAGAAGACCATCAACTCCGGCGGCGAAGCCTTCACAATCGTCGAAGAAGAAGCCCTGATCAAGGCCATCTTCGACGCGCAGTTCAACCTGGGCCCGCTGCAGGAACTCGTCGAAGAGCCGCACGTCACCGACATCTTCCTCAACGGCGCGGCCGTCTACGTCAAGTTCCCCGACGGACACTATGAACACCGCGACCCAGTGGTCGACACCCCCGAGGAACTCCTCGAGTGGATGGGACTGCTTGCCTCACGCGCCGACAACGGCGGCCGGCCATTCTCCCGGCTCAATCCGTCACTGCGTCTGACAATGCGCGGAGGCCACCGACTGTCGGTCATGGGCTACTCGGTCAAACGGCCCTCGGTGGCAATCCGCATCCACCGCCTCAAGAACATCGCCCTCGATCAGCTCGCCGTCGAACATCGGATGATGCCGATCGAGCTCGCGACCATCCTCTCGTGCGCGGTCCGTGGCGGTGCCTCGGTGGTCACCGGCGGCGGAATGGGCTTCGGAAAAACGACCTTCACGCGTGCACTGGCCAATGCGCTTCCTCTGCAGACGCGAATCGGAATCGCGGAAACCGAACGGGAACTCTTCATCGACGAACTCCCCGGCCGCGAGGATTTCGTGGTCGACGCCGAGACAATCCTGGGCGGCGGAGAACGCGGTGCAGACGGCGAGCTCGCCGGCAGCTACACCCTCTCGGACATCCTGTACGAGTTCGTGCGACAGCAGCTCGACTACATGATCGTCGGTGAGGTCGCCGGTCACGAGATCCTCGCTCTTCTCAAGGCACTGCAGACGGCCAGAGGAGGGCTATCCACAACCCACGCTTACACCGCTCGCGGTGTAGTCGACCGTCTGGTGAACCTGGCGACCGAACCCCCGATGAACGCGACGGTGGACTACGTCGAACGCCAGCTCGCAGAGCACATCGACCTGATCGTCCAACTCGGCACGAAGGTCCGCGTCGATGGCGAAGGGTCGCGCACCTCGGTCCGCTACGTCGACGAAGTCGTCTACGTCGAGCCCGGCGACGACAAGAAGCCGTCCTTCTCCACGATCTACCGGGGATACTCGGACGGCACAGGAGAATTCGGATCCATTCCACAACCTCTGCTCCGCAAGCTGCTCGCCGGCGGATTCAAGCGAATCAACCTCCCCAGCGACAGCCTTCGCCACTTCGACGAAGAACGCGACCTCTACGACGATGAAGAGGTGGCGTGATGTATCAGCAAATCGGCATCTTCCTGGTACTGCTGCTGTGCGCCGGGGTCGCCTGCATCATCATGGGATGGAAAGACCGCCGCGATCCCACCGCGCCCACGCGTCAGCGCCGGCGCCGCAGCTCGTCGAAGATCCCGCGTAGCACCCAGATCCTGCTCGTCGTGGGCTTCGCCGCTGGCATCGTCGTATCGTCCCTCTCGGGTTGGCTCTTCACCCTCTTTCTGGTCCCGGCGCTGCTGGTCGGCTTGCCGTACCTGCTCGGCCGTCCCGAAGCAGAGCAGCAGATCAGTCGGCTGGCGGCCATGGATGAGTGGGCCCGCAACCTGTCCAGCAGCATGAAGGCTGGTTCGGGAATCGAGCACACCATCATCTCCACTCCGATCCCGGAGGCGCTACGGGAGGAGATCACGGCGTTCATCAGCCGCCTGCGCAACAACGTCCCTCCGGTGGATGCGATCACACGTTTCGCTTCGGACCTCAACGACAGTGTCGGCGACAAGATCTGCGGCGCCTTGCTACTGAGCATGCAACTGCGGGGCGTGGGACTTGCAGCCGTGCTCGAAGGCCTCGCCGAAGACGTCGGTGACATGGTCGCGCGCCGTCGCCGCACCGAGGCCGACCGCAAATCCAGCCGTACACAGGCGAAATGGGTCACCATCATCGCGATCACAACACTCGCGGCAGCGTTCCTGTTCACCAACTTCATGGAACCGTACAAGTCGGGCGGAATGCAGATCGTGCTACTGATCCTGCTGACCCTGTTCGCGGCCGACCTGTACTGGATGAAGCAGGCCACCAAACCGCCGACCTACCCCCGCTTTATCGGCACCAATGATCGCGTCAACCGCACCGACCTCGTAGGAGCGCAGCGATGAGCATTCAGATGACAGTCATCCTCTACACGAGCGTCGGAACAATCGGCATCTACCTGGTCGCCCTCTACTTCATGCGCGCACAACCCGCACTCAGCGATGCCATGTCGCGCCTGTCCGGACCGGCCCCGGAGCGCACGTCGACAGCCGGAACCTCCCTGATCGACGGGATGGCGAACAAACTCGGCATCCGGGTCCACCCCTACCTGCAGGACAGCAAATTCTTCACGCTCCCCAACGCCGATCTCGCCCTGCTGCACCGAGATCCCGCCCACGTACTCGGGGAAAAGCTCGTCGCAGCACTGCTCGGACTGCTCATCTTCCCCTTCCTCAACCTCGTCCTGACTGCATTCGGGGTCGGCCTGGGATGGTCCATCCCGGCCATCCTGTCGATTGCGACCGCCTTCCTGCTCTTCCTCATCCCCGACATCGAGATCCGACGCCGGGCAACCGCGGCACGAGCGGAATTCGCGCAGGCACTGAGCTCCTACATCGATCTCGTCGCGTTGTGCCGACGCGGTGGCATCGGCACCACCCAGAGCCTCGAGCGCGCTGCGCAGGTGGGAGATTCATGGGTGTTCCTGCGCCTCGACGAGGAACTGTACGAAGCCGGGCGCTCCGGCGAAGCCCCGTGGAATGCCCTGACACGCGTCTCCCATGAGCTCGGCCTTACCGAGCTGGGCGACCTGGCCGACATCATGAACATGACCGGAGACAAAGGCGCATCCGTCTACGCATCACTGCGGGCAAAGGCCGCGGGCCTGCGATCCGCTCAGGCCAGCGCAGAACAGGGTGCAGCCGCCGAGGCCACCGAAAAGCTGGCTATGCCGCTGGCCGGACTCGCCGGCTTGTTCATCATGCTGCTGCTCATCCCGGCACTGACCATCATCACCGGCTAGTCCGATTCGATGGTGCGCCGCCGGCGCCGCGAAAGGAGCGAGACGCCCAGACCGCCGAGCCTGGCCGGTCACGATCATCCAGTCCAGCTCACCTGCTACACATCGACCAAACACAAGGAGCCCACCATGAGCATCACCACCGTCGCTACCGCCACCCGGCGCACCGCCCGCGAGGCCGTGACCTCCTACATCACCCTCACGATGATGTTCGTCGCCGCACTGGTCGGCACCCTCCTCCACCGCGCCGGCGGCAAAGACTCAGACCGCGGACCCTCCACCCTCGAGTACGTCTTCCTCGCCGTCTTGGTCGTCGGCGCCGCCGCCGCAGCCGGAGCGATTATCGTCCGCAAGATCATGTCCCGCGCAAACGCGATCCCCGACTGAAATCAGACAGCGCTGCATCGATTGGAGAGACGGTGAGTACGTGACATACCTCGTGAGGGTCTTCCAGGCCGCTGCGATGGTGGCGGTCGCTGCGGTACTTGTGCAGCTCGGAATCGACTCCTGGCCGTGGCCGTATATCCCCATTCCGTCCTGAAAAGCCAGCCGTCCAACAACTATCGGAAAGCAGACCATGGTCACACTGGAACAGTTGATCGACCGATGGCGCCGCGATGACCGAGGCCCGGCGACGCTCGTGACGGTCATCGCGATGGTCGCATTCCTTCTGATCTTTTCGGTCCTGCTGCAAACCGCTCTGTTCTTCCACGGCCGCGACGTCGCCAACAGCTGCGCCGAAAAGGCACTGAAGAACACAAGATCCCAGTACGGCAACCAAGCGCTCGGAACAGCTGCCGCTTATGCCTGCATCACCCAGGCAGGCACCGGTGACCTGCAGATCCCGGTTGTCCTCGTCAGCAAGAACATCCGCGAAACAACCGTCAACATCACCGGAAAGGCCCCTTCCCTCGTCCCGGGTCTCGAATTCCCCATCGTCGTCAACCACACCAAACCGACTGAACGCGTCACCAACCCGGGAGGAATCGGATGAGACTCACCCGATGGATATCCCGCGCCCGCCGAGATGACCGGGGCGACGTCACGATCGAGCTGTGCCTCGCAACCGTCATCCTGATCTTGCTCCTGGGCTGGATGTATGCGTACGGCGTCAACCGACAGGCGCACCAGAAGGTTGAACACGCCGCCACCGAGGGTGCCCGTGCAGCCTCACTCGCCCGCACCATCGCCACGGCCACTCCTTTGGCGTACCAAGCAGCGGCCGGCAGCATGGACGGACAAGGTCTCAAGTGCGCCACCATGAACGTCAACGCCGATACCAGCGGATTCCGCACCAGACCTGGTGTCCCCGCCACGGTCGAGGTCACCGTGACCTGCCAGGTCTCCTTCGACGCTCTTGGATGGCCCGGAGTCAATGGTGCCCGCACCGTCACCGCTACCGCAATCTCGCCGATCGATACCTACCGGGAGCGCACACGATGACCAACGCCCTGCGTAAGCGACTCGCCTCCCGACTGCCGGAGGAGCACCGCGACAAGGGTGCCGTCACCCAGATGACGGTGGTCTTCGCCCCTGTCTTGATCTTTTTCGTCTGGGGACTGATCGTCGACGGTGGCGGCATGCTCACCGCCGACCAGCGAGCCGACAACGTCGCCGAGGATGCTGCCCGAGCAGCCGGTCAGCAGATCATTGGATCGGTGAGCGCCCGCGGCATCGACACGGTCGTCGACCCGGTCCGCGCGACGGCAGCCGCCAAGAGATACCTGTTCGAGGCCGGCGTCGACGGCGACGTGATCCCCACCGGCCCGCGCACCCTCCTGATCACGACCCGCATCGTCTACAACTCGAAACTTCTGCCATACCCCAGAACGAAACTGCTCGTCGGTACGGCCGCTGTGAATCTCAACCGCACCAACGCCGGGGAGGTGTACATTCCGTGAGCGCAAACGCCGCGCGGTCCCGCCTTGCCGGACTCGGCTACCTCCTGATCCTGGTGATGCTTGTCGCCGGGATCCCGGCCGCGCTCTGGGCGCTGCGCGGCAATCCGCTCGACATACCGTGGTCGGATTTCGAAGGTTTGCTCGCGAGTCCAGATGACGGCAGTCTTCTCATCGCCCTTCTTCCCCTTGTTGGCTGGGCTGCTTGGGCCACCTTCACCGTCCCGATTCTGCTCGAACTCGCGGCGACACTGCGTGGCGTCAAAGCGCCGAAGCTGCGCCTTCTTCGCTCACAACAGCGGACGGCGACGTTCCTCGTCAGCGGCGCCCTCTTGCTCCTGACCGCCGGAACCGCCACCGCCGCACCCGTCCTGACCCAGCCTGCGGACGTGGGAAGCACCTCTCCGTACGCGCCGCACTCGCAGCAGGAAGATCCGAGCGCGTCACCGCAGACCCAGGTGGATCCGCGGGCTACCCCGGTGGCGGTACAACCGGCGGGGCCGACAGTGACGACCGTGCGCGGAGACACCCTGTGGGGATTAGCCCAGCAGCATCTCGGAGAGGGCCGCCGCTACACCGAGATCCTGGACCTCAACCGGACTGCTGTCCCCGAGCCAGGGTTTCTGGCCGAAGGGTTGACCCTGCAGCTGCCCGCATCCCAGCCCGAGGTGGTACGCGGCGCCTATACGGTCAAGCAGGGCGACACCCTGTGGGATATCGCCGAGCGAGAGCTCGGCGATCCTTTGCGTTTCATGGAGATCACGACTCCCGACGGCACCCCGGCTGGCGAGCTGATCACGGTCGGTCAGCAATTGATCATGCCCACCGCCGCCTCCGCGGCGGCTGACGCTACGCCGGCGCCGGCCTTGGTGCCGCCGGCTGATGCTGTTCCGGCTCCGGCTCCGGCTCCCGCGCCGGCTCCGGAAGCTGTTCCGGCTCCCGCTCCGGCGCCCGCGCCTGTGGATGTCGCCCCCAACTGGCAACTCGACCCCGTCGAGCCTCAAATGCCTGCCGACCTCGTCACCAATGACGCGCCGGCAGAGACCGATACCGCAGACGGCTCATCCGACGTCGTGTTCATCGGTCTCGGAATCTCAGCGGTTGCTGCAGCTGGACTCACCGGGCATCTCGCTCTTCGTCGCCGCAAGCAACAACATCGCCGCCGCCGCGGCGAGCGCATCGCCCTTCCCGCCGAAACCGCGATCCAGGCGGAGCAAGCACTCACGGCCGCCGCTGATCCGCTCACCACCACCCATGTCGACATCGCATTGCGACACCTCGCGCACCACTGCAGGTCCACGGGTATCGCTCTGCCGGGCCTGCTGGCGGTCTTCGTCGGTGACAACGACATCGAGCTCGGACTTGTCGAACAGGTCTCACTCCCCGCGCCTTGGACACAGATCGACGACACGACCTGGTCAGTAGATCCGAGAGCGTTTCCGCGCAGCGTTCCCGAGGCCGAGATCAGTCCGTACCCGGCGCTGACGGCAGTCGGAACCAGCGACGACGGTCGCGACCTCTTGCTCAACCTCGAACAGATCGGCCACCTCGCCATCAGCGGCACCCCGACTGCAACAGCCGGGGTGCTGCGTGCGCTCGCCGTCGAGCTCGCAGTCTCGCCCATCGCCGACAGCCTCCACCTCAACCTCGTCGGATACTGCGCCGACCTGCCGGAGGCAATCGACAACGGCCGCATCACCCACTCCAAGTACGCCGACACGGTACTGACGACACTCGCCAATCACCTCGAACTCGACTCCGAAATCCTCGCGGACAACGACTTCGAGTCAATCGCGCAGGCACGCACGTCGTACACCACCAGCGAGCTGACCGCACCCGAGATCGTTCTGATCGCCGATCCGGTGACCGAGGCACAGGCCGGGCTACTCGCCGGCATCGCACGGCACGCACCCCGAATCGCGTTCGCCGCAGTGACCACCGAGAGCGCACATACCAACGCCAAATGGACCCTCGAGGTCAACGACAACGGCTCGGCCGTCCTTGCTCGTCCAGGAGCCGCGTCGGCCGACATCACAGTGACCACCCTCAACGAGGAGAGCTACGCGTCCGTCCTAGACCTACTGACCACCACCTCACGCGAACCTCGCATCGCCCACACGGGCGATAACCCTGACACTCGATGGGAAGCAGCCCGTCTCGACAACGACATCTCGACCGACGAGTTCATCACCAGCTCCGATCCCGCAACCTTCAGCGTGGTCGGGAACGAGGACCTCGACCACGCCGTCGACCGACCAGAGCCGTCCGATTCAGACGAGATCACCGCAGAACGCGAGCTGCCCGAGGCGGATCACATCTGGATCAGGCTGCTCGGCGAACCCGCCGTCACACCCCCGTCACCAGGGCCAGCCGAAGGCCGAGAGAAGAGCCTGACCGAAATCGCCGCGCTTCTCATCACCACTGATGGCGGAGTCCTCGCCGCGGACATCGACAGCAAAATCTGGCCCCATGACGTCGAAGCCGCCAGAACCGGCACAGCCGAGCAGGAGAAAGAAGCGAAGGCCCGGCTCCGCCGGCGCCGCAACGAAGCGCTCTCTCGCCTGCGTAAGTGGCTCGGTGACACCGAGACCGGTGAACCCGCCCTCACCAAGTCCGGAGATCGAACTGGCCGGACCCCGCAACGGCTCCACGACGCCGTCACGACCGACTGGGACTACTGGCAGGAACTCGTCAATTCCCATCCCGCTGACGTCGACACCGCCCGGCTATCCGCCGCACTGGCCCTGGTCACCGGTCAACCTTTCAGTAGCGATGACCCCACCGCCTATGGGTGGGCCGACCACACCAAGCAAGACATGATCTCCGCCGTTACCGACGTCGCCGAGGAGCTCGCCACCCGCTACATCCGCGGCCAACAAGTTCGCCAGGACCTCGCGGCTGCACACGCCGCCGCGGAGAGGGGCCTCAAGGTCGACATCGTCCACGAAGGGTGCTGGCGTGCGGCGATCATCGCCACCCACTTCTCGGGTGACACCGAGACCACCCAAAGGTTGATCGATCGCATGATCACCGAGCTCGACGCCCTTGAAGAAGAGCCCGAACACGAAACCAAGATGCTCTTGAGTCAGCTCGACTCCACCTACGGGAGCCACTACCGGATCGGAGCAGCATCATGACGCGCCGCATCGCCGCACTGGCGACACTCACTGCTGCGATGTGCCTGACAGCCAGCTGCAGCATCCTGACCCCAGAACCGGTCACCCTCGAAACCAACACCGGACCCACGTTCACCGGACCGCCCGGCTCCGGAAAGTCCCCCGAGCAACAGGCCGGTGAAGCCGCACTGGTGAAGGTCAACGAGTACTACACGATGCTCGCGCGACTGAGTGCCGATCCCGCCGCCAACCCCGCAGATCTCGACAATGTCGCGGCCGGCAACTTCCTTCAATCGACGAAGCGGGACATCACCGCGCATCGCATCGAGGCGGACGCAGGCGAGGTCAAGGTTCTCAAGAACACCATCACCCGCCACAACATCCCGATCGACGAAAACGGCATCCCTACGCCCGGCACCGCGACCATCGAGATGGACGTCTGCCTCGCCCGCGCTACCGACGTTCTCGAGCTGGGGAAGCCGATCCTGACGAACACCGCTTGGCCCGACCCAGCAGGATGGAGAGTCACAGCCGACTACACACTGCCCGGTACGCCCTGCAATGCCGGACTTTTCTAGGAGATACGACTATGGCACACAACACCATCCGCCGAACCGCCGTCGCCGCCTTGGCTGCGACGACCCTATTGGTCGGCGTGACCGCCTGCTCCGACACCGACGCGGCGGATCCGGCGGTAGAGCTCACTGCCACCGGCGACCCGGCGTTCGAGGGTCCCGACGGGGCGGACACGTCGAACAAGACTCCTGACGAGTTGGCACGGGAACAGGCGCTTGCGAAGGTCAACGACTTCTACGCTGTCGTGGGCAAGCTTGATGGCGATGCCGCTGCGCCGATCGAGCAGCTCGACACCGTTGCCGGTGGTCCCGTGCTGGATAGCTGGCGGGGAGATATCACCCTGCGCCGCTCGCAGAACGTGGTCGGAGCGGGCGACGTCAAGGTTGTCGATGCGAAGATCACCGACGCCGGCATACCTGTAGGCGACGACGGCAAGGCTATCTCCGGGCCCGCCTGGGTCCACGTGCGCGCCTGCACCGACATCTCCGGTATGACCTGGACGAAGTCAGACGGTAGTCCCGCCTACGACGTCAACCGGCCGCAGTTTGTGCTCGCCCAGTTGACCGTCCGGAATGCGGATTGGCCCGATGCAAACGGCTGGCGAGTCACCAGCGATGCAGCAGCCCGATACGCACCATGCGATGCACCATAACCAAGGAGAACACATGCCAAATCGTCGTCGTTTCCATGCGGCCGTGATCGGCGCGCTCGTTCTGGGGAGCCTGGTTGCGTCGCCACACTCAGCGCTTGGACAACCCGGCTTCGGTTCTGGAGGAATAGACGTCGCTCCCGGTTCCGCAAATCTGGGTGCGAACATCGTCGTTCAAGGCAGCTACGTCCAGGTACCTTCAGCGTCACCTGGCACCGGCGGTTCCCCAGGGGCGAGTGCAGCCGGGACGGGCGGCGGCGGGTCTGGATACAGCGGTGGTGGCAGTGACGTCGTATCAGCCCCCACAGGACCTCCGATTAGGGAGCAGCTGAAGGCATGCGGCCGATTCGCGGACTGCGTTCCGCTGAGCCCGGACGTGGGTATGCCAGCCACCCCGGTAAGCATGGCGCAGGTCATGAACGTGGTGGGAACAGCCGTGACCGGCATGCAACTCGAGGAACCCCCGATGTGCTGGACCCCCGAACCCGCCAACTTCCCTGGCGGGAGAACCGGTTTGGTCGGAAAGAACGCATGGGCGTGGGTTTGCCCGGATCAGATCCGGGAGAGCACCGTCGGCCCCGTGACACGAGTCGTCCCTGGTCCGGGGGGCGTCGTGGTGACCGCCACAGCTGTCAACTCAAGTGTCACGATCAACTGGGGGGACGGGTCCCTCCCGACAATCTGCCCGGGCGCGCTTCTGCCGTTCACCCCCTACAACGACCTGATCGACGCCAGTCCACTCACCCCACCGAGTGGATTGCCATCCCCGACATGCGGTCACCACATCGAGAAGACATCGATCACGCAGCCCGGCGGCGTGAACAACGTATCGGCGACGTCGGCCTGGATAGTGAACTGGACGGCAGTATGGCCAGGTGGAGGCGCAGGTGGAGTTGTGCCTGTTCCCTTGACCTCCAACTATCAACAGCGAATCGGTGAGCTGCAGGTGCTGGTGACGCCCAATTGATCGACGTTGGGGAAGGCTGACCCGACTCTGGTGGCCCGTAATCCATTCTCGACGCGGCTCGAATCAAGTTGGCAGCCAAGTGCTCATGCGGCCAGAACTACCTTGAGCGGATTCAATCAGTTCTAAGGGCGCGGAACTGACGACAGGCCCGCGGCATTTCACTCGGGGGGGAGTCACGTCGCGACTTGCGCGGATGAAAGACACAGAAGCCCGCCACCAGTCCTTTGGTGGCGGGCTTCTCGTCGAGGTTCGGTCAATCTCGCGAAGGTGAGAGCGGCGCAGGTAGGCCGGAGCGAAGTTCTCCACGCCAATCGGCTTGCCCGTGTACGGGGGTCGTGCACGACCAGAAATACTCACAGCACGGGGTACCAGGGGTGCGGTCGGTACGATGGTTTGGTCCGGTGAGGTGAGGAGGCCATACCGGATTGCTTCGAAGCCGCGTCCCAGGGTTCCCCGATGCCGGGGCACAATATGCGCACCGGCGGACGAGAAGAGCGAGGGATGACGGAGTCGAGGCCAGGTCGGATCCCGGTGGGTGATCCCATCGCGCTGCGCTTCGACCCAGAGACGAAACACCGACTCGACGAGATGGCCGAGGGCATCGGACCTCGCCGGTTCGGGGCGCTGATCCGCGTCGCCTGCCGACGACTGGTCACCCAGCCCAAAGCCGTCCGCAACCGTCTCGAGGAAGCGCGGCGACTCTCGGCAGTCCGGCGGGCGATCCCGCTGGTCATGCTCACGCTCAAACTGGAACCGGACACCGCGCAGAAGTTCACGGCGCTGGCCGCCCAGTACGACACCACGATCAGCGCACTCATGCGGATTGCCCTGCACCGATTCCTGGAAACCCCCGGCCGCTACAAACATCCGATGCTCCGCGAGGCCGAGCGGACCGGACTGTCCGACAAGGTCGAGGTCATGGTCAACCCCTCAGCGAAGCAACAGGTCTGGCGCCTCGCCGGCCGGCACGGGACAAGCTTGGGCACCGCGCTTCTTCGGGTTGCGCTTCGGCGCCTGCTCGACAAGCCGGGTGATCTCTCCGCAGACCTGGAGGCCATCGCACCGTTGCGCGATCTTCGGCCCGATATCTTTTCCGCCAGGGTCAATGTGCACTTCGACGCCCCGCTGCGGGACAAGCTCGACGCCTTGGCCGCACAAGTTGGGTCCGATCGTGCCGAGTTGATGCGGCTGGCCGCTCAGCGTGTGCTCGAGGCCCCCGGAATGATCGAGCAGGCGGTGAACCACGAGATCTTCCGCAGCGAGAAGAACAGAGCGCATCTCATGGCCCGCCACGTCCGTCGTCGGGCGCGGCGCCGCACGCAGCCGGACTGATCACTCCAGTCATCAGTTCCTGACGGTAAGTCAACCCGCGGTGCCGGTCCTCTCATGATTGGAACTCTCCTCGCAGTCGACCGTGAAGCTGCCGTCGGCTGGCCAGGCTTTCGACCCACACAGGGGTGTTGGTCACCAGACCGCCAGTAGGTTGTACAGCGCATGGCTCGCAATTGAGGGGAGCAGCGACTTTGTCCAGATAGCGAGGGCTTGTCCGTGGCCATGGAAAAGTCCCCACTGGTGGCCAGGTTGAGGTCCCCGGTGGTGGCCAGGTAAAAGTCCCCACCCCTTGCTCGTCGTGTCGATCAGGAACTTTAGGCCTGGGCGGTGACGGTGAAGGTGCCAACCAGTCACCACACCGCCCAGGGAGTTCCATTGAAGGGGGTGATGCCCCTGTCGGGACGCTCGCGGGTGGTTGAAACTTGGTGGTGCGTCATCCGCTGACGTCGGTGCAGATTGGCATCTTCGAGTCCGAATTGAAGAGTGACGGTGGAGTCCGCACCTGGAGGTACTCCGGGTTGCCGCTATGAGCGCGTGTCTGAGTTTCTGGTTTATCAGCGGGCTCCGCGGGTGGCGCGCGTTTGGTTTGCCGAAACGTGGAGGCGGTGCGTCGTGGAGATCGTATTTTCGAGGGTTGCCGGCATCGATGTGCACAAGCGCCAGGTGACGGTCGCGGTGCGCGTCCCGAGCGATCAGTCCGGTGATGACGAAGTGCGCGCTCAGCGCGTGCGCCGGTTTGCGACGTTCTACGGGGCGTTGCTCGAGATGGCGTCGTGGCTTCGCGCCGAACAGGTTACGCATGTGGCGATGGAGGCGACCGGTGTCTATTGGCGGCCGGTGTTCCACGCCTTGGCCGAGGCCGAGGGGTTGGAGATTGTGTTGTGCAATGCCCATCACGTGAAGAACGTGCCGGGGCGCAAGACCGATGCCAACGATGCGGTCTGGTTGGCGCAGTTGTGCGAGGTGGGGCTGCTTCGGGGCAGCTTCATTCCGCCGGCGGAAATCGCTGCGGTCCGGGAGCTGACCCGATACCGGCGCAAGTTGACCGAGGAGCGCACTCGGGAGACCCAGCGGCTGCACAAGGTGCTCGAGGACGGCGGGATCAAGCTGGACTCGGTGGCTTCCGATTCACTTGGGGTCTCGGGTCGAGCGATGATCACCGCGTTGATCGCAGGTGAGCGGGATCCGGCGGTGTTGGCCGATCTGGCCCGCGGGGTGATGCGTAAGAAGATCCCGGACCTGACGATGGCCCTGGCCGGGCGCTTCGCCGCGCATCATGCGTTACTGGCCGGTTTGCATTTGGCCCATATCGACCACCTCAACGAGATGATCGGCGCGTTGGAGGTCCGTATCGATGCGGCGATCGCGCCGTTCGCCCGGCAACGGGATCGCCTGATGACCGTCCCCGGGATCGGAAAGCGAGCCGCCCAGACGATCATCGCCGAGATCGGCGTGGACATGTCCCGCTTCCCGACTGCCGATCATCTCGCGTCGTGGGCGGGGTTGTGTCCGGGCAACAACGAGTCCGCCGGGAAGCGGAAGAAAACCTCCACGCGCAACGGCAACGCGCAGCTCTGCAGCGTGCTGGTCGAGGCGGCATGGGCGGTCGCACGGACACAGACCCGCCTCGGGGCACGGTTTCGGCGCCTGCATCGTCGTTTCGGTAAAGCGGGCGGAAAGAAGGCCGCTGTCGCGATTGCGCACACGATCCTGGTCATCGTTTGGCACATCCTGCACGACGAGGTGGACTACACCGACCTCGGTGCCGATTACTACACCCAACGCGATAATCCTGAAGTGCGAAAGAGGCGGCTTCTGCGCCAGCTCGAAGGACTGGGCTACCGCGTCGAGATCAGTCCAGCGGCCTGACACGGCGAAAAGGACCGGCGGTCAGACAGTCACGTTGTCTTCTCACCTGGCAGTTTCGTCTGAGTTTCGTCTGAGTCTGCGAGGGACCGTATGGACATCATTTCCGCGTATCGAGAGGTCGGAACATATCGAGGTGCCGCCGACCTGTGCGGGACCACCCACAAGACCGTCAAACGGGTCGTCGAGAAGTTCGAGGTCGGCGACACTACACCCGAACCGGTTGAACGCACCCACAACTACGACGCGGTCTCGGACCTGGTCTCTGAACGGGTTGCGAAGTCGCAGGGCAGGATCTCCGCGAAACGGTTGCTCCCGATCGCGAGGGCTGCCGGTTACGAAGGGTCGGACCGCAACTTCCGGCGCCTGGTCGCTGACGCGAAAGCCGAGTGGCGCAGGGACAATCACCGCAGCCGACGCCCGGCGGTGTGGTCGCCGGGCGAGTACCTGGTCATCGACTGGGCGGACGTCGGGCAGGGCCTGCATCTGTTCTGCGCGGTCCTCGCGTTCTCCCGCTGGCGGTTCGTCGCCTTCGCCGCCGACGAACGTGCCACCACCACGCTGGCGTTGATCGCCGAAGCGTTGGCCGCGATCGGCGGGGTCCCGATCAAGGTCCTCGCCGACCGGATGGCCTGCCTCAAGGGTGGCGTCGTCGCGAACGTTGTCGTTCCGACCCCGGACTACGTCCGCTTCGCCATCCACTATGGCTTCCGGCCGGACTTCTGCCACGCGAACGACCCACAGTCGAAGGGGATCGTGGAAAACCTCGTCGGTTACGCCCAACGTGACCTGGTCGTTCCGCTGCTCACCGAGGCGAACCTCGCCGGCAGACCGGTGGATGTGCACGCAGCGAACACTGCCGCCAGGGTGTGGTGTCTCGAGGTCAACGCCGCCACCCATTCGGAGATCTGCGCGATCCCCGACCAGCGGATCGTCGAGGAGCGGGCGGTGCTCGGACCGCTGCCGTCGCTGCGCCTGCAGATCGGCCCGCCGCCGGTTACTCGCAAGGTCGACCGTCTGTCCTGCGTCCGGTTCGGCTCCGCCCGCTACTCGGTGCCCACCCGACTGATCGGCACCACCGTCACCCTCGCCCAGGACAGTGGCCGCCTGTTGATCGTCGACCCGTCGGGCGGGGAGGTCGTCGCCGACCACGCACTCGCCGCGCCGGGCACCGCGTCGGTCCACGACGCCCACTACGACGGACCCAGGTCAGCACCCAGCCGTGGTCCGAGACCGAAAACAACTGTCGAACAACAGTTCTGTGACCTCGGATCGGCGGCTGAGGCGTTCTTGGTCGGGTCCGCCGCCGCCGGAAACACCCGATTGGGCTCCGAACTCGAGGTGCTGCTCGCGCTCGGCGCGGCGCATGGCACCGACGCACTGGTCGCGGCGTTGACCCGGGCTGTCGCGTTCAAGCGGTTCCGCGCCGCCGACATCCGCTCGATTCTCGCCGCCGGCACCGGGACCCCGCAGCCCACCCCGGCCGGGGACGCATTGGTGATCGACCTGCCGACCGCCCCGACTCGTTCCCTCGACGCCTACGCGGTCCCGGCCCGCACCGACCGACCCGGGGGCACACCATGACCAGCACACCCACCAACACGACAGATGCGGTGGCGCCGCAACCTGTTCCGGACCTCTCTGCTGATCTCGACCGGGGGTTGCGCAGGTTGAAGCTCGCCGCGATCCGTCGCACCGCACCGGAGGTGCTGCTCACCGCGAAGACCCAACGATGGACCCCCGAAGAGGTGCTGCGAACCCTCGTCGAGGCGGAGATTGCGGCCCGCGACGCCTCCAACACGGCGACCAGACTCAAGATCGCTGCGTTCCCCGTCGCCAAAACCCTCGACAGTTTCGACGTGCCCGCCTCGTCGATCCCTCAGGCCACATTCGATTACCTCGCCAGCCTCGAATGGGTCCGATCCCGAGCCAATCTCACGGTTATCGGGCCACCCGGAACCGGCAAGTCGCACACCCTGATCGGGTTGGGGATCGCCGCGGTCCACGCCGGCCACAGGGTCCGCTACTTCACTGCCGCCGACCTCGTCGAGACCCTCTACCGAGGTCTTGCCGACAACACCGTCGGTAAGGTCATCGACACCCTCCTGCGGGCCGATCTGATCATCGTCGACGAGGTCGGATTCGCGCCCCTCGACGACACCGGCACTCAACTGCTGTTCCGGCTCGTCGCCGGCGCCTACGAACGACGATCGCTAGCCATCGCCTCGCACTGGCCGTTCGAGCAGTGGGGGCGGTTCCTGCCCGAACACACCACCGCCGTCAGCATCCTCGACAGGCTCCTGCACCAAGCAACCGTCGTCATCACCGACGGCGAGTCCTACCGGATGCGTGAAGCCCACCAGAGCCGAGGTGACCGCCCCTGAACCATCCGCATCACCCGCAAGGAGCGGGGACTTTCACCTGGCCAAAATCGGGGACATCAAACTGGCCATTGACAGGGCTCCCCATAGAAGGCCGGCGACCACCATGAGCGCTGCGTTCAAAGAGGAGAAAGTGTCGTGTCCGATGCCGAATTCATAGCCAAGGAAAATCCAGAGACAGGCCATCAGGATGCGAGCTGCCCATTTTGGCCAGCCGCTGCGAAAGTATCTGCGGGCAAAGACGACCGCGGCGACGAGTGGTCCTCGAAACATGAGTTCCTCAGTGACGACCCCGGACACCAGCGTCAGACCAGGAATGTGGCCGGCCCAGCCCGATGTTAACCAGGTGGACCTATCATCGTCCGCGGCACGTTGTGCGGGTGATTGGTCCGTTCCCACTGCCTCGACCACGAGGTCGAAAATCGGGCCTCTCAGCAGTGCTGTGACTGCCAGGGTGGCAATTGTGACAGCAAGGAGCATCGCGGCAGTCCGAGGCTGTGGGAGTGTGCAGCCGATGCTGCGTGCCGCCCAGCGTGTCCGGGCGATCGTGGCCCGGACGCCGTGGGAGCACCCCAACCGAGCAAGCATGCAAAGCAGGAAGACGCCCCAGAGGAGGGCAACAACAAGAAGCCCGAGTCCGACCGTGTTCCCTTCTTGAGCAGATGTGGCCGGTACGCCTATAAAGAATATGAGGAAGGACCCCAATGAAAGCGCCAATAACAATCTCTGTGTGCCGGTTTCGAGTGTGGCGAGCCGTCGTGGAGTTGTACTTACTATGAGTAGGTCACCCATTGATGTTCGAGGCTTGTCGTTGGACAACGAGAGACCTTTCCAGTAAATGCGTTGGTGCAGAAAGTCTGCTGCATTCTGTGCAACGTGCGCAGTAGCCAGCTGATGAGGGCAGTGGGGACGTGGATGAGCTGCCCAGCTCGACAGTTTTGTCCCGCGGCACACCAGGACAGCGGAGATCGTTTCGTTCAGAAATTCAGGTGGCGTGCGAGACGGCCGATCGGATGGGTTTCGACAATCGCGGGTCGACGGGGCCCGATGATGCGCACGCTATCGCTCACTCGGACGTGGGCTTCGCCATCGATACGGACCGTGGTGGTATCGGTGGCGGCGACAATAGCTTGACCGTTGGCTTGGACGTGGCAATGACTGTGCGCGAAAACAATGGCGCTGTCTTCTGCGCGGATCCAGGCGTTGTCAGTGCCGACGATATGACTCTTACCGCGGGCATCGACGGTGCTGTCGTCGAACGCTTCGATGTGAGCATGTTCGTAGGCAGTGACCCTGGCGTGGTTGGACGCTTGGACGAAGCACCGGCCAGAAGCTGCGATGGATCCGCCGGCGATTCCCGCGCAGGTTTGCCCGACAATTTTCACCTCGACTTGGCTGGGGATGTGACCAAGGTCCAGCCAGTTCTCCGGGTCGGCGTCGATGACGACGCTTTTCGCTCCAGTGGCCAGGCGCTTGGTGTATTCCGCAAAGCTGCGGACCGGCGATGTGGAGCGGCCACGATGCGGCCGACGTGAGTTGCGCGTGGATTTCTTCACTGGTGCCCCCATGGAATCAATAATGCCTTCGTCTGGTGTCGCTCGAGCGAGCGCCGATGTCGGCGCGTCGCGCGTGGACTACACGAGGTCCGGTGTGCCGCGGTGTTCTGTGTCAGTCGCCGATCTTGACGGCATTGCCGGTCGAGTCGACGCATTGCAGATAGGAGTCGGCGTGTGATCGGTCCGGAAGGTAGGGCCAGCTGCAGTTCCAACCGTCGATGACAGCGAATCGCCCTTGTCCTTGTGCGGCGACCGTGCGGTCGTTGAGGTACCGATCACTGATGCTCAGTGCTGCTGGGCAGCTCGGAGTTCCGGCGATGATGATTACAGGTGCAGTCGCACCGTTCAGGTTGTTCGTGACGATTCCGCACTGAGCGCTCGTGGGCGGCAATGCGGCGGCAGCGGTGGCCTGCGCAGCAGTCGTCGCCGGCTGTGTCTCGGATAGCCGGGTCTGAGCGTCGGTCACGCCGGGCTGACCTTGATCAACGGTGGGGTTCGTCGACCACTCGACGTGTGTGGCAGCAGCAGCTGGTTCGGCTGACGGGGATACGGTCTCGGCTTCTGTGCTGCTGCACCCGGTGAGGATGGCGGCCGTGATGAGGGACAGTGCAGCAATTTCCGTGGTGGTTCGTCGATTCACGAGTACTCGCTTCTATTCCAGTCCGACAGGGAGGACGCAATGTCGAGCCCAGTGATATGTGATGACCTGGACAAAACGACGCCCGGCGGACCACCGCCGCACCAGCGGGTCAAGCTGCGGTTTCTCGAAGGGCCCTTCCAGTGGGCGGGCTCCCGCATCGGTTCGGTGGTGCTGAGACTGTCCAGGTGGACGGCTAGTGTCGATCTATCCCTTATGTCTGTCGCACAGTTGCGGAGGAGTGCCCAAGATGACCGAACCGACGTCGGAACTGGCGGGCAGTGGTCCCAGCGAGGAGCCACAATCGCCGGCCGTCGGTGCTGAAAATGCGGCAGGGCAACGCAGTGATCATCTGTCGGCGACGGTGTACGCGCCTGCTGGGATTGTCGTCGTCGCGAGTGTGGTGGTGTGGTTCGCGGTTCGGTGGCTTGATGCCGAATACGGCACAACAGGGCTGTGGTGGGCTGCAAGCGTCTGCGCTGCAGTTGGTGCGGCGTTGAGTGCGGCAATAGCGCCGATGATGGCCCGGTTGTGTAAGGCGGTCGATATTCCATTAGAGGCAACCGGCCGGCGGATCGTTCCTGCGGCTACGACCGCGGGATTGTGGTTTGGCGCCGTGCTGCTCGCCGGCGGCGACGCGATCTTGACGGCCTGGCTTGCACTGAGCCTGCTGTGCGTGTGGGCAGGGTGGATCGATCACTTCACGCTGCGGTTTCCGCTGACCTTGATCAGGCTGACCACCGCAGGGGGCCTGATGTTGGGGGCGTTCGCGGTGGCGGTGGATCAAGATCCAGCGTCAGGTGGGCGCGCACTTCTCGCCGGTGTGCTGGTGTTCGCATTCAACCTTGCGTTCGCGATCGTCACCCGCGGCTATCCCGGGCTCGCCGACGTGCGGCTGAGCTTCATCCTCGGGGCAGCGCTGGGGTGGGTCGGATGGATGAATGTGCTCTCGGGCATGTTGCTACCGAACGTCCTGGCCCTCTTGGTGATGGCGGGGGTGAAGGCGATCCGGCGTCAGAAAGACCTGGGTGAATTCGGCTTCGCACCTTTTCTCATCGCTGGAGCCGCCGTGGCAATCGCGGTCCCACCGCTGTGGTTTCTCGTCTGGATCTGAACGCCTTTTGACGGAAGGTGTGGAGGGATCGGTTGCATACTGGTCTCCAGAGAGTGGGGAGGTGCAACGGTATGGACGAGGTGGCTCACTCCGCCGCGGTGCCATCGATCGTTCAAACGGAACTGCCGTGTGAGTTCTGCGCGGAGCATCCCCAGTACTTCACGGGGGACCCCGTTGGCTTCGTACGTGCGGCCCGCTGGGCGGCGGTCGTCAAGGACTGCTGTCACTTCGACGCTCGCGTGGACTACCTGCTGTGTGACGAGCACTGGGCAATGATCCGACACCAACGGCTGCCCGGCCAATGCCCTCGGTGCGGGGCCATCGCCTACTCGGTCGAGGACATCGTGTGCACCGAGATCCCTCTGGGAAGAACGGCAGACGGAGCATGGCCGTTAATCGGAGGGCGGGATAGACCGCGACTCTGCTGATCTATTCGGTCTGAGCGTGGCTCTCCGTACGATAGTTGGGTGTTGAAGAATCCCGACCCCAAATCAGATTGCTTAGAGCGTTACGAGACACTTCCGCCCGCGCTACAGCACCGCGAAGCTCTCACGCTGATCGATCCGGAGCCTACGCAGTGGATCACGGTCCTCAGGAGACAGGGCGATGGGAAGAATTACAGCAGTCTCAAGCCGCTTCTTGTGGCGACGGCACACCAGGACAAGGTCCTCGCCACCACCGACTGGTCCATTAACGACCTCGGCGAACCGAGCTACGGTACTGATCGCGACCCGGCTTTTCACGATGGTCTGACCAGCAATCCTGACGGTTACGACCTGCATTTTTTCGCAGACGCGCTGTGGCTGCCGACCGGAACCTCGCACCCATTGATCGAGTTCACGCCCTCGTTCAGATGGTGGTTGGGGCTAGTCACTCGGCCGGACGAAAGCATGTATCGGATCAATGACGCCGGCCGGGACGAGGAGGTCGTCAAGGTTCACCGACTCCAAGAGGGCGAGTACGAGGTCCAAGTCAGCGCTCGCCATCTCCGCAAGTACCTTGCGGCACGAGGTATGAGCCTGGTGGTGCAACACTCGCACTGCCGCACGGTGGACACCCATCAGAGCGACCGAATCGACCTTGGGCTCCACACGAAGGTCGCATCGTTCGATTACATCGCCTGGGGTGACTCCGCGCTCGGTGGGTACGTGGCAACCCTGACCGGGAAACACGTGGTCCTTCCATTCGCGGCTGCAGGAGAGAATCCCGACGACACCAACCGGCCGGAGAAGTTCCAAGAGTTCATCGTGGACGTCGATTCGTCCACAGGCGAAGAAATTCGTCTGAGCTGTCAACGGGAGGACAGCACTTACCTGACTCCGGTGTTCTTCGATTCTGACGTCCTGACCCGCTACCGGGAGCGTCCATCCCGCTACCTTGTCCAGCGAACCAGCGTGGCGTGCCACGGGCGGTGGTCGATGGACATCGATATCAACGATGAAGGTCTGGTCCAGGTATGGCTTGGCGATCTGGGGAGTCTGCCCGAAAGTGAACGTGAGTACTGGCTTACCCACAACGTTCCCCCGCACGGTGGGATCACGATTACACGGGTGCTCCGCGACCTCGCAGGCAGGTGGGTAGAAGATGAGCGCCCCGACCCTGATCGTCTCAGAAGAGCACGGGCCGACCTCATCGTGGCGTTCAAGGATCTCTTCGGCGACACGCTCTATAGGCCTCTCGGCGCATCAGATGCTACTGACTTCGCCGCTTTGGCGTTGTGTACAAACTCCACTGAGGGGCAACGTAATCAAGGCATAATCACTCTCGCCATTGGAATCGTCGAGGCGCTCGATGTAAAGGTGCTCCGGCAGGTTTCGGGGGCGGACGAGCAGCAGTCCCTCAACTGCCTTCAGCAACTTGTCGAGAAGCTAGGTGGCAATACGAGCGAGCTGATGGGTCCTCTTCGCCTACTTCAAGGGCTTCGCTCGAGTGGGGCTGCTCATATGAAGGGCTCGAAGTTCGACGAGACGCTGGCACGGGCAGGCCTGACCTCGATGCCTCCAGACAAGCAGTTCGAGGAGATCGTGGATCGGGTCACGAAGGCCCTGCAGGGTCTTACCGAGCTGTGCCGAACGAGCCGAAAGGATTGAGGCTGTAGGACTGATCCCCCAGTACTGCTTTCTCAGGCGAGAGACCAACGCTGTAGTGGCCAATCAGGTCCGGCACCGGGTGACCACCGCGTGGGTGGATGGACCGACTCCCAGAAGGTTTCAGCCTTCTGCGGGTCGAACGCTGGGCGTCTGGGGACGGTTATATTTCTCGCGATGTCGCTCCCATCTCGCTCGTAGACATACCGCATGGCCGCGGCCGCTACCTCGAAGTTGACCGCAGCGGTATCGGAGTCGTCGAGTTCGAATGGTTGGGCTGGATGGTAGGCCGCACCTGCGAGAATCAGGAGTCGATTTGGACCGATCGGGAACGCCAGCAGGGGTGCACTTCCCAGGGCGTACGCCTCAGGTGAGTCCCGACCCTGTGTCGCCCCGAGATAGATCACCGGCTCATCGCAGGTGGCGAGGGGTATGTTCGTTGAATACAACCACCAGGACCGCTGGATCAAAAGGTGGGGTACTACCGAGTTGCGCCAGAGGCCAATTGTGCTCTCGATGGCGCGGGCTTGTGCTCCGTTCTCGGCGGAACTGACAAGCGGGCGGCTGAGCAGTTCGGCGGCGATCTCGTCAGCCAATGCGTCATGTCGAGCGGGGTCGTATCGCCGACCAGTCGCCACGCAGACGCGGGGCAACACTTCCGGTGAGCCGATCACCTCGCGCGCTCCAAATCGCCTGATACCTGAATCGATGTCCAGTTCTCCCTGGCGTCGCCGCACAGTGCGTTGACTTTGTAGACCGACGAAGACGGCCAAGTCTGTAATCAACTCTCGGTCCAGCAGTCGACCATTAGGCAAATCATCGAGTGCGGCGAGCCACCGCTTGGCGTCGTTCTCCACGCGCGACATGTGAATCTCGAACCACAGGTCAGGGACATCCTCCGAGTCGACGTCATCACCGGAAATCCGGTAGAACCACGGCGCGTTCGCGAGCGAATCCGGATTCCGGAGCTCAGTTTCATGGGTGTCTATATCTGTCATTCGAATCAGCCTTGAGGAAGCGCCGGCAGACTGCCATCGGCTTACGTACATCTGCGGCACGTGGTGATGGCGTCGCGGACGGTCTCTTGAACGACGGGTCAACTCCTTCGACTTGTCGATCTCGACGTCGGAGAGCCACCTGTGATCAATACGCACGACCTCACACTATTCGAGCAGCGTCCGATCGGTGCCAGCTGGAGTGGGCGCTGCTCGCATAACTCACCATCGCGGTTGCCGGCAAATGTTCGAGGTGCCGAGATGTCACACAACGCAGATGCGATGGATCTTCCTCCAGGAGTGGCGGTCGCTTCCGTGCCTTTTGGAGGTGCCTGATATGGCGGGGCGGGAACGGCACGTGACTTTGACGGAACGGTCCAGGTCAGAACCTATCGTCCTCGCAATTGCTGTTGTGAGGCACAAAGGAGTGGTACCGATGATTGTTGAGGTTCGACGTATCCACCCGATAGAGGCGAAGAAGATTCGTGACCGCCAGCGTCTATGGGCGCCGTCGGACCCTGTTCCGGCCGACCGAGACGGCGGTCAATCTCCCTTCCACGGGCACACAGAAGAATGCCGTGACCTGGTGGTGCAGCTCCGGCGCCCTGCGGGTCTCGACGACGGCGAACTCGATGAGTCGACCGCCTCAGGGTTCCGCATCCCGCGCGACCAACGAGACCAGCCTGAATGCTGGTTGGCGCCCCGAGGTCTGGATGGCTAGCGATGAGGACCCCCAGCGATCGCCCATACCTCGTCCTCACCGCCGACGGCACCTCTCTTGCGGTTGGTGAGTTCGGAGTCCGGACGGCGCCGGTCACTGTGATTTTCGCGCACGGATTCTGTCTCCACATGGACGCGTGGGCACCGCAACGGGCCTACCTGGCCGAGGTCTGGCGCAAGCGTGCCCGGTTGGTGTTCTTCGATCACCGCGGCCATGGTGGATCCGGCGCGGCTGACACCGACAGTTACACGATCAGCCAGCTTGGACGGGACCTGGATGCGGTGATTCGCACGGTGGCGCCAAAGGGGCCGATTGTCCTCGTCGGGCACTCGATGGGTGGAATGGCCGTGATGTCCTACGTGGCCCATCACCAAGAGGCCGCGGCCGCGCAAATCGTGGGAGTCGGGTTGATCTCGACCGCCGTCGGCAATGTCGCCAGCGCCGGCATCGGGCGCGCTCTGAATACGCCGGCGGTGACGTTGCTGCGGACGGCATCAGCTCACGCCCCAGGGCTCGTCGCGCGCAGCTGGAATCTCTCACGTCGCATCTTGTCGCCAGTGGTCGGCGCAACTTGCCCCCTTGCTCCGAGCGCAAGTGTCCGTGCCGCCGTCACGTCCTACGGGATGGTCCACGCGACTCCGATCGCCACCGTGGCCGCCTTCCTGCGTGATCTGCGGATATACGACGCTTCCCCGGCGCTCGACGTGCTTGCGAAGGTGCCGGCGTCGATCATCTGTGGAACCCGGGACAGGGTGACCCCGATCGGGCACTCAGAGCGACTCGCCGCGGCTCTTCCCCTCGCCGAACTGATCCCAGTGAGCGGAGCGCGGCACATGGTCGGTCTTGAGCGCCCCGATGTGGTGAGCGAAAGTCTCAATCGACTGCTCGGCCGCGCGGTAGGGCGCCGCGAACAGGACACCACCCGCAGATCCAAATCCGACCTCGTCGGGGCATGAAATCTGCGCGTGCCTGACACCCGAGGAGACAACCACTGATGGGAGAAGTGTTGAGTATTCACCAAGATGTTGACCTGTCGTCCGGTCAGGCGCACCACAAGGGACGAGCTCGTTTACCGCGGGAGGTCGTACACCCGCCATGTTCTGAAACGGGTGGCAGCGCGTGGTGTGCAGGTCGGGGAGCGGCACCGGTGCATCGATCTGCATCACGAACCGAAGACCTACAATCCGTGGCAAGACGCCACCTACTGCCGCTGCGGTCACATCCGGTGGGCCGGCGCGCATGCGCAGTTCGACACCGCCGTAGAAGCATTCGAGGTTTTCCCTCATCACCCCTCGGGCCGGCCGGATCCACGGACCTATCCCGGAGAGAATGGCCCCGAACCGCGGCAGGTCAGCGAGCAGCGGCCCATCGGGCGAAGCGAGCTACGCCGATGATCCCGGCAGAAGCGGGCGACCGCGCGGCCCGCGTTGTTCTGGACCTGATCGACCGCGTCGAGAGCGACACCGAGAGCGACCAGTTTCTGATGGCGCTCGACTGTATCCACTTGCAACTCTTCTCGCCGAGGGTGGCCGCGATCGTCACAAGGCGAGCGGAGCTGGGTTTTGCCGCCCACGACGTGAATACCTATCCCCGACGCAATATGTGGCGCACGCAGGTCCCGTTCGGGCGAACGAACGGCGGTATCGTTGTCGAAATTCCCCTCGTCGTGATCGCACCTGTCCTGATCGGCATGATTTCTGTCCTACTCAACATGAATTCGCTTTTTCAGTCTCCGCTCACGGATCTGACGGTATTCATCTTCGTGGCTGCAGGTGTGGAGGTCCTCGCGATGTGGTGGTGGATCCGCCGTGATCCCCTCAGGCTGACCGCGGCGGACGAGCGGATGATCCGCGGCAACATTGCCAAGCTCGAGGCCTACGTCTCGGCCGGCGGCGACTTCTTCGAACTTCGTCTGGCCATGACTGGGTCCGCGATCGTCGACGATATTCGTGACGTGCCGGCATGGAGTCACGAGGACCTCGACATCCACTGCATCCGGCTCGACATCGAGGACCAACTCCGAGCGATTCTCGGCCACTGCGGTGAGCTGGCAACTTTCCGGGTCAGCGGTGGCGAACCCACGACAGGTGTCAGTGCCGAGGCTGACGCGGCGCGGGCGTCCCACCACGAGCAGCGACGGTGGTTCGAACAGGTCAAAGAATCACTGATCGGGCGGGTCGCAGCGTTGTGGACTCTTCACCAAGACCTATTGATGCTCCAGGACTCGACCGACGGTACTGCGGCTCTCGGTCGCATCGACGCTCACGCACCGGCGCTCGGAGAATTGCTGGTCAACTCGGCGAATGATGATCTCGAAACGTCGGCGATCGGTGACCTGGCCAATGACCTGGTCGATCTACATCAGGCGCGGGAAGCGGCGCTGGCCCAGCTGCGCGGCGACGTCGCCGGATACGATCGGCGCAGCTGATGGGCCGCAGCCATGACCGGATCAGCCCAGACCGCGTCAACGGTGTGTTCGATCTCGACCGGGGCGAAAGCGACGTCGCCACCCGCAAGGAAGGCGAACTAATCTCACAGCATGCCTACGACACCCGCGCCGATCTCCGCAGCGGAGCACGAGAACTCGACGACGCCACCGAGAACCTACCTGGATTGACCCGGGCGCAACGGGACCTCAACCGTGCCTATCCTCGGCCCACGCCGGCGGCAATCGGAAACTCTCGGCTACGCCCGCAGCTGCCACCGGCGATCGAACTCCGTCGCACACTCTCGGCACGACAACGGAACACCCGATCCGCGACGAAGCGCCGCGTCCTCGACGCGATGCCAAAAGCCCAGTACACGGCGCTGGCGTCGTTGACGTCGGACCCGAAGACCTGGCGGGAGACGAACAACGCCCTCTCCGCGGTGGCCGGCGACGCTGTCGAGCTCGACGATGCTCGCCGCAAGCAGGTCCAACGAGTGGACCGGGCAATTCAACGATACGAACGCGAATCCGGACGAGGTCATCTCGTGTACACGTCGGTGAGCATTCCCAACGCGGTCGTGAACCCGTCAGATCTGCCCTCGACGCTATCGCCGGGGACGGTCCTGTCCTTCGACCGGTTTACTGCAGCAACTCATTCGCTGCACGAGCTGGATTCGACCGCCCGGCCCACCGATGTTGTCTTCGAGATCCAGACCGACCGGGGCATGTACTACGGGCAATCTTCTCGCGTGGACAACTCGCACCACTTGCTGCCACGGGGAATGCAGCTTCAGGTGGTGGGGGCTCATTTTGTGCCGTATGAGCGGCCCGGACATCCGCCGGGGGAGCGCCTGGTCGTCCAACTTGTCGATCACGAGACGCCATGACGAGTCGAGGCGGGGCGTTCAAGACAGATTCAACTCACCGGAAGGAAAACTCAGTCATGACTGCGGACAAGCCGCGCCACCGGCGCCCCGACTTGATCTTTCATCCCGATATCTTCGCTGCGCCCGCGCAATTCAGAGTGGTGAAAGCCGCGCCACACGACGATTCGGATTCGACCGCGGACACAACGCAAGGGAAGGAGGGCTCCGGCGCCGACGCTCATACCGGACGACGAGATGGCAAGGGGCTGTGAGCAGAAAGAAAAGTCGGAGGCCACCTACAAGATGGTGTGCCTCCGACTCACCCAGTGCATTCTCAGTAACCACACCCTATTTGATCTTCCGCATCCGGTCCAATTCTCTACGCCCTATTGGCCGATGTGGATGCCCGACTGGGTTGCCCCGATTGTGAGTTCGGTCGAGTTGAACAGGTCTCTCTCTACTGTCCTGATCGCACGACATCCTCGCGGTCATCGAGACAGTACTTCCGCCCTTGGCCGCCACACCCTCGGCCAGGAGACATCATGGATTTCGCATCGATCATCATCGGCGTCGCAGTGGCCGGCGCATCAGCTGCCCAGGGCGGCGGAGTGGACCCCGCGATCACCGACAGCGTCACGTCGGTCGCACAGGAACTACCGCCAGCTCTCGCCCAGTATGTCCCGAACCCGCAGCCCTACCTCGCCGACGCGGCCCGGGCAGTGCAGCAGGCGCAGGAGCAGTTGCCCGCCGAGTGGCAAGCCGAGATCGAGAACGCCATTCCACCGGAAGTCCAGGATGCCGCTGCGGGCGCCAGGGAACAGCTCTCGCCCGAGGCCCAGGGCCTGATTCCCGAGGTGGTCCTGCCCGCCCCTAGCCCGGAACCCGGACCCGCCGGCGGTGTCGCCAACCCGGCAGGACCCGCAGCTCAGGCACCGTCATCGACTCCGCAGCAGGAGACGAATCCGTTAGTTCTGCCTCCTGCCGTCAGTGGGGCACCCACCACTGCGGCCGGCATCCCCTCCCTGACAAGAATGCTCGCCCCGACCGCAGTCAGTGATTTGACCTTCGACCCCCGCTTTCCCCGCAACCTCGAGCTCGCGCGTGCGGTCATCGAAGCGGCGATGCGCGCGATCGGACTGCCCTACCAATGGGGCGGAGGCCTTCTCACCGGACCGTCGATGGGCGACGGCACCGGAGGAACTACCGCCGGCTACGACTGCTCGGGGCTTACGCGTTTCGCCTACTACATCGGCACCGGCGGCACGAAGATTTTGCCCCGCACCTCACAGGAACAGTTCCGGGCAGGCCAGCAGATCACCATGACCCAAGCCCAGCAGGGTGACCTGCTTTTCGGGAACTGGCAGGCAGACGGAGCCAACCACGTCGCGATCTACCTCGGCGGCGGAAAAATGCTTGAAGCACCGCAGACCGGCCAGCTGGTTCAGATCAGCGCCGTCCGCCCGGACATGATCCCCGCCCGCTTCCTGTGACCATCGGGGGACAAGTTGTCCTGCGCTGATCCCGAAGCGGAACAATACGATCGCCACTACAAACGCAGACCGGCAACAGAGTCGAGCCGCGACCTTGCGGCACGACCGCACAGACAAAGGAGACAGTGACACATGAGCACTACGCCAGCCGCCCACAAGAAAGCAATCGAGACCGCACGAAAGAATGCGGAAGCACTGGCGCAGAAAGCAATCGAAACCCGCGTCGCACTTGTCGGAGCCATCGGTGAAGCAGTGGAAGAGCTAGCCGCACTCGACTCCGCACGCGAGGCAGCCGTAGACGCAATCAGGACGGCCCACGAGGACGCGATCGAAGGCGGATGGACGGCCAAAGAGCTCGCGGCCATGGGTTACACCGCCCCGAAGAAGCGGAAGAATACCTCCAGTAAGGCCGCGCGTGGTGGCGCCGGTAAGGACGCGACTGAGACAACCGACGTCGCAGATGCTGCTGCACCGCAGGAAGGCGATCAGCCGACGAGCACCGACGGGCAGGTCTCCAGCGAGCGCGAACCTGAGCATTCCTACAGCTAAGGAAGCAGTCCGGTGGCGTGGCTCGGGCGCCGTCCTCCCGATCCTTTGTCGGAAGACGGGCGCCCGAGCGTACCAGGAACTTCTCCGGGCCGGCATAGGTGCCGAAGTCAGAACCACATGTCAGAGGGTGTCCTTACGATGATCACGAGAAGGAGGTGGTATGGCCAGTACGTCTCCGCAGCAGTGGGAACGGGGCATGCTCGTCCCCGGCCGGGCAGCAGTGCTGAACGTTGAGTCGACCGACCTTGAGGAAATCGACGGTCGATCATCGAGATCTGTGTTTTGGACGCCGCCACCGGCAATCCACTGGTCGATCCCGGCGAAGTTCCGATTCACCCGGACGTCGACGCCGTGCATGGAATTACCCCGCCGATCTGATCGGCGCACACCCGGCTGGTCTACGGTCCACCAGACGTTCATAGGGGTGACAGCTGGCCGAGTGACCCTCTCCTACAACAGTCGTCGACTACTGCAAGGGGGGTCGGCGGGAACGTCCGGATGGAAGCCAGGAGGTGGATACTGACGACGGCGAGGACGGCCGCCGCGAACGCTATGTCGGTCGCGGCGGAATTGGCCCACCTGTTAGGGCGCCGGTACCGACGTTAATCACGGTGAACCCCGCCACCGTTCGTGCGCTACTCGTCGGGTTCCGTTACCTCGTCGGATTCCTTGTCGGGGAGGAGCTTCTCGTCGACGAACTTGTGGACATCACCCATGGAGCTCTGCGCCCCCATCGCGCCGATCACCACGGCCAGGATCGGGACGGTACCACCGGCGATCGTCACGACCGTGACAACGGTGGCGAGCGAGAGGAAGATCCCGAGCTTCACAATCACCCGCACCGTCTTCCGGGGAAGGAAGAGTGCCGCCTTCGCCCGATCGACCGCGTTGTCGATGGCCTCGCGCCACTCGGGGCTCTCCTCGATCGCCTCGGAGAACGCTGAGAACGACGGCTGGTCGAAGTCTCCTGACTCGTACGCTTCGGCGAGTTCGGTGAGCTGCGGTAGGACGAGCGTGGTGTTGTCGACGTCGAACTCGATCTGGTCCTCGTCGTCGTCCCGGAGGTGCGCGTGGGCGTTCCGTGCGATGTCCAGCAGGGGTGATGTCATCGCCGTCATGGCTGCGTTGTTCGCCTCCATCCAGTCCCGCAGGGGGCTGATGGACGGGAACAGGTTCGGCATGTTGAAGACGAGGCGTTCGGTGATGCCCTTGGTCATCGCGGTGTCCGCCAGGGCCTCGGTGATGCGCTGGATTGCCGTGTTCGTTTCGCCGACGTTCATCGAGGCAGCGAGGATTCCGAGCGACGGCGTGAGAGTGGACGCAGCCGGGGACGCCGCCCACTCGGCCAGGCCGGGCGTGCGGATGCTCGACGTGATCTGCTCGTTGATCGCATCGAGGAAGCCCTGAGTCCTGCCGACGTCGGACATCCCCAAAACGCTCTGCTTGAACGCCGGTGAATCCAGCAGGTTCCCGATCGTGTTCGCCCCGGTGTAGTTCGCCATGTTGAACCCGGCGAGCTTCGCGATGCTGTTGGTGTGCGGGGACAGGCCTTCGGTGAACGCCTTGTTGATTCCCGCGCGGTCGATAATGCTCGACGTCAGCTTGGGGTCAAGCAACCTGTCGAAGGCGGGCGACCGGAGGTTGGGGCCGATCGCGGTGTTGAAGTCGGCCGCCTTCCGAGGCTTCCGCTTCTTCGCGGGTTTCGGCTTGTCGGCGGCTTCTTCGGGGTCGATGATCTCAGTCAACGAGTACTCCTGTAATGGGTGGTTCCGTGCGTTGACGAGTTTACCGGCGCGGTCCGACACCGATGTGCTATTACACCTCTGAGCGGCCTTGCCCCGGAGGCGATCCGAATCTAGCCCCCGCTGGCGAGGTCGATGTGCCACCGGGCATGCTGTTGGGCGTTCCGGTTGACGTCCTCGCGCTTCGACCCGAGGATCGTAGCCCCCGCAGATGACGTAGCCCCGAAGGCGACGTACGTTCCGCTGGTGTGCTGGCTGGCCCGGACGATGTTCGCGGCGGGGATGCTGATCATGACGTGTTCGGCATGCTTGTCGTCACGCACCCACTGGCCGCAGGTGCAGGACACGTTGTACGTGTCGGTTTCGGCGACCCACTCGACTTGCACCCTTCTGATGCTTCTCGATGATCTCGTTGAGGAGGTCGCTCACGGCTGTCCACTTTCAGTGCGGTGTCGAGATCCCACCACATGGCTTCGCTGGTGTTGATTTCCCTCTGTACGCGTGCGAACGCGGTCGATGGTGTCGGTCAGTTCGGCGGTCTCGTGGAGGATGACCGGGCTGCCATGGTAACGCGGAGCTTCCACGCCTCCAGTTGACGCACGCGGACGATCAGGTCGGGAGAAGTGTGGGGCAGTTCGCCCCACGTCTCACCGCATAGAAAGCGGAGGTGTCAGACGAACTCGCGGATCCGTGGGAGGAGTTGGGCGAGTTCTTCGAAGAGTGCGGGCCATCCGCGGCGTAGGCGGGTGATGCGGCCGTGTTCGAGGAAGGCGGCGTCGAGCATGTGGGAGACCCGCAGGTGGTGTTCGGGGGCGCCGAGTTGGCGGAGTTTGTCGTAGACGGGGTTTACCGGTAGCTGGTGGTGGGCGATGTAGGCCCAGATTTCGGCGTTGCTCCAGTCCCATATGGGCCCGAAGACATGTGTTCCGTCGGCTCGGTCGATGAGGCCGCCATGGTGTCGGCGTTGCTCGGTGGTGTTGGTGCAGCAGCCGTCGCAGTCGCGTGTGACGTGGCTGCTGAGTGCGTTGTAGTAGAGCGACCAGCGTCCGGTCCCTTTCGGTGACTCGTCGGCTCGTACGCCCCAGATTTCTCCTGCCCCGTGTGCCGAGTGCGCTGCACGGGAGGGTGCACCGATGAGGATGTCGCGCAGTTTCTGGCTCGTGGCTTGGGAGGGCTGTTGGTGATCCCATTCGCCGGATTGGGCGAGGACGGTCAGCAGTGGTGGGTCGGCTCGGTGGGGTTCGAGGTTCAGTTTCCAGGTGTCGGCGAGTGCGGTGATGTAGGTGTAGGTCTCGGGGTACTCGAGGCCGGAGTCGAAGAACACGACGGGGATGTTCGGTTCGACCTGCAGGGTGAGGTGGAGTGCGACGAGTGAGTCCTTGCCGCCGGAGAAGGCGAGGTATCCGTCGTGGTCGTCGAGGTGTTGCTCGATGCGTCCGGTGAGGTTTGCGAGGTCGCGGCGGGGCCGGCGCAGTGCTCGGAGGGTGTTCAGGTCCAGGCCGTCGGGTTCGGGCTTGCTCGCCACACGTCCTCCTCACGGGTCACGGTTGGCTTCGAGATCTCGCAGCTTCTGTCACACAGTGTCCGCCCGGCGGATCTTCCTCCAGTCGTAGGGGCGGTTTTGAAGTCGTCTGGGCATGTGAGGAGTGTGTTGTGGGGAAACTGTGCGGGGTGGCTGGCCGGCAGGATGTCGTCGCCGCGGCATTCGCGTCGACGAAGACGCGCGAGGTAGTCGAGCTGGCGAGGGTGGGCCGGTGTGCGCGATGCGCAGCGTCCCCGGTTCCGGTGGAGGCGGTGACCAAGGTGGTCTCCCGAACGTTCACGGGTTTCGATTCGTGGAAAGCGCCCGCGGAGGGTGGGCTGTGCACGTCTTGCGCGTGGGCCTACCAGCACCCGGATCTGCGCAGAAGTATGCATGTGGTGACCACCCGACCAGCGATGAGGCCGATGACGTCGGCGGATCTCGAACGGATCTTGTTGCGGCCACTCGAGCCGGACACCGCCGTGGTGGTGCCCTTGCGGCCCGGTCGAAAGCACATCCTGCCGCACGCGCGGTGGGGTGGGATTGCGGTCGAGGACACGTGCCTGCCCTGGACTACGCGTGATGTCGCGGCGGTGACAGCGATGCGCCGACTGCGGGCGCTGGGGTTCGGTGCCCGCATGCTCACCGAGCCCGCGGCCCCGTATCCGGTGCTCGCCACGATCGCCCCCCGGCGGTGGCCGGCGGTCTTCGCGGACTGGGACCGTCTCGCCCCGTACCGCCAGTTCGGGCAGTGGTGGGAGCTCGCGCTGCGAGCCACCGTGTCGGCGAGTGCGAAGGGAACGAAATGACCAGCCCGACCGATCGATGGCTCGCGGCCGCACCGGGGGGGCTGCCGCCGCTCGAGGGTCCGGCGTCGACAGCAGAACGCCTGCTGCTGTTGCTGCACTACGGGATCGACTGGGATTCGGGATGGGTCGGCCGGCGACGGGAAACGTACTGGACCCAGCACCTGCCGAACCGTGTTCGGGTCGCCACCTATATCGGTGGCGGCGATCTCGACCGGTGGTGGTCGGTGGTCTCACGGTCCCTCGAATCGGAACCGACGAACACTGACCAACGGCTGGAACTGGCGACCCTGTTGCGTGAGGAGTCCGAGCCGGTGCTGACGTTGTTACGTGAGCGTCCCACGTCGTATGTGTTGCGCACACGGATCGTCGCCGAAGCCGTGGCCGGCGCTCGCGCTTCGGGAAGGAAGAGGCGATGAGGTCGACGGTGCGCTGGGATGTCGAGCTGACTGCGTTGTCCTCGATCTCCCAGAAGGGGGAGGACTCCGGAACGACGACGACACTGTTCCGGCGCGAGCCGGTGATCCAGCCGGACGGAAAGCCGGTGCTGGTGCCGATCGTGTCCGGGAACTCTCTACGCGGCGGGTTGCGCAGGATCGCCGAGGAGCTGTTCCGTGATGTCATCGGCTACGAACAGCAGATCCCGCTCTCGGCCGCGCACGCGCTACGAAACGGTGGCTCTCTGACGAAGGTTACCGGCGACGGACTGACCGGCCGCCGGCGGAAGCGACTGCGGGAGCTGGTTCCCCCGATCGGGGTGTTCGGCGGCAACGGCGGAGGTCAGCCACCGATCGACGGTTGCCTGAAGGTGGGCAAGGTGGTCCCGCGGGTGCGTGAGACCGAGACGATCATGACCCGGGCGTATGACGGCCGGCTGATGAGTCAGTTCGAGTTGGTCTCCCTGGAGAGCTACAGCCGATTCGACGACACCGACACCCGGGCCTTCCCCGAATCCTCCGCGGGGGGCGGAGCAGGAAAGGATGTCGGCTCGTCGATGCTGATGCGATTCGAGGTCGAAACAATTCCTGCGGGAACTCGTTTCGAAACCTTCGTGCGGCTGGACCGGGCCACCCCACTTGAGATCTCGTTTTTCACCGATGTGTGGGGCAGATTCGCGCGTGACGGATTCCTCGGAGGGCGCAGCGCGATAGGTCACGGGCGGGTCCGCGCCGAATCGGATCGGGTGGTGTTGGCCGGCCCGGACCCGCAGTCAGTGGACTGGCGCGTCGAGCTCGCACCACTGCGCGATGAGGTCATCGAAGCATTGTGCTGGCTGACATGACGGGCACCGAGGAGATGGCACCGTTCCTGGTGCGGGCGCACTTATCGTCGGGACTGGCGCATGCGACGCCGTGGGGAATCAGTCTCGACGGGATCCTCGCCGCCGAACTGTGGGCCGATCACAAGGCCGCGGCACTCGACCGAGGCGAGTATGTGCCGGCGCTGACACCCGAGTGCGCCCCGCCCGACCTCGAGCTGCCACTGGCGCGATGCGAGCTCGCCGGCGAGGACTGGCATTGGTGTGCGACGTGCTCGTTCCCCGAGGACCCGGCCGGTGATCCGGTGGTGCGGCACTGGGCGTCGCGGACCGATCACCGCGGGCTCGAGCAACTCAGTCACACCCTGCCGGCGGTGATCTCGGATCGGCAGGACCGCTACCGGGCCCGCTACATGCCCCTGATGATCACCAGCACTCGCACGGTCACCTGGCGCGGAGTCGGAGATCTCGACGCCGTCGCCACGATCCTGGGTGGCCTGGATGTCATCGGTAAGAAGCGGGCCCATGGTGAGGGCCGGGTCTTGCGGTGGGAGTTCGAACACTGCCCCGCAGCCGACCGGTGGGCGTCGGCGCACCTGCATAGCGACGGCACTCTCGGACGCACCACACCACCGGCCTGTGTACCCGAGTTCGAACCGGAATCGGCCGGCTTCGGGTTGGCCGGCCTGCGGCCGCCGTACATGCACCCGACCCGAATGAGGCAACTCCACCTACCTCGATGAGTGTTGGGCGCGTACCGGTTCGGTGCATCTTCTCCGCGCGATGTCACTCAACTCATCGATCTCGGATCTTCCTCCTCATGACGGGATAAGGCCGCTTCGGAGGGGACACGAATGGCCGTGACGGAGGACATCGATCACGGCGTGACGGCCGTGATGCGAAGTCGAGTCGCGCTGTCCAGGTCCGGGATACCGTCCGCCCCACCGAGACACCATCTGCGGGAAAAGGGAGATGAGCGAGATGACCGATACCGACACACGGCCCAGGATTGCCTTGGACGCTCCGCAGTGGCGAGACTTCGCGCTGTGCCGAGTGACCGATCCGGAAGCGTTCTTCCCTGAGACGGGGGAGAACGGCCGCCCCGCGAAGCGGGTGTGCTCTGGATGCGAAGTCCGTGACGCCTGCCTCGCCGAGGCGCTCGCCCATGACGAGCGGTTCGGGATCTGGGGTGGGCTGACCGCGGCCGAGCGCCGCAAGCATTACCCGAAGCGACACCGGTGATCGCCATGGCCGTGGACTTCGCACACACCAGCCACGCCGAAGGACGGCGACGCACCAAAGCGATCCACCTCGCCCGGTACCTCTGGGATCGGGGCCTTACCCCGGCCGACCTGCTGTCACTTCGGGCTGAACAGCTTCGTCGACTTGCGCGGACGGTGGGCGTTCATCCGCCGCGCTCAGCGGAAACCTGGTATGTCACAGCCAGGTTGCTGGAGCAGAAGACGCGGTGGGCGCAGGCGCATCCGGACCACCCCGCTGCTGCTCACGCCCGCTTGGACGAGCGGGAATTGTGGATGCCGTCAACGCAGCCGGATCCAGAGGCCGGTGGGGACCTGTTGTAATGGAGAACCGGCGAATGGGGGAAGCGATGAAGGTGTGCCCCTTCACACCAAGAAGCAGGAACAGGAGATGAAATGTCGGAGCTGTCGTGGATCACTGCCCAAGAGTTGTACGACCAGGGATATACGCTCAATGGAGCGCGTCAACTATTCGGAGAGCCAAAGACAAGCCCTGATGGGGCCCTCGGCTGGGAAGTGGACTGGATCGACCGCGCCGAGGAAAGAGCACTCACCCCTGTGCTGCCCTTCCTTATCGAACGTCTGCGCGGACATTCTGAGGTGGGAGAGGCCGCCGGCGAGCTGGTCAGGCTCTACGAGGAACTCAATCGTCGAGCAGGAATCGTCGGTGCACCCGATCCGCTCCATCACCATGAAATCTCCGAAGATGAGCTGGTAGAGCTCGGAAACGACCGTGATGCCCTGAATGCGATCTACGGGCCACCACACCGTATGACGCAAGAGCCTGTGGTCGAGGGTAATCCGGTTCCGTTCACGTCGCAGGCACCAAGCCGGTTCGGAGATGGGGCGCGGTTGGTAGGAAAGCCGGACGCTCCGGTGGTGGCTCAAGAGTGCAGTAAGCGAAGTAACGAACAAGCAGACCGAGAACGCCTGAAGCATGAAAGGTGCTAGGGCAGAGGAAATGTGATGATCGGCGGAGTTATCACGCGATGCTTGTGGACTGCGCGAGAATCCTGGCCGGCAGCAGCTGGCTCCTCCGCGACGGTGTCCGGTGCCGCCTCGGGGCCGGACGGCCGAACCCATGGTGTGGGGTGTCGCCGCGGGTGGGGCGATGGTAGCCATCATCGTCTGCGCCGCCCTTACCAACCAACAACGCTCGAATTCACGTGCGATGAACACCGTTCCACCTGGTGCTGTGTGAGCGCGGTGGTCGGGGATTTCGACTCAGCTATCAACCAATTGTGCGCCCTAACATGCTGGCGCCGCAGAATCCGGAATCTCGCAGGGTGTGGCGGTCGCATGACTGCTTAGAGCAAGGTGACCTTGTCGGACGTCTTGATTGGTGCGCCTTCCGGTCCGGCGATATAGGTCGAGATCCAGATCGGATGGTGACGTTGTTCGCTGGGATACCACTGCCTCTTCCAGTGACCTCGGACTGTCCAACGATGCGAGTATGTGCGCGTTGCTGCCTCATTGATGGGTCGCGCTGAGGATCGGGACCGGTAGGACAGATACGTGATCTGTGAGGGCTTCTTACGTCGGCGAGTAGTCGCGGACTTCCCGGCCGACACTGCCGTGGACTCGACCTGTGTTGTCTTCTGACGGAGCATGTGGGTGAAGGAGATGAAGACCTCGAGAATCTCGGCGGATGTCCATCCGCGGTAGATCGTGAGGAATTCTTGCGGGAAATCCGAATCCATAGCGGCAGGGACGAAGCCGCCGATCGAGTGCAGGCTCGGCGGAGTGTCGCTTTCAGGAGGGCTGAGTTCGGCTTCCGCGGTCGGGAGCGGCAGGTAGACGTGGTTGACGTATCGGTAGACCAAGCCCTCGCGTAGCTCGCCTTCGTCGCCGATGAACTCCTCCATTCCGGCTGCCGATACGAGCTGAACTGACAGAAGAGTGTCGTACAGGATTTGCCATATTAAGAAGAGTCCGCCGTCGGGTTGGGCGAGGTAGGCAACTCCGGAGGGTGATGGCAGGTCTGCGGGAGTCACGCTCACCTCGGCAGATGTCTCACTGCCCGCGAGGATGAGGGCTGTCATTTCCTCGGAGGCGTAGTACGCGTGCCGATCGACTGTAGCTCCGCTTGTGCACCGATACGCGCAGTACATCCCGAGCATTATGCGCTCTTCAATGGCGCCAATGGCGGACTCCTTCGGCCCGAAGCAGAAGTAGTGCGGTGTGTTGGCCAGCAGCGATTCCGCGGATTGCCCGTGGAATTCACAGAACCACGCAAGTGTAGTGCCAATCGTTCGCGAGGCGCGGAACCGTTCGAGATCGGGCACCAACCAGGCATATGGCTCGAGGTGTTTAAGGACGGGTGTAGCAGCTTCGTCCAGTGCGTCCAGTAGTAGCGGCATCTGTGCCGGTTTCAAATCGGCCAACGCCATCTGTGCCCGCCGACGGGTCGGCAGGCCATGCCGGAACTGCTCACCCGTTACGAACGGTCGATTCCACTCCTGCTTGGTCTTGCGGCTGTCCCGCTTGGTCTTGCGGCTCTTCGCTCTACCCATCGTTCCCCCTCACGTGTGTCACTGTACGAACCGAATGCCGGTGTGATGTTCAGACACGCATTGTGTGTTGGATCACTGGGCGGCCCCCATTGGTCTCGCGTGCGGGCCTGAGTGTTGAACTCCCCGTCGCCGTGGAGATTCGGTGACTGGCCGTCCAACGAGCCGTGATCGGCGGATCAGCAGTCTGGCGGTTGGTCGCCGTCGTCGCCAATTTCGAGAAGCGAGGTCGGCGGGGCCGGCGTTCTGCCGGAACACACTTGTAGGCATGAGGGTGGCGTCGATGGGAGAGCTTTGTCAGATTGCCTTGTTCCCCAGTGAAGCCTCGCCCCGCGTCCCCGGCACAGGGTGCGCCGGGGACGCGGGACGAGCGCAGAACCCCCATTTGTGCAGGTCAGACCGTATATTTAAGGAGTCTAATTCGGTAGCGAGACTGACCAACTCGCTCGACTCTGGAGGATTTTCTGGGTCAAGTCCTGGGGGGTGGTGTACGACATTGTCGCGTGAGTCTTCGTCGGGTGGTTATGCGGTCAGCGCCGCTTGGGTCACCTCCTGAGCGGGTTCGGTGGCGGTTCCGTCGGGGTGGACACCGCGGGAGCGGGCCAGCACGTCTAGCCCGAGATAGCGGCGGCCTTCGATCCACTCGTCGTGCTGTTCGGCGAGTACCGCGCCGACGAGCCGAATCAGGGCGGTGCGATCGGGGAAGATTCCGACCACGTCGGTTCTGCGCCGGATCTCTTTGTTGAGCCGTTCCTGGGGATTGTTGGACCAGATCTGACGCCAAATCTGCTTCGGAAACGCCGTGAACGCGAGCAGATCTATCCTGGCTGCGTCGAGGTGGTCGGCGACCCTCGGCAGCTTCTCCGACAAGGCGTCGATCACCCGATCATATTGAGCATGAACCGAATCGGCGTCCGGTTGGTCGTAGACGGAGTGCAGGAGCGCACGTACCCAGGGCCACGAATTCTTCGGCGTCTGCGACATCAGATTCGTCGAATAATGTGACTGTAAGGAATTAATGTGTCGATTCGGGTGTGTCGCCCTCTCGTGGTGGTATGGCAGCGAGGAGGGCGGCGGCGGTGCGGTAGCGGATGGTTGCCGGTGCCGGGGTGTAGCCGTCCTGTTCGAGCAGTGGCCGCACGTCGAGCAGGGCATTGCCGATAGTGCGTGGGCTGACCTGGAACAGTTCGGCCAGGACGGCGCGGTTGCAGAGCTGGCGCATATGCAGAACGGTGGCCAGGACGCGTTCGGCATCGGTGATCTTCTGGAGGAAGATTCCGCCGCGGCCCCCGGGCATGCGTTCGCCGCCGCGTTGGGCGTAGCGGCGTCGTTCGACCATGGCGGCTTGCCGGATGGCGAGGCGTTCGACGAGGTCGCCCAGTTGCCGGCGACTCATGCCGGTCAGAGCCGGATGCGACAGTGCCTCGGGGAGCGGCCGATTCGGTGTCGGGTCGGGTGCCGTGCCGTCACGGAGAAATCCCGCGAGGTCTGCGGCGGTGCTGAAGCGCAGCCCGATGGTCGGGGTGACGTGATGGCCGTGTTCGTCGAGCAGCATCCGCGTTTCGGCGATGATTTCGCCGATGGAGTTCGGATTCACCCCGAGCAGATCCGACAGCACCCGCTGAGGGCAGACCTGCCGCAGATACACGACGGTGATCAGCAGGGCCGCGGCGTCCGACAGCAGGCGTCGCCCGCCGGCACCCGGGGCATTGCGGCGCCGGCCGCCGCGTTGGTGCCAGCGGCGTTGCTCGGCGCGGGCGGCCTGAGCCGGTGCCAGCCGTGCGGTGAGTTCCTCCAGCTCGTCGCCCGTCATGCCAGTCAGGCGCGAGTCGGCGAGCATCGCGACGGCCGCGGCACGCTCGCCTTCCCGGTCCCGGTTGGGAACCGGAGCGGCGTCGGCGTGAGTGGGTTCGATGGTGTAGTTCCACGTTCCGCACTGGGCGTGCGGGCGGATGGGCAACGCGCGCAACTCCTCTCGACCAACCGAGATCCCGATCGGGTAGTCGCCGGTGTCCAGCTCGGCGTCCACGCGCAGCCCAGTGCGGGTGCGGGTGGAGGCGATGGTCTTGACCACGACCTCGTGGCTGGTCAGCGGCCGCCCCCGCCAGTTCATGGTGATCTGGGAGAACAGTCGGTGCTCGATCTTGTTCCACTTCGAGGTGCCGGGCGGGAAGTGGCAGACCGTAATCGCCAACCCGGTCTCGGTTGCCAGCGCAGCCAATTCCGCCTTCCACAACCGGTACCGGTAGCTGTTGGAGCCACCGGCGTCGGCGGTGATCAGCAGCCGGCGCGCGTGCGGGTAGTCGGCGGCGCCGCGGGCCTGCCACCAGCGGCGGATGGAGGCGACCGCGAACGCGGCGGTGTCGTGGTCGACGCCGACATTGACCCAACCTGCGTCGGTGGTCAAGTCGTAGACGCCGTACGGGATGGCCCGGTCCGCATTCGGTCCGGTGAAGAAGCTGTGATCGACCACCCGCACCGGATCGCCGTGCGGCCGCCACTCGCGCCCCGGGGTGGGCAGCTGGCCGAGTTGTTCCTTCTTCTTCGAATCGACGCTGATCACCGGCTCGCCCGCGTCCTGGTGCGCCTTGACCTGCTCGTTGATGTAGCGGAACTGCACGTCCCGGTCCGGGTGCTGCTCGCCTTCCAACGTCTTGGCGTTGGCCTGCAAACTGAATCCGTTGTCCCGCAACAACCGTCCCACCGTCGGTGCGGACACCGGATGGCCCTGCCGGGTCAGCTCCTCGGCCAGGTGTCGCAGCGACTTGGTCGTCCACCGCAACGGAGACTCCGGATCCCCACGCTCATCCGGCTCGACCAGCGCCAACAACGCAGGCACCAGCTGCGGATTCAGCGCGTCCGCACCCTTGCGGCCCCCACCCGGACGGCGGACCCGACCCGTCGGCGCCGGCTGCTCGCCGGCCTCCAACTCGAACACGCCCCTGCGAACCGTGGTCTCGCTGACACCGACCGCCCGGGCCACCGCCCGCACCCCGCCATGCCCCAGCGACCGGGCCTCCGCCGCCAACGCCAAACGCCGCTGCCGCTCGTTCAGGTGCGGCAACAAGACCTCGAACCGCTCCCGCAACCGGTCCTCGACCTCGCTCACAACCGCCCTACCGCACCGACCTGACTCAAACTGCAAAACACCATGTTATTACCTTACAGTCACAATGCGTCCGGCAGCGCTGCCAAGCAGCCCCGGGCAGGGTAGCGCCGATCGCCGACACGAGGCCGGCGTGCGCGTCGGAGGTCACCAACCGCACCCCGGACAGACCGCGGGCGACCAACGATCGGAAGAACGCCAACCAACCGGCACCGTCCTCGGCGGAGGTCACCTCGATTCCCAAGATCTCGCGGTAGCCCTCCGCGTTGACCCCGACAGCGACCAGGGTGTGCACGTTGACCACCCGCCCGTTCTCGCGGACCTTGAGGACGAGGGCGTCGGCGGCGACGAACGTGTACGGGCCGGCATCTAACGGGCGGCTGCGGAACGCCTCCACCTGGGCATCGAGATCCTTTGCCATCACCGACACCTGCGATTTCGACAGCGAGGTGATACCGAGGGAATCGACGAGCTTCTCCATCCTCCGAGTGGAGACGCCGAGCAGGTAGCAGGTGGCCACCACCGACGTCAGGGCCTTCTCGGCACGCTTGCGGCGCTGCAGCAACCAGTCCGGAAAATACGAGCCCTGACGCAGCTTCGGGATCGCCACGTCAAGAGTGCCGGCACGGGTATCGAAGTCGCGGTGGCGGTAACCGTTCCGGCTGTTGACGCGGTCCTCGGAGCGTTCACCGAAACCGGCGCCGCACAGGCTGTCGGCCTCGGCGCCCATGAGTGCGTCGATGAACGTGGACAGCAGGCTGCGCAGCAGGTCGGGGCTGGCGTCGGTGAGGCGGTCGGTCAGGAACTGGTGCAGGTCGATATCGTGGGCAGTGGTCATCGCGTGGTCCTTCATCGAGTGACTTTGGTCGGTCTCTCGAAGAGTCACGCGATGGCCGCCTTCTTGGGCTACGACACGCCGGTCAGATCCGAATCTGGTCCGTACACCATCTTCATGGACGCAACCATTTTCTGTGGCTGATTTGGCGACTGCTGTGACGGTGTTGGATGCGAATGGGCGGGCTGGTGTTCCGTCGTTGTTGATCTCGGGTCCGGGTATGGGTAAGTCGAGTCTGGTGCGGGGGTTGGCGGCGTCGGATGGGGTGCTGTGCGAGACGGTCCTCGGGTCGTTGCGTGAACCGGCCGACTTCGCTGGCCTGCCGGTGGTGCGTGAGCACGGGGTGACGTTGGAGGCTCCGGACTGGGCGAAGCGCATTTCCGCTGAGGGTGGTGGCTATCTGTTTCTGGACGAGTTGACGACGAGTCCGCCTGCGGTGCAGGCGGCGATGCTCGCGGTCGCGTTGGACCTGAAGGTCGGTGATCTGCAATTGCCGAAGGGAACGCGGGTGATTGCGGGTGCGAATCCGCCCGATTGTGCTGCCGGTGGGTACGAACTGGAAGCGCCGCTGGCGAATCGGTTCTGCCATATGGAGTTCACTCCGTCTGTGGACGAGTGGCTGGACGGTATGGCGACGGGGTGGGCCGCGCCGCCCGTCTCGCGTGCAGTGGCGACGGACGAGCAGCGGGTGGCGTTGGTGCGTAGTTCGATCACCGGATATGTCCAGCGCAACCCGGAAGCGTTGGACGCGTTCCCGTCGTCGGCGGCGCAGAACGGGGGAGCGTGGCCGTCGCGGCGCACGTGGGCGATGTTGGCGGCGGTGTTGCCGCATCTGCGTGACGACGACAACGCGGCGATCAATGCGGCGGTGTTCGGGCTGATCGGTGAGGGGACCGGTGTCGAGTTCCTGGAATGGCGCAGAAATGCCGATCTGCCCGACCCGGTGGCGGTGATCGAGAATCCGGAAACGGCGTTCGACTGGCAGTCTCGTCCGGACCTGGTGTGGGCAGTTCTGTCGGGTGTGACGGCGTGGGCTGCGGGGCGGGGCACTGTCGAGGCGTGGCGCAGCGCGTGGGGGCCGCTGATCGCGGCTGCGGAAGCGGGTGCACCTGATGTGGCGAGCGCGGCGGCGCGGACGTTGGCGAAGGCGCGGCCCGCCAAGGCTGTGGTTCCGGCTGCGGCGAAACGGTTCTCCCCGATGCTGGTGGCTGCGGGTCTGGTCGGTGAGGCGGCGTGAGCGCGGTGCGGGTACTCGAACCGGACGAGTTGCGCGCGTTTCGCCTGGCCCGGTTGGTTTCTGCCGAACAGATGCCGTACTTCATGCGGGCGTTGTTCGCGGCGCAACCTGTCGCTGCGCCGGGACTGGGCACGTTCGCGGTGGATGCACAGTGGCGGTTGTATCTCGATCCGGCGTTGCTGGTGGGTGCGGACGCGTGGCCGGTCCCGGTGGCGGGTGCGGTTCTGTTGCACGAGGTTGGGCACTTGCTGCGGGCACATGCCGCGCGTGCGGAGTTCTTGCCGAAGCCGGTCGCGCACTTGGCGTGGAACTACGCCGCCGATGCGGAAATCAACGATGACTTGTTGGCGGCCGGGGTCGGGCTGCCGGAGGGGGTGATCACCCCGGAGTCGTTCGGGTGCGCATCGGGAGGCATCGCGGAGGACTACTACACGAATCTGGTCGATCCGTCTGCCCCTTCATCTCCGAACGCATCCGCAGACGGCGATGGTGATCCGGGGTGCGGGTCCGGTGCGGGGTGCCCTGCTGTGCCCGGCGAGTTGGGTGCGGCCGGGAATGAGGTCACCGAAGGTCTCGACGGCGCGGAGGCCGACCTGGTACGGCGGTATGTCGCGCAGGCTGTTCGTGAGTCTTCGGGGAAGGAGCGGGGGAGCGCCCCGGCAGGATTGGCGCGGTGGGCCGGTGAGGTACTGGCACCGCCGACGGTGGCATGGGATCGGTTGTTGCGTGCTGTGATCCGGCGCGTCTTGGCGGATCAGGCGGGGCGGACGAACTACACGTACTCGCGACCCTCGCGGCGCGGGATCCCGGGCATAGTCGCTCCGGCGATGCGGGGCCCGTCGATCACGGTCTCGATTGTGGTCGACACGTCGGGATCGATGTCGGCAGACGATCTGGATGCGGTGATGAGTGAGGTTGCCGGGGTGCTGCGGGCTGGCGGTGTGGCACGTGATCGGGTGCGGATTCTGGCCTGTGACGCGTCGAGCACAACGGCGCAGCCGGTTCGGTCCATCGCGGACGTGAAATTGATCGGCGGCGGTGGCACCGATATGCGGGTGGGTATCGAGGCGGCCAATGCTGCGCGTCCGCAGCCGCATGTGGTGATCGTCCTGACGGACGGGGATACGCCGTGGCCGGATCGCCCGTCGCGGTCGCATCTGGTGTGCGCGGTGATCGGCAGTGACGCGGCTGCGGGGCGTACACCGTCGTGGGCGTCGACGGTATGTGTCCCGGTCGGTGCGGGAGTTCGCGTATGAGCGCGGCAGGAAGCGGCGACCTGGTCCGCTACGCCGACCGGGTGTTGGCCGGTACCGGGATCGCCGCCCACCAGGTTGCGGCGGTAGTGGCGGGTACGGCGACCGATGCGGCGGCGGAGGCATTGCGCGCCGGTTGGCGCTGTGCCGCGAATCCGACGCAGGCCGGGAGCCATGAGGGTCGGGGTGCGGTATGAGCGTGGAATGGTTCGACCTCGCTCAGCGGCTCTATGCCGCCGAAACCCGGTCGCCGGTCGCTCGGCTCACGCATACCACGTTCAACCCGTCTGCGGCGGCGTTGGCGGTGCGTGCGGTGGCACGCGGCGGCAAGGTGTCGGTGTCGGTGGCCGGGGTGGGTGGTGGTGAGGAATGCGCCCGCGATGTGGATGCCCTGGGGCTGCTTGCGGTGCACGGCGGCACCATGGTGGGGCGCACTGATCCGGCCCCGTTGCTCACCGACGACACCGATACCTTGCCTGCGCTGCTGACCTTGGCGCGGGCGCACGCCTATCACCCGGACCCGCAGGTGGCCGGTGCGGCGGCGATGGTGGCGTGGTGGGCGGATCGTGCGGACCATCCCGGCACGTCGGCGGTGGTGAATCTGGTGGCCGCGTCGTCGGCGCGGTACGTCCTCGGCACTACCCCGGAGGCCGAACGGTCAGCGACCACGTGGCGGCAATGGTTCGGCATCTCCGATGACAGCGTCAGCGGCTTGCATGAGTGGGCCGCGCGGATCGGCGGCGGGGCGCTGCTGCCACTCCTGGAGCCGATTCACGAGGACGACCGCTATTCGTGGGACCGCGCTATCGGCGGCGACAGCCGGGTATGACTGGTCGCGCCCGGACAACACCGCCAGCGCGGCCATGGGATTGCGCACCCGATGCGATGCCGCCGACTTGAAAGCTGCCGCCCTGCTCGATGATCCGCTCTGGCGGCAACGCGCAGTTCATACCGGGCATGTGGCGGTCGGGGTGGCATCGGTGACCCCGCCGCCGATCCGGTCGCGTCGGCGCAACGCATCGCTGTCGGTGACCTGTGAGCGGCTCGATTCACGGTTGCGCGTCGGCTCCGAGGTTACCGGTTGGATGGGCACCCCGGCGGACAGGCCGTTCGAGCGGTTCTTTGTCGAGGTCACCTCGGCGCACGTCGTGGAGGGAAGGTTGGTCCTCGGTCTGGGCTCGGTCGGCGCGCACGCCCCCGCACCGGGAGCAAGGGTGTGCTTGATGCCGCAGCCGCCGTCCCCGCAGACGATGCGCGCGGGTCGGGGCCGATACTGGCGGCTCTACCGTGCCCGCCGTTCCTGGCTCTCCACCGGCCAAACGCCTGTCGCTGCGCGGCGTGAGGTTCCGACTTATGTTCGTGTCATCGGTCCGTGGTCGGGTTAGCTGCCCGTAGCGTTCCGTAGCAGACCGGAAGGATTGACTCCTGAGGTTCCTGTCACCCTATCTTTCGGGTTGACTTTTCGGGGGTGTGTCGCCCCTTCCGGCCTGCGTTCGCGGAGTGACTCAAGAGAGGCGTGACCCCAAGCTGCTGTGAGAGGTACTTGAAGTCGGATTGTCCTCCGCGGATCCCCATCCTGACAGAGAAGGGAACCGTCTTCCATGATCGTCATCGGTATCGATCCCCACAAGTCCACCCACACCGCAACCGCGGTCGACCCGGCCACCAACACCGACCTCGGCTCGATCCGCATCGACGCCACCATCACCGGCTACAAGACGCTGACCGCGTGGGCCAAGGCCTGGCCCACGCGCAAGTGGGCGATCGAGAACGCCGAGGGACTCGGCCATCACCTCGCACAGTGGCTGTTGGTCCTCGGCGAACTCGTCCTCGACGTTCCGACCACCTCCACCGCCAGGATCCGGCAACTCTCCCGCGGCAGCCGACGCAAGAACGACCGCATAGACGCTGCCGCGGCCGCATGTGTCGCCGCCCTACAGGGCGACGCCCGACCGGTCGACCCCGAGGGCCCGACCGATATCCTGGCGCTGCTCGACGAGCGCCGAACTAATCTGTCAGGCAGTCGAACTCGTCTCGTCAATCAGCTACACGCGTTGCTACGGCAGCTGCTCGCCGGCGGCGCCCCGACCTCGCTGACCGCGGCCGCGGCAACGGCACTGTTGCGGGGCTACCGGGCCCGCAGCGAGGTCGACCGAGTCCGGGTCGGGCTGTGTCGCAACCTGGTCGCCGACATCCACCGCCTCGATGGTCAGCTCGCCGAGAACGAGAAGCAGATGACCCGCGCGCTCGACGAGCACGGGACACGTCTGCGGGAGGTCGACGGAATCGGTCCGGTGACCGCCGCCTGCCTGATCGGCCGCACCGGCCGCGTCAGCCGCTTCCCGACCGCCGCGGCGTACGCGAACTACAACGGTTCCGCACCGGTGCAGGTCGCCAGCGCCGACGCCGACCGCCACCGCCTCTCCCGCTACGGCGACCGGCAGCTCAACAGCGCGCTCTACACCGTCGCGATGGTCCAGATCCGGATGCCCGCCAGCGCCGGCCGCACCTACTACGACAAGAAAATCGCCGAGGGCAAGAGTCCCCGCGCCGCGACCCGCAGCCTCAAACGGCACCTCTCCGATCACGTCTGGCGCATCATGCTCGCCGACGAGAAACGCAGCTACCGGCAACACGAGAAAGAATCAGAAAGGGCGGCTTGACAATAGAGAGGCACCCCTCGACGTGCTGATCGCGGGCGCGGAGGACTAGCCCGGCAGCCTGCACCGACACCCAAAAATTGTCTGCTTCACAACACCTTTCGTGAGAGGTTTCATCGTCATGCGCATTGTCGCCCCCCGAACAGATATCCCCAACCCGGCACCCTCGAGTACGCCTGCGCCGAGGCCGACGCCACCGTCGCTCACGGCGTGGCCGGGATCGCAGATCATGTCCGATCCGATCACAGCTCGTGTGCTGTTCTCGGTGTGGTCAGGTGATCCCGCCGTTGTCGTCCCGTCGCCGCCGGGTGCGGGTAAGACCCGACTGGTCGCCCTCCTCGCGGCAGCATTGGCACACCGTGCGGATCTGAGGGTCGGTATCGCGGCCCAGACCCGCGAACAGGCAGTGGAGATTGCGCGGCGGTTGGGCACCATTACCGATCGCGCCGCACTGATGTGGAAAGCGAAACCGCCGAAACCCGACAGCCGCGAGACGCCAGCGGTGTCGGGGCAGAAGGTGCGGTGGCCCGGTGACGTGGGCGCGATCCTGATCGGCACGACCGCCCGATGGCTGTTCTCGGACCCCGACCGCGTCGGCGCCGACGTGCTGATCGTCGACGAATCGTGGCAATGCACCTACGCCGATCTGGGCGCACTCGGCGCCATGGCCAGGCAGGTGGTCTGTGTGGGCGATCCCGGTCAGATCGACCCGGTGGTGACCGGCGACGTGTCTCGATGGGACGGCAGCGATACCGCCCCGAACCTGCCGGGACCGATCGCGCTGCAAGCCGCACACGGCGACGCGGTGGGCGTGGTCCGGCTGCGCCACACCTGGCGACTCGGACCGGACACCACCGCCCTGATTCAACCGTTGTTCTACCCCGACCTGCCGTTCACCTCCCGCCGACCACCGGAGCACCTGTCCGACGCTGGCGGAGTCGTGCTGCCCGAGCTGACGCACCGCCCGATCACGGTTTCCGGTGGCCCGTCCGATCCGGCGCTGGTGACCGCGTGCGCACAGCGGGCGCGGGAGCTGCTCGCCGCCGTGCTGGTCACCGCCGAGGATCAGCGACCTATGAGCACCGCCGATATCGCGGTGGTGGTTCCCCACGTGACGCAGGCGGCGGCGATCCGCGCCCTCCTGTCCGATCACCCGGACGTGCTGGTCGGCACCGCGAACTCTCTGCAAGGGCTCGAGCGTGCCGCTGTGGTGGTGTTGCATCCGCTGGCCGGATACCGCACCGCCGAGCCATTCAGCCTCGATCCGGGCCGCGCCTGCGTGATGCTCTCCCGCCACCGCGCCCACATGAGCGTCGTCATCGATGACGCGAGCGCCGAGGTACTCGCCTACACCGAACCCTCGACCGCGCACGCCGCCAATACCGCCCTGTTGGCCGCGCTGCACCGCACTCCCGCTGTGTAGCAACCCATCCCAATGAAAGGGGACTGGGGCAATGTCCGATGACATCATGACCGAGTTCCGCGCAGAACGGCTGCCGCACGTCGACTCGCCAGCCCAGCTGGCGGCCGCATTCGCGGGCGGACCCGACCGAACTTCACCGACGACTACGACGAGGGTTCTCAGGTCCACGACAACGGCGTCCGCGCGCTGCGGGCAGGCGATGGACTGATCCGTTATGTCCGCAAATGCACTCCCGATCAGGAGGAGGCCATGGCGGTCTTCGGTGACTTCCTCGGTGATCTGCACCATCTGGCCGACGTGATGGGCGTGGACTGGGACGAAGCGCAGCGAAGGGGAGCTGTCCACTATACTGCCGAACTGTACGGTGCGGACTAATGGAACTGGCGGCTGGAGGGGTCCCAAGGACCCGTTCGGCCGGCAGTCCCCGGCACCGGGTGCGCCGGGGACCGGCACTTCCCCATGCGGTCATCACACGTATGCGTGACCACCCGATATATGCGTGACGGTGTGCGTGAAATGCTGCGGTGAGACTTGCGTGACGCTCAGCGTGTTGATTTACGTGAAGCCGTGCGTGGCGACGAGCGTGTCACAATGCGTGCAGACAGACGAGTGCAGTTGCGTGTGATTCAACGACTACTTCTCCGGCTGGGTGCCGAAGGCCTACGCGGCCGACGTAGGGTTGGTCAGTAGCCGTCCCGGAGTGCAGCAGACCAGTTCTGGTTCATTCCGTGCACATCGAATCCGTCCACACCGACTGGAATCTGATAGTCCTTCACCTCGCCGAGCACCGGAGTATGTGCACGGGATGCTGGTCCGGGCGCTGTGCCCTTCACCTCGTCGTGGGCGTGGCCGTCTGGGATAGCGCTACCGCCTGTCCGCCTCATGGCGCGAGTGTCGAAATGTCTTAAGGGGCAGTTGTGGTGGGGGCTATCGCATCGGGTGTGCTGATAGGCGTGGTCCCCGTGGGCGCGGCCCGGGGGACACCCCGAGGACTGCGAGGGGGCGCCGCTCGTCGTCCGGCAGTGCGTTGGCTCGCCACTTTTTCACTGCCCGGTAGAGCCACTGGCCCACCTGCTCACCGTCTGCGGTGACGTAGTTTGCGGGGACGAGTGCGTCGCCGTGTTCTTCGCGGTAGGCGGCGATTTCGGTGAGCATCCGTCGCCGCTTACCGTCGGCCGGTGGCACGGCAGGGAGCGGCGCGCTATCCTCGGTCCACACGAAGCCGATCGCATCGAGTTGCGTAATGCGTTGCGGCGGCAGGGTGCCGAGCATGCGGGCCACTCGCTGGCGGTCCTGCCAGCGTCCCAGTCGGAAGCCGCATTCGGTGACGTAGTCGACGGGCATCAGGATTGCGGGGTGACGGCGGCGAAAGTCGGCGTAGAGCTGCAGAGGTGAGGCCGCGGACCGGTGTGCCCGCATCGAAATCACATCCTTAGGAAAGCCGTTCACGTAGTGCCCGGATAGTCATTAACTCAAGTATGTCAACCTCTTTGACGATCTGCCACGGAAGTCGACGCGTGTTGGAGTGCTCCTGGTGCACAGTTCGTGACAACTGGTGGAACCCACAAGCTATCGACAGCGCGAAGGATTAGTCCGACCTCGCGCACCGGTCGGCCGGGGATCTGTGGGTGCCCCCCGGTGCGGGGAAGCGCCTCCCCGTGCTGGCGTTGGTCTGATCACTCCAGCCTGTGCCCGCGGCGAGGTCGGTGCGCTGTCGATGCGGGGCATGTCGTAGTCATGAGGTCGAGCCTCAAACGTACGGATCGGTCACAGGTTCCAGGGTCGGAGCAGCGCGGCCCGCAGGCTGGTGGAGACGATGCGGGTGGTCGGTGCGCAGCCGGGGACCCGGGTGCCCGAGGTCGGCGAGCAGTACTTCCGCGTCGGTCACCGCGATCGGCTCCAGGTCGACTCGGGTACGCAGTTGGTACGCCACCGCTATGCGGGTGTGGGGGATCGCGATCGGGTCGGAGTCCACGACCGCGGGCGGGCAGAGCCATTCGTTGTCGGCGGTGACCTGGAGCAGGACGTCGCCCCGCTGGAGCCGGCCGCGGCCGCGGCTGCCGGGGGTGTCGATGCGGAACCATTCGAGCTGGTACTTCGCCGCCGGCCCTGCGGACGTACGGTGGCGGCCGGTGTGGGCTGCACGCTCGTGTTGTTCCGCGGCGCCGGGTTGGTAATTGGTGATGTGCCACAGGAACATCCGGGTGACCGGAATGGGGAGAAAGTCGGGTTTCGGTACGGTTGCGGCCGGCCGATCCCGGGCAGGGGTACGGCCCGGCCGGTCTGCCACTTGCTCCTCTGTCAAGCAGCGGTAGCGGAGCCCATCAATGGTCGGTCCGCGATCATGGCCCGATAGACGACATCGGAAAGTCTGCGCTTGAGGATGCGCAGAGCTTCCATGCCACCGTCACCGTTGGCCTTACGCCGGGACAAGAGAGCTCGGGCATCGTCATGGCAATGAGCCTGGCTGAGTGCAATGATATGGATTGCTGCATTGAGCCGCCGATTTCCCGTACGCGAAAGACGATGTCGTGCGCGGTTCGACGACCACACCGGCAGCGGTGCGGTTCCGTTATGGCGGGCGAAGGCATCCTTGGACCGGAAGCGATCAACGCCAGCCGTCTCACCGATCAGCTTGGCCGCCGTCAGCGGCGCACATCCAGGGATGGCCAGCAATGACGGTGCCAGCACCGTGATTCGGGTGGTGATCTCGGTGGCGAGTTCCTCGATCTCGACCGTGAGGCGCCGGAGATGGTCGACGAGGCGGACCGCCAATTCGGACACGAGCCCCGACAACTCCGACAAGAAGGACTCGATCTTGTCGTAGGCGCTGGCCCGTTCCAATCGCTTCGGCGGTGTCCATCCAGGATCGAGTTCGCGGCTGTGCCAGCGCAACCGCCCGATGATGCGAGTCCGTTCGGCGACGAGATCGTCCCTGTGATCGACCAGAAGTCGGATTTCTCGCTCCATACCGTCGAGCCGGGCTTCCGGTAGGTTGGGCTCGCGAAGGACGGCACGAGCAACCGCGAGCGCGTCGATCGGATCAGACTTTCCGTAGGTACGGGCACCGTCGCGCACATTCGCCATCAGCTTCGGCGGCACCCGCACGACCCGTTCCAGGCGGCGGCTCAGGTGCCAGCAGTCCTCGATCGCCCACATGCGATCGTCGCCTTGTTCCGCGCCCCATCGCAGCAGCGCCAGATGGTCCTTGCTGGTGGTCCGAATGGTTCTCGTCGACAGCTGGCTCCCGTTCTGATCGGCGGAAACGGCCGTGTGGGTGCGCTTGTGCGCATCGATCCCGATGACGATCATGGTGGTATGTCTCCTGCCCTGCTAGTGGGTGGGATGGCATGGGCCGGTCGATCGGCATATCCCAGTCGGGGCGACGCCACGCTCCTCTCAAGCCAGGTCGGCCGGTCCTTGTCGGTGTCGGCCGGCCGCAGAACTGGCAGAAGCCACGAAGGCAGATCGCGCGGTCGAGCGAACCGGTCGACACCTTCAATGGTGACACTGGGATGGCGGTGGCGTTGTCGAGGAACCTTGGTCGACCTCGGTGATCTTGTCGGTACCGTCGATGAATGTCCGGACGGCGGCCACGACCTCGGGATCATCGGTGATGACCACGGCCTCATCCGAGATCGTGGAGCTGTGGGAGAAGTTGGCGGAGCCGATGACCGCCCACCTACCGGTGGCGATCACGTTGGCATGCAGGTTCGGCGACGACAAGACCCTCACCCCGGCGGTCACGACGAGGACGTCACCGGCGCGCAGCGGCAGCAGGTTGGGTGCGTCCTGGTCGAGGTAGGCGATCGCGGCGTGCCGAGGTCCGCGCGTGCGGATGGCGCGGGAGATGTGCGGCCAGGGGCTCGATCCGTGGAAGGTGGTCCCCATACTCGAAAAGAGTAGTGGGATGATCACTGTTCGCTTCTTTGCAGCAGTGTCGGCGGCTTTCCTCCTTCCAAGGTCCGAGGCTCCCGTAGTTCTTCGGCGGAGACGGAGCGCGGCATAGGTCGGGATCTCGGAATTCGCTCGATCAGTGACATTTAGTGTGTGGGACTGGGCTGTAGAGGATGCCCTTCGATGCCGGCGTTCGAGCTCCTACACGTTCGAAGTGGCCACCTGGTTCTGCTCGAGGCCACCGGCAAACACCCAGTTCTCCCTGTGCTGAGCCGGGCCATCCTCTCCAGCCACCGATTCCCGTCCCGTATTCGTCACCGAACCGGGACATCTTTCTCGCGATGCGTCGATTGCTGGTGGGGAGTGGGGGAGTGGCAGCATAGTTGCAGTTCAAAGGGGATAAATAAGTTGTCGATGCGGGGGGAGGGAGGGTGAAAAGCGGCACCGAAGCGGGTTGAAAGACACTTGATCAGGCCCGTAGCGCCGACATCGGCGCTACCGGTCAGTCGTCATCGGCACCGCAACGCCGCGGTGCGGACACTGCCTGACACGTCGGCCGGAAATCCCGCATCCGCGGTGGTCTCGGCCGCCTGCCCGACGACCTGCTCGCCCGAACCCCGGCACGGGTCCTGCGTCATTCTGTTTTCGGACCGACGGGCGCCGGGATGTCGATGCTCCGATCGATCGACGGCGTACTTCTCCGGGCCGCCACGAGAGTGCCGTCCCCGTTCCATCGGAGCGCCTCAGGCGTCTCAGGCGGCTACCCGCCGGAGACTAACCGGCAGCGATTCAGCCGCACCGGCGCCCGACCGGTGTTGCCGCGGTGAACACACGACCGCGCGCCGCCATCACTGCCGGCCGAAAAGTGCCTCAACGAGCGCGGTGGCCGCCGCGGTTTTCGCGGTCGCCTCCGCGGTGGCGGTGTGGCCGGCGAGGTGCACGGTGGCGGTGAAGCGGGGTGCATGCGCGGGTCCGTCGGTGCGGAACTCCCATTCGGGCGGAGGCTGATCGTTGTTCTGGGCGAGGCTCATCAGCCAGGCGGTGGGGTTGGACAGCGCCTTGGACATCTTTGCCCCGTCCAGGTTCAGGGCGGCCGGGGCGGGCGCACAGTGCGGTTCCGCGGATATGGCGGAGCCAGGTTCCTCGGACGCCGGTGGGGGAGTCGTGGGCTGCGTGGATGGCGCGGTGGTCGGCCAGTCCGGTTCCGTGTCGGGGTGGTCGGTGCCGGTCAGCTGCGCGCGCATTGCCGCCCAGAGGGCGGCTTGTTCGGCCGGTTTCTTCGCAGTTTCGGTGGCCCAGGGTCCGCGGATGCCGAGGTGGGTGGCGCGGGCGGCGAACAGTGGGTTGTGGTCGGCACCGTTGCGCCGGATCTCGAGATCCGTGGGCGGTTGATCGGGGTGGGTTTGCCGCCACACCGACGCCACGCTGGGGCCCATCTCCGGGTGAGTATCGGCCAGGGTGTCCAGGATGCGGAGTTGGATGGGAAGCCAGGTGGGGTCGGCGGCGTCGATCAGGACCGCGACGTCCGGGGCGGTCAGCAGGTCGGCGTCGACACGGCGGACGAGTTCGGCGGCGAGTTCGGCCCGAAGCGGTGCGGTGGCTGCGGATTTGAGCACCTTGTGGAAGGTGCGGGAATCGAGGGTGGTGAGATCTGTGGTGGCCTGCTCGGCGACGATGCGTTGGTCGGCGTGTTTGAAGTGATTCTTCTTCGCTTCCCGGGCGGCGCGGGTGCGCCGGTTCAGGTCGCCGCCGAGGGCGGCCAACTGATCCGGGGTGTAGGGGGCGGGGGAGTGGTCGAGGTGGGCGAAGATGACCCGCTGGTTAATCAGGTCGGCCACCCGCCGCAGCGGTGAGGTGACATGGGTGTAGGCGCTCAACCGTAATCCGTAGTGGCCGTGCACGGTCGGGTCGTAGGTCGCGGCCCGCAACGTCGACAGCAGACGGCCGCGTAGTTTCGCGAACAGGTCCGGGTCCCCGGCCGCGGCGGCGATCTCGTGCATCAGCTCGTCGGTGCTGCCGGCGACCGGGTTGGGCCGGTGGTTGCGGAACAGGATCGGCAACCCCCGCTCCACGCACCACAACGCCACCGCCTCGTTGGTGGCGATCATCATCTCCTGCACGATGACGTAGGCGACGGTCCGCAGTTCCGCGGCGATCGCCACGATGGCCCCGTCCTCACTGCTCGCCCAACCTTGGGTGAGGTCGTAGAACGCGAGCGCCCCGCCGTCACGCCGGGCGGTCAGCAGGGCCCGGGCGGCAGCATCCGCGGCAGCCAACTGAGCGTGGAGCGGATGTGCCGGGTCGGTCAGGATGTTCGGCACCTCGGCGTGATCGACCGCCACGCATCGGCCCGTCGGGATGTGGCCGCGGCCGACGGCGGTGTCGACCAGCCGGCCGTCGGTGGTGAGGGTGCCGGTGACCCGCAGGCTGGTCCGCACGGCTTCGGTGGTCAGGGTGGCCGCCCGTTCGGCCGTGTCGCCGAGCATCGCAATGGTGCGGCTGCGCAGATAGCGGGTCTCGGCCCGCAGAAACGCCTGCTCGTCAGCCACCGACCCGAGACCGACGACGTCGGCGACACCGGCGATATGAACCTCCACCGCCCACCCGCGGCCACCAGCGAGCGGGATGACCGAGAAGGCGTCGTCTCGGTCCCGGGCAGACGCGGAATCGATCATCAGCAGCGGCGACATGTCGGTCGTGGTCGGTGATGCCATGATCGATCCCCCTTGGTTCTCTACAGGTATCCGACGATAACCGGCTGCTGTCCCTGCGGGTCGCCGGCACACGCCGGACCACCCCACAGACGTGGGGCGTTCTCGTGTGAGGTCCCATGGAATGGCGTGCGGTCAGCACTGCAGGGTGGCGCTACTCGGCCGACGATGTTGACGGTCTCGGTGGTGGTTTTCGCGGGGCAGAACTAGCGGTCACGATGAGGACGCCGAGCCTTTCATCGGGCAAGACACGATGGTGCTCCGCAATTCAGGTGCCCTGGGCTGGCGAGTTGCCTTCTCGACGTTGATGTCCCCGGGGCCCCCGGACGTGGTCGCCTGAGGCTGCGTCCGCACACGGTGGCGGATCACATGATGGTGCACACCGACGGGTGGGTGCCGTCCGCGGACACGACGAAGGGTAGGGCGCATGACCACAGCCTCGATGATTCCGGCGTCTTCGATCACCACCCGTCCGGTGCGGCGGCCTGGTGCTATGAGTACCGCGGAGATCAAGTCGAGGATCGAGGCCATGTTCGCTGACGACCGCAGCCCCGCCCGCCCGCCAATCACCGCTGTCCAGCGATGGGGGATCGCCTCGTGAATGTAGTGCTTCTGCTGATGGTGCTGGCCGCGGCGTTCGCTGCCGTCCTGGCGATGCAGACCGGGGACCGGGCCGCTCGCGCTACTGACCGGCCGGTCATCGTGCGCTCCGTCGACGGTCGCCCGCCCTGGGACGAACCGCCGCCCGCGCGTTGAAACTGCGTCGGAGCACCATCAGGTCCCACCGACCGAGCTGCGTGACGACTGATGTGCGCGTCTGCCGGGTTGGCGGCGGGGCGTCCTGTGAGCCCGCGGCGCTCCGGCCGATCCGACGGACCGCATCGCACTCACGCGGATCCGCATCGCACTCACGCCACGTGCGCGCAGACGCGAGCCGGGACCCGTAACGCAGGTGCGATGTCCTGTTTCCGGGAAAGTGGACCGGGGCACTCCACCCTCTACTGACTGCCGATGCCCCTGCCGCGACGGGCGATCCGGACGCCCTAACGCTCACCTCAGGGTGTGGTTTGCGATCCGGTAAGCGGGATCCCCTATCGGAGACGAACGTCCGACATCACACACCGGATCCATCGCGTGACGATTGTTTCCGCTGGGGTTTCGTCGACTGCGGGGTGTGGTCGTCGAGCTCGAGGGCGACCGCGCGGGTGAGGGCGTCCTCGGCGGGGAGCGCGGCCTGCTCGGCGGGCGAGAGATCGTAGCGGGAGACGGCGATCGGCTGGGTGGTGCCGGCCAGTGCGTACCGGACGACGGACTCGTTCTTGTCCGCCACCAGCAGCATCCCGACCGTGGGCTGGTGCTGTGGCCGCCGTAGCCTGTCCTCGACGAGGGCGACGTAGAAGCCGAGCTGGCCGGCGTTGCGTGGATCGAATTTCGTGGTCTTGAGTTCGATGACCACGTACCGGAGTTGCTCGACGTGAAAAAAGAGCAGGTCGAGAAAATAGTCATCGCCCTCGACATCGAAGTGGACCTGGCGGCCCACGAACGCGAATCCGGGGCCGAGCTCGCGGAGGGTGTCGATGATGCGTTCGACGAGCCGATCCTCGAGCTGTCGCTCGGCGGCGTCCCCGTCGATGGCGAGGAACTCGAGCGTGAACGGATCCTTGGTGATCTGCTGAGCGAGCTCGGAATCGGTGCGCTCGAGAGCGTGCGGGAAGTTGGAGGGGGCGGCACCCTCTCGCTGGTGCAGATGGGTCTTGATCTGGTGCGCCAGCACGGGGCGACTCCAGCCATGTGCGATGTCCTTGGCGCTGTACCAGTCGCGCAACTCGGCGTCATCGAGCTTCTCGAGCAACTCGATGACATGACCCCAGGGCAATTGGCCAACGGGTCGTTGACCGATTGCATCGGGGTCGGGCCACGCCTCGGCGAACCTGCGCATGTACTTGAGGTTGGCCGGTGAGAAACCCTTCGCTCCGGGAAACTCTGTGCGCAGATCCGCGGAGAGTCGGGAGAGGACCTTGCTGCCCCACGGGGCTGTCTTCTGTCGCTCGATGATCGTCGCCCCGATCTGCCAGTAGAGCCTGAGCAGTTCGGTGTTCACTCGGCGCTGGGCGATGTAGCGCGCCTCATGCACGAGCCGCTTGATGCTCTCGAGCGTGGCGGCGTAGTCGGTAGGGACGGGGGAGGACATCGCTCGAGGCTAACGGAACCGGCTGACCCTCTGGCATCGCGGGAGGCGACCCAGGTGAAGCCGGGCTGGAGCGGCAGTGGGATCTGGGCCTCCGGCCGGGTCTGTTTGAGGATCGGTTATCGGCCCGGCCGGCGAAAAAGAAAGCACCTGCAGGTTCACGTGCACCAGTGCGTGTGATGCAGCGTGTGAACGTGCGTGTATCTACTGAGGCTGGGCTCAGCGGCGGCCGGGAACACGCACGGCGGACAAGCTGAGCGGGGCGAAGGAGTGCGGTTTGGCGGAGGTCGGAAAACGTGGTGGCAATTCTGCGCGGCCGAGCAAGCGAGGTCGAATCGCGCGTTTACGCGACGATGCCCCTGCGGTGGGCGGCGGACCCAACATGGAGTCATCCAGTGCGGGTGTGACGTCGAAACCCTTGCCCCGCAGGGGTGGAGGCGGGGCGGGCGCCAGCAGCAGCTGGTGACCACGGCCGCAGCCCGGCCGGGACGCTCGACGACGAGGATTGCCCGGGCCTACTGGGCGCCCGTCTTGTAGCTCATCGGTAGATTGATCAGCCCGGCAGCCACTTCTCGTGGCGAGGTGGGTAGGGGTGGAACCGGTCGACGGCATCGACGGAGACTGTGTTCGCCGTTGAGGGAGAAGGCGGCAGTTACACGCCAGGAATGTCGGGCACGAGAGTTCGCGGAAGAGAACGCCGACCAGTTCCGTGCAGAACTCGACGCATTTCGAGGGGTCGGGCGGTTCGGTGCTGGTGCGCAGCTTCTTTCGTGGGCGTTCCCGCTCAGAGGTCCCACAGCGTGAGCAGCGCCGTCCGGAGGCTGGGGGAGCGGACGTAGTGATCGGTCCGCAGCCGTGACCCAGGGTGCCCGAGGTCGCTGAGCGCCTTCTCGGCGTCGGTAAGGGGCACGGGTGGCAGGTCGGTGCGGGTGCGCAGGAAAAACAGCACCGCTCCACCGGACCGTGGGATCCGGATCGGATCGGAGATGACCACGGCCGGCGGGTGGATCCACTCGTCGCCGGTGGAGACGAAGACGATCACGTCACCGCGCCGAAGGGTGCCGGGTGTGTCGAGGCGGAGCGAGTCGAGCTGGTACTTCACCGCCGGCCCGCCAGCGGCGTTGTGCCGGCCCCGCTGGTTGTCGAGGACCTGTTGTTCGGTGTCGGTGGGTTCGTAATCGACGGCGTGTTTGATAAACATGCGGGTCACCGGGGTGGGCAGGAAATCAGTTTCGGTGCGAACGCGGCCGGTGACCCCGGGCAGTGGGACAGCGCGGCCGATCTCCCACTCGAGGATCGCGTCGTCGAGGAACACCTGATCGACCTCGGTGATCTCGTCGAGGCCGTCGATGAATGTGCGGACACCGGCGACGATCTCGGGGTCGTCGGTGATGACCACGGCGTCGTCGGCGAGGGTGGAGTTCTCGGACGCGTTCGCCGACCCGATCACCGCCCGGGTACTGGTAGCGATCACCTTCGCGTGCAGGGTCGGTGACGACAACACCCGCACCCCCTTGTTCAGGTAGTAGGTGAGGGCGGCGGGGGAGGTGGCGTGCGCCCGGATAGCGGCCTTGGACGCGTTGACGACCAGCAGGTCCCCGGCGCGCAGCGGAAGCAACTCAGGTGCGTCCTGGCCGAGGTAGCCGATCGCGGCGTACCGGGCTCCGCGGGTGCGGATGGCGCGGGTGATGTGCGGCCACGGGCTCGGCCCGTGGAAGGTGGTCCCCATACCGACAGACGGTAACCGGCCACCGGCCCGGGCGGGCAAGAGCTGTCAATGCCGTCGGCCGCCCAAATGTTCCGCACCCACTCTGCAAGACAGTATGCAAGCAAGTGTGCGCGCAAAGATACGCGCAACAAGGCGTGTAGTGGGTAGGATGACTCAACCGAAGGAACACGGGCGGAGACGAGTGGGGTGGGTATGGCGAAAGCAGGAAACACCGTAGGCGGCGCCCGCCGCCCGACCGGGGGCGGACGCGGCGGTGCCGCCCGGGCGGGGAAGGAAGGTTCCGGCGCGGGGGCCGTCTCGGGGTCGGGAAAGCCGAGTCCGGAGTTGACGGCGAAGCTGGAACCGCGGAAGGGGCCGACGAAAGTTCCGCTCAACACCCGGGTCTTGGCCTCGACGGAGGCCCGGTTGAACTGGCTGGTGAACCACCGCCAATCCACGGTGACCAACGTCGTGGACGTTGCCCTGCAAGAATTCTTCGACCGCTACCGCGTCCCACCGGCCGATCTCGACGGCCGGATCGCCGAGCAGGAGTCATGAGCTCCCCGTGGGAGCAAATCCCCCTCTTCACACTGCCCGACACCACCCCGACAACGTCCCCCGAATCCCCCGAATCCGCCGAAAAAGACGGTTCCCCCAACACCACCGATCAGGCGGGTGTCACCGATGAGGCGGGTGTCACCGCTGGGGCGGACCCGGAACCAGCGGTCGCCACGCACCCTGGATTGCATGAGCAGGGGAACGCTGACTGGGACGAGCAGGGGGATGCTGAGTCGGACGAGCAGGTTGACGTCGCCGAAACTCCCACGAGCCCGGAGTCTCCCGACGTGGACACCGCCGACGTGGACAGCAACGTGGCGGACGGCGTCGCGGTCGACCCGCCGGTGTGGGAGGCACTGCCGGCGGGGGAGGCCGCGGATGGGCATGCGTTGATCGTGACCGCCGCCGGGACGTACACCCCGTCGGGGCGGGAGCTGACCGGTCCGGTCGATTCCCTCGAGAAGCTGGACAAGCTGATTCGCTGGGCCTCTTTGACCCCGTTGGGGGCACCCGCGCAAATCTGGATCGTCGGGTTGGCGGCGTGTGAGCTACTCGGGTGGGTCATCGATCCGGGCAGTGAAGACGACGTCAACGACATGGAAGCGTTGCGGACCCGCGCCGCATCGGAGTTGACCGCCACCCTGCATGCCACCCTGCCACCGTTACTCGGTGCGGGGTGGGAGCTGCGCGGCGAACCCGGTCATGTGGTGCACCTGTCCCGCACGATCGGGAACTTCACCTCGATGGTCGATGTGGTGATCGAACCGTATGTGTGGACCTACTGGAACAAGGACTTCGGCTGGCACAACCGGGTCGGCGATATGGGTGTCCTCGGCTCACCCACCGCGGGAACCTATCTCCCCGACGACGACCTGTCTGCCGCGCGGGAGCTGGGCCGCCGGCTGGCCTGGTGCGCCCAGCATCTCGGGGTGCTCCCCGGTCCCACCCCGGCCCGCACCGGCGCCGCGATCATCGACAAGATCAAACGCGAACGCACCCGCAGCGGTAAGGGCATCGTCGTCACCACCCCGGGGGCGGTGCCGCCGCTCGACGGGGCGCCGCGCGGGGACCTCGAGCCCGCGGTCGGCTGGACCCGGATCCCGGAGACCAGTGACCTCGAGGGTGCGTGCCGGTTGGTGTCGATCGACCAACGCGCCGCCTATTTGGCCTCGGCCGGGATGCTCGAACTCGGTTACGGGCAACCCAAGCATCTGACCGGCGGGTCGGCGGCCGCCGCAGCATCAGGGGAGAAGGGCACCCCGTTCGGGTTGTGGCGGATCACCCTGCCCGCGGGCAACACGTTGGCGCTGCCCGAGAAGCTGCCGTTGCCGCATCCGCACATGCTTGCCGATCAGCCGGTGCAGACCTGGGTCACCACTGTCACCCTCGATGCCCTTCGGGAGCCTGTGGCGGATGGTGGGATCGGTGCCGATCTCGACGATTTGGACATCACCGAGGCGTGGGTGTATCCGCAGCAGGGGCGGGTGTTGGACAAGTGGGCGAAGATTTTGCGGGAGGCCCGCAAGACGGCGGTGGACACCGGTGATGCGGCGATGAAGGGGTTCGTCGGGTCCTGCTACAAGGGGTACATCGGGCGGATGGTGAACCCGGACATGTGGACCGCGACCCGGATGCAGCATCATCATCAGCCGTTGTGGCGGGCGTCGATCATCGCGCATTGCCGGTGGCGGGGCCGCCGCGTCGCGATGCGCATCGCCCGCGAACACCATCGTTGGCCGGTCCGCACCGTCACCGACTCCTGGGTCTACCTCCTGCCCGGTGGTGAGGACATTGCCGATCCGAGCGGCGCGCTGGGAAAGATGACGGTGGAAAAGGACGTGGTCCTCACCGACACCCTCCTGCACGCAATGGCGTCGGCGGCGGATGTGCATGAGGTGAATCTGGCGATCAAGGCCGCCTTCGCCGACCACGAGGACGCCGCCGACGACGATGACGGGGAGGGGGTGCTCTGATGGCTTTGCATCTGCCCAGGCCGCGCACCACGAAGCCGGCGCAGCAGGCGGTCGGTCTCGACGGCCTCAAGGTGTCCGTGGCGAACGCCGCCACCAGCGGTGTCGAAAAATCCAAGCAGGTCAAAACAGGGGGACTGGCCGGGCTGACCAGCAAGGTGACCGTCACACAGTTACGGAAGGAACTTGGGAACGAGGGTTTGCGTCAGGCGGCGATCGATGCCGGCCGCACCCCGCCGTCGGACCGCACGTTGCGCCGGTGGGCGCAGCAGGGCCGTATTCCGCATGCGGATGTGCTCGAGCGGGCCCAGCGGCGGGCGGCGATCGAGCGATTGGGTGGTATCGATGCCGTGGCCGTCAAGATCGGGCGGTCCCGCTCGGCGGTGTCCCGGTACCGGTCGGGGGAGACGAACGAGTTACGTGCCGACGCCAGCAAAAAACTGAAGAACGTGCGGGCAGAGGACATCATGGCCCGGGCCGGGGTGTTGCGCCCCGATGGAACACCGAAGACCGCGGTCATCCGGGTCAAGGGTGGGGTGATGGTCCGCAACGGTGCCGACGAGGGCTACGACTACCGGGTCCGGACCCTGGATTTCGCGAACTCGGACACCCCGTTCAGCCCTGACGAGTCCCGCGAACTCGCCGCCGCCCTGGCCAATGATGATCATGCCCGGGTCGTGGCCTTGCTCGAGCGGCACGCCACCCTCGACTACCCGGAGAACAAGGGCTTCGACAGGTACAGCGACCAGTTCGGATTCCACTTCGACCACATCGAATCCGTCCACATCGACTGGATCTGACAGTTCTCCACTTGCCGCGGCTGGGCGCCGGAATATTACAGGGCTGCTGGATATTTCGGGACGCTGTGTCCCTCACCTCGCTGTGGGCGTGGCCGGCCGGGACAGCGGTCTGCCACCCAGCGGGTCAACTATCACTGTCCGCCGACCGGGTTCGGATGGCGCGGGATGTGCGGCCAGGGGCTCGGCCCGTGGAATGTGCTCGGCATACCCGAATCGGGTAGCGGGGATGACCGCGGCGGCCGGTCGGCTCCGATTGACCCGGCGCACCAGCGAGGCCACCAGCTCCCTGGTGAGGTGTGGGTGACTGCTGTAGAAAAATTTGTGCAGCGTTCGCGGGTTATTCTTCGGCCGACACACGTTGACTCTGCGGAGTGCTAATGAGCGTGCTGTCAGCGAGTGCGATATCCGAGTCGGCGCGCGGGGGTAGGGGTTTTCAGGCGGTGGGCTGGCGACGAATGAAGTCGGCCATTCCCGGGACGGTGAACGCGATTCGACCGTGTTCGGGGGACCAGATTAGACCCTTTTTGATGGCGGAATCACGGACATCGCTGACCGCGGTCGTCGCCACACCCATGGCTGCGGCGACCTTCCCGGACCGGGGCGTGGGTTCCCCGGTTTCGGCGATGGCGCGCAGGTACCGGCGCTCCCGGTCAGTGGCCCGGGTCCACCGGGACGGGAAGAACCCGTCATCGAGTGCTCGACGGCCTTCCTCGACCGCGAGGTGGGCGTCCTCGATATCGAAGGGGGAGGCGGGGGCGGTGTGCCAGATCGCCTTGCCGAACTCTTGCAGGAAGTACGGGTAACCGCCGCTGGCTTCGACGACGATCTCGAGCGCGTCCGGGGTGAACGCACCCCCGTGGGCCTCGACCGGGACCCGGAGCGCGTCGGCGGCATCGGCCGGGGAGAGCGGTCCGATAGTCCGGTAGGAGGATTGCCGTTCGGCGTAGGAGCGGCTGTCGGCGAGCACCGCGGGCAGGCTGGGAAGGCCAGCCTGCAATGGTTTTGCGGTCGAGTCGGTACCCGTCACCGTCGCGGTGCCCCATTCCACCCGAACGGCTGACTTCGCCCGACACCACATCTTCTCTTCCCGGGTAAGGAGCAGGATGCGACTCGCAATGACCCACCAGCAGCAGCGGATTCCACCACGACCGACGAGCAGGTGCGCGGCGGTCCCAAGAACGCGCGATGTCCCGGATGCAGGTCGAGTCGTGCGGACACTCGCAGCTCGACGGATCCGGGCTCGATCAGCCTCAACGTCGACCGTCTCGATAAGGCTTATCGATGTTTCCTCTCGGCTGGATCCGCCCGGTGGCCGGGCTGTCGGCACGTGCTATGACGATACCGATACTCCGGCATCATCGCCCGACGGCCTGGAGTGCGGGAAAGGACTGGCGGCCCCGCGGTCGATGGAGCTGATTCCGTATGCGTTGGCATGCTGGCCAATGGCGTGCCTAGCGCGTGGGCACCTCGTAGCCCACCGACGCGCTACCCCGAGCACCTGCATATCGTTGCGGCAGCGGTAGTGGCCCAACAGCCCGGCCAACATCCGCTCGATCCCGAGACGGGTTCCCCCATAACTCCCCTACTCCTGCGGCTGCTCAAACGGTGACCGGGTCCGGCGCACAGACGCTCGCAGCGAGCGGACCCGCGGGGTGCTGGTCGTTTGTGGGTGCCGATCCGCGGGCACCCTCGACGGGGACGAGGTTTCTCCGCCGCTCGGTGAGGCATTACCCGAAGCCGCACCCCAGACGCAGAGACCACCAGCACCGATTGACCCGACGAAGGACTGAGGCACCATGGCCACCTGCGAGACCTGCGGCAACGAATACGACAAGGCCTTCACGATCACCCGCGGCGACCGATCCGCGGTGTTCGACAGTTTCGAATGCGCCGTCCAGGCGATGGCGCCGCAGTGCGACCACTGCGGGTGCCGGATCCTCGGCCACGGCGTCGAAACCGCCGACCAGATCTACTGCTGTGCGCACTGCGCTCGGGAATCCGGCCACGGCGAACTCGCCGACCGCGCTGCCGGTGGCTGAGCCAGGCGAGCGGTCCCTGACCCGACGATGCGGAGAAACACTGGTCCGACAAGCCGCCTTCCGCCCACCTTCCGCCGGTCGGTGAGCTGTGTGGGCCTGGTGAGTCGTCGCGGATTGGCGATCTGTACCTGCGTAGCCGGACCGAGAAGTGGTCCATACTTCCCGAGTTCTCGCCGGCCGCCGTTTGGGGTGCAATCGCGATCCCACCCGCGACGGGAAGCAGCGTCTCTTCTACAACGGATTAGTCGGACACCGTCGCCGTCCACCCCGGTGCACTCCCTCCGCATCCCCGACGAGGTGGCCGCGGCCCTGCGCGAGGTCACGCTGCTGGACATCGACTGCGAACGCGTCGTCTTCGGTGCCCGCGTCGAGGACGACGACATCATCCTGCCGGTCAGCGACGTCGACCTCGAGGAGCGGATCGGGTACGTGGCCGCCGACGCCAACCATGAACCGAACCGGCGCCGCCGGCGGCGCCTCGACGCCGCGTTCACGGTACTGACCGAGGCCGCCGAGAACTCGCACCGCTCAGCCCCGGCCCCGGCCCCGAGGGTCGCCGGCGGCGGGGCCGGGGATGCGTGGCCACCGCGGTCGACGTCCGCGTCCGCGGTGGCCGGTCTGCCGGAGCTGGACATCGCGCGGGTGCGGCGGTGGTGTGTGGCCCGGGTGCCCGAGCACGCCCGGCATCAGGTGCGCCTCGAATGTGAGGTCGCGGCGCGTCACCTGACCATCGTCGAGCGGTGCGCCCCGTGGTGTGCCGATATCGGGCCGGAGTGGACCAGCCTGCCGATCGCCCGGCTGCGCTACACCAAGGCCACGAAGACCTGGAGCCTGTACTGGCGGGACCGCAGTCTCCGCTTCCATGCCTACGACCGGCTGGCGCCGTCGCCGCATCTGGAGGCCCTGCTCACCGAACTCGACCGGGACCCGACCTGCATCTTCTGGGGCTGACGACCCCGCTGGGCATCCGACTGATCACTGAGCATCGATGGATGGGGTGTGTCACGCAGGTCATTGGCCTCTCCGGTCGCCATCAATCACTCGACAGTCTCGCCGTCACCGAGTTGATCGCGCGGGTCGAGGACACGGGGTTGCGTACTGGTGAGCTCGCGTAATCAAGTGTCGCGTGGTCCTCGGTCCGAATCACCGGGAACGTCGGCTGGCGCGTAGCGATCCCAGTTTTCAGGTAGCCATAGTCCAGCGGGTAGATCACGGATCGGGCCATGCTGGCGCCCCGCGTCGTCGATACTGGCTACTACGTGTCCACACAGGTCAGCGACGGTCGTTTGCAGCACTGGTGAAGCGCCGATGTTCGGCCGGGCAGCGCGGCGATTCCGTGCTCACGCAGGCGACTCTCGATGGTGTGTAGCTCCCGCCGATCACTCGTGAACAGCACCCGACAGTCTCGGTCTGGGTGCCGCGACGTCCGAAAACCGAGAGCTACGCGAGGCCCTCGCCATCGCCCTCGGTGGACAACGGGTCGCAGTCATCATCGTGAGCACCCCCGACACGCCGCGAAAAAAATGTCGGGCTGTTCGTAGAGCCAGGAGCGTGGAACCCGGGCTTTCCCGTGCGACCGCATCGAACGAAATCAGTTGTCCTGCAATGCCCATTCGGCGCAGTGCGGCGACGGCGCGGCGGCATCGTTTGGAACTGACTACCGCCAGGGCGGGTTCTAGCCGGTTCCCCAGGTGGCCGAGACGCCGCGGTCGCGCAGCCATTGGCTCGGGTTGAGTCGGTTGCCGCCTGCGTCCGAGACCTCGAAGTGCAGGTGCGGACCGGTCGACTGCCCACGGTTGCCGACGGTGGCGATCTGCTGACCCGCCGCGACCCGCTGGCCGACGTTGACGATGAACTCGTTGATGTGGCCGTAGGCGGTGACGGCGCCGTCGTCGTGGCGCACCCGCACCCACAACCCGAACCCGGAGGCCGGGCCCGCGGAGATGACCTCACCGTCGGCCGCGGACTGGATCGGGGTGCCGATCGGGGCCGCGATGTCGATGCCGCCGTGGTGCGCGCCCCAGCGGGGGCCGTAGCCGGAGGACAGCGTGCCGGATACCGGTTGCACGGTGCGGGCCTTGAGCGGAGCGGGGGTGCCTGGGTTGACCGGCCCGAGCACGCCGGGCGAGGGCGGGGCGGCCGGGATGTCGGGCAGCTCGATCGCGGGCAGCTGAACACCGGCGGGCAGTAGGCCCGGCGGGATCTCGAGCGGGCGGGCGGCCGCGGACGCGGCGCCGAACTGCGCTCCGCCGATCAGAATGGCACCGGTCGCAGCGGCGACAGTCGCAATCTTCAGGCGGCCGGTGATGGAATTTGAACGATGTGCGGTCCTGCGGTGTTTCGCCACGGTGTCTTACCTCGTCTTTGTTGGCTAGACCGCGCTCTTGAGATTCGTGGCCTCGGACCCCCGGTCGAGAAGGAAAGTAACAAAACGATATCGACTGCGCCATCGTGACCCGATCGATATACAAACATGATCTTGCTCGAATATGCCCACGTCAGGGTCTTAGGATGGCCATCACGGGCAGGTAACGACACCGGGAACACCGTCCCGGGCACCCAGTCGAGCAGCGCCGCCCCAAGGCTGAGGAAACCGGTGGTGACCTCGACGTTTGCCGGGCCGGCGAGTGGGTGCGGGGACCGGCGCGACGGCGTCCCGCGATGCGGCGAGTGTGGCTTCACGGCCCGACGCAAGCGGACACGCCACCGACTTCGTCAAATGTGACGGGAACCACGCAGTGCTGTCCCGTCCAGGGGTTACTGGTGGGCTCGCGTAATCCGCTGTCGCGGGTTGTTGGTGGTGTCCACCCCGACGGTGACCGCCCTGCGACGTAGCGGTTCCAGGTGGCTGTGACCTGGGTGGTGATCTTGGTGGTCGTGAGGTGGTGGTAGCCGAGGCCCTGGAAGATGTGGTGGGGTGGTCGGACACGTCATGCCCGGTGAGCGTCCAGCGCACCGGCACCGGCACCGGCACCGGCACCGGATCCGGGTCGGCCAGACCGCGGATCTTCGCTTCGTCTTCCCACTGGAGGGCGCACCGACTTGGCCGGCTTCTCGACGGCGTACTCGCGGTGCTGCGTCCGCGATACCACCGCCACCGGGTGGCGGGACAAGTAAAGACCACGCGGACAGGAGTCGGCCGCCCACGGTGGCGACCGCGCTGAATTCGATCCGTCCGGGGTTGCGGCGAAGAGTGCGACGCCGAGGGGGGTGGCGACGAGGGGGGTGGCGACGACCACCCGCGGCCACGAGGGCAGGGCGTCCGGATCGCATCGCGTCCCTCACCGCGGGGTGTTCGCCCGATCGTGCACCGGCCGGACGTCGAGTCCTGCTGATCCAGAGTTCTCGCTCACGACAGGGTCCATCGCAGTACGGGCCACGCACCCCGCCCTCCGTGATTCACATATTCGCGGCGGACACTTGCCGGCAACGATTCGCGGGAGCGCATCTACCAAAACCGGACACGGTCGGCGGTAAACCAGCGGGCGCACGCGATCCCTGACCGAGATTCCAGTCTGATCGGCGGTGGGTGGCGGAACACTGCGTCTATGGACTTCGCCTATGGCCTGTGGTGGTGAGCAAACCGATGACAGCCGACGATCAGAAGTGGCGCCCGCGTCGGCGCTTGCGGGTGCTCGCGACGGACACCGCGATCCAGGACGGACAGATTCCACGTCCGACAGTTGGAGAGGTCGGCCGGTTCTGGCTCCTGTTCAACGAGGTCCCGCCCGACGCCTGTCTGGGACCAGACCGTGCCCTCAACCCAGGGGGCCCCGACCGCAGTCACATGCGGGCTGCCGTCCTCATTGACGGTGCGCGCCGGTCCCGTCGGCAGACACCTACACGGGCGCACCCTGGCCGACGATGCCGCCTCGGTGAACTGCGCGACGTTGGACTCGGTCGGGCGATCACGTCGCGGTCGCCCCACACCACCACCACGGGTTTACCCAGGGCGGAGAGCCGGCCGGCGACCGCGCGTTCGCTGTTCTGCTCGACACCGCGTCGGAATGACGCACTCCTTGCTGGGTCAATCGCTCCAGGGAGCGGTGCGAGATGTCCGGCACGGGAGTCGTCGGCGAAAGCCGATCTGCAGTGCCGTCACAGGTTTGTCAGTCCGGTCTGGCATTCTTCGTGCATGGCTGACACCACAACGCAACGAACAGTCGAGGCCGAGTTCGACATCGACAGCTGGGATGAGGTTCCCTACGACGAGCCAGACGAAGGTCCGAAATTGACCAGGGTCGTGATCCGCAAGGCCTACCGAGGCGCACTGGCGGGAACCGGGGTCGCGGAGGTTCCTACCACGTAGGGTACCGAAGGCGCCGGTTGCGTTGCCTCGGAACGTGTCCAAGTGTTGACGGTCGACGTGTATGCAGCCGTACCAGGGGTGTTCCGTCAACGAGCTTTCTGAAGAGCTCTTCGGTTGAGTTCACTTCCTCTGCACAGTCAGCGTGCAGACGACGGAGACGTCCCGGCTCACCGCCAGATACCGCGATCTGCTCGTCGGCACGGTGTTGATCAGGCTCGTCGTCTGCATCGAAGGTGACGGCGGCGGTGACAGTCTCACCGCCCAACACCAATTGGCCGCTGGTGCTCCGGCCCTGTGCTAGTCAAGACTGAAGAACTATGAATGGAGCCTTCCCCTTGTGATCGTCGTTCTACGCGCCGAAGACGCCGAGGAGCACCTGGCATCCGGTGCGATGGCGTGCCCGGAATGTGGCGACGTCCTGCGCAGATCGGGATTCGGCCGCATCCGCACCGTCGCGGGCTCGGCACCAGCACCGTGACCGCCCGTCCTGTCCGGGTACGTTGCGCCGGCTGCAGCAAGACCCAGGTGCTGTTGCCGACAGCGCTGCGGGTGCGCCGTGCCGACACCACCGAGGTCATCGGAACGGCGTTGGTGCACAAGGCCAATGGGCTCGGATACCGGCGCATCGCGGAAGGTCTGGACCGGCCTGAATCGACCGTTCGCCGATGGTTGCGACGGGTCCCGCCCGAGCACCTGCACTGGATGTACACCCAAGGCTGTGAGCGCCTCGCCACGTACGCGGCCGACGCGTTCAGCCGCATCCGCAACACCCGCAATCCGCTGCAGCACACACTGACAATGGCCGCCGCGGCCTTCCACGCCCGTGAACGGTTCGGGTTCGAGGACCCGCCATGGACTCTGATCGGGATGTACACCCGTGGACGGCTCCTCGCACCACCTCGCGGCGGCTGAAAACCGGTCCCGCGGGGTATCCGCATGCCCGCATCCAGCCGTCAACATGCAGACCGCGCCTTCAACGGGACGACAACGCCGTCACCATGCCGACGAAAACCTCGAAAACAGTCCGAAGCCGTCTGCATTTACAGCGACGCGATCATCTGCGTCTTCAGTGACGGGCAACAGCCCGCGAAACGCTCGCTGACCTCCTACGACCACTGAAGCCGACCAAGGAATCAATCATCTGCGGGCTTTCACAGCCTGTGAAACTTGTGGATCAACCGACGGGAGGCCGGTAGTCGGGAAGGGCCAGCAACCCCCGGACGTACCGAGCCTCGAATGCCGCAGTGATCTTCTCCAGCTTGGCCAATTGCTCCGGACTCGCGCGCGACATGCCCAGGTGTGCATGCTGGGCCACCCACTGTCGAAGTTCGTCGTGGGTCAACGAAACCACCCTTCCCGTGCGGTAACCCCTTCGCACCTGGCCCGCATACACACCAGTCGACCCCGCTGGAAGTGTGCGCCCCATTGTCGAGGTCGACGTGGTGAATACACAGATGAGAAGGTTCTTTCATCCGGTCCGCTGATTGACACCACCTCCGCCCCTTGGAAGGTCCTGCAAGGGGGCGACCCCACCTACCTCCAGGGAGGGCCGACCCACCTTCGACACTACTGCCGATGGGTGGCGGGCAGAAGAGAGCCGACCCCCGAACCGGCGATCGGAGGGAAGCCGGAACGGGGTCGACGAATCGGGGTGTCCTACGGGTCGATGACGTCGGCGCACCGCTGCAGTTCGGCCGCGAGCTGGCGGGCCTCTTCCGCAGACAGGTTGGTGACCACCCCGTCCTCGAATTCCAAGACCAGACTGACGGCGGGATCACGGGATCACGGGAGCCGTTTGGGGCTGACCAGCGTGTCGACAACGTCGCCGGTCTTCTCCAACGGTCACCACCATCCAGTTGCTGATCTCGCCCATGCAGATGTGTTCGGCCGTCGGGCTCACCTACACACCGGGACGCGTAGTGGGATCCGCCGCCGACTCTGTCGGTTTCCCGGATTCGGATGTGGAGGCTCGGGTTCCGGGGTCACACTGTGTCGGACATGGTTGCCTACCCCCGACCAACGGAGATCGTGATGCCCACCGGCGATAATGAATCGTTTCGCAAGGCCATTGACCTGACGAAGGAGAAGATTCACGCCCTCACGAGATTCTTCCGGAACCTCTTCCGAGGAAAATCCGCGGGCGGCCCCACGGCTTGATCATCTCGCAGGCGCAGGATCCGCCGGGATCGACGCAGTCGCGGGTGGATCGGGGTTGCCAGCCTGGCGATGGTCGACGTGTCGGGGACGACGCGTTGACTGCCGGTCGGCGATCCGCGACTACGCCGCTCGGCAGGCGCGGGATGGGAAGGGCGACCCCTCGATCGGGTAGCCCTGCGACGGCTTCACGCGTGGCGTCTGATTGGCTGGGCATGGTTTCTCCGCACTCGCTTGTCAATAGCGCTGTTTCGCTCACGGAGTAAGGTCTAAGCAGTGAGGTCGGGCACACTTCCCATGGCCGTTCTGCGTGCCGAGTACGAGGCGGTGCGATTCCCTCTGCAACTGGTCGAGGATGTCGGGATGGCGCACCTCGATCAGCGGGCACCGCTGCGGCTGGCGTACGAGAAGATGCTGGCCACCGCGGACAGTGCCGCCGCCCACCTGCTCGATGACGAGGCCGCCGCCACCCGCGCCTGCGCCCTGCGCCAGCGGACCGCAGCCGTCCGGGTCACCGTCGCCCTGCGTAAACGTCGAACCCAACAACGCCTGGAGGCTGAGGGTGCGGCCCGCATGGAACGCTGGCGGCGTCACCGGGCACGGCTTCGCCCTGGGCGCGGGTAGCGGGCGACGATCATGAACGGGCCCACGCCAAAAAGTCCAAGTAAGTGTGCACGTTCACACCGCCCACGGCAGCACAGTCACCCCAGCCGAACGGACGACACTCGAGGCAGCCGGTGTGTGGCGCCTGTGCCTTTACTGCGACTCGACGGTGGACGTCTACGTCATGTTCGACGGCGTTCACCGAACATCGTGGTCCGACACCGACCGGACTGCTGACGGCCCAGGCAACGGCAATCGAGCAGCATGGAGGGCAACTGCAGTCGACCAGCAGGATCACGCATCCTTCACTCGACCGACGGCTCGAGCGACCGCGACGGTCGCCGCGAGGGAGGCACCGGCGGCGGGACTGAAATACAGAACCCGCCCGACACCAGGCACACGTGCGAGATCCTGAATGTCACCTTCTGAGCAGGGGTGAGGGCACCGGCCTTGAAGTGACCGACGCGCAGGAGAAGGCTGGACGTCGTCGCCGTGATCTCGGCAGAGAAGGGGTGGTCCGCTTGGTCATCGACAACGACGTCTACAACCGGGTGGGGGAGTCGTGGTGGGAGGAAGACAACCCGCTCAACCTGCTGCACGGGAGTCTGACGCCGGCTCGATTCGCCTACTTCCGCACGGTGCTCGACGCGACGGTCGGTGGCGACTGTCGCGGACTCCGCGCCCTCGACGTCGGTTCGGGCGGCGGATTCCTCGCGGAGGAGTTCACCCGCATCGGTTTTCGTGTGCTCGGGATCGACCCGTCCCCGGTGTCGGTCGAGACCGCGCGCCGCCACGCCGTCGACTCGGCACTCGACATCGAGTACCGGATCGGGTCCGGTGAACGACTGCCGGTGCCGGATGCCGCGTTCGACGTCGTCTACTGCTGCGACGTCCTCGAACACGTGTCGGATCTCGATGCGGTGATCGCGGAGTCCGCGCGGGCGCTGAAACCGGGGGGCCTGTACCTGTTCGACACCATCAACCGCACGGTGCTCAGCAAGCTCGTCGCGATCAAGATCATGCAGGAGTGGCGGATGACCCGGATGTTCGACACTCCCATCCACGACTGGTCGATGTGTATCCGTCCGGCCGAGCTGACGTCGGTCCTGGACCGGCACGGTCTGCGTCTCGGTGAGGTCGTCGGGCTCGGGCCGCGGTCGAAGAATCCGCTCCGGCTGCTCGACCTCACGAGGGCCGGTGGACCGCGACTGAGCTACGGGGAGTTGAGCCGCCGGCTGGACTTCGGGCGGATCAAGAGCACCGCCATCTCCTACATGGGTTACGCCGTCAAGAACGGCGAGAGCCCGCCGCGGTCACGCGACGGGCTCCCGGAGAGGCGAGATCAGCTGTAGTCGTAGAAACCCTTGCCGGACTTCTTGCCGAGCTGTCCGGCGTCCACCTTGCGCTTGAGCAGCGTCGGGGGAGCGTAGTGCGGCTCGGCGAACTCCGCGTACAGCGACTCCGCCGCGGCGAGGGTGATGTCGAGGCCGACGGTGTCGATCAGTGTCAGCGGACCCATCGGGTAGCCGCAGCCGCCCTTCATGGCCTCGTCGATGTCCTCGGCGGTGGCGTACCCGGACTCAAGCATCCGGACCGCCGACGTGAAGCCGCCACCGTGATCGCGGCCTCGTCGAAACCATCGGCGGCCGGTGGCCGGCCAACCCCGCCTGCATTGTCCGAATCCTCACCCACCTCGACATAGACGGCAACCCCAACCGGGATGGCCGGCACCATCCACGCCCTGACAGGTCACCAACCTGGCCACGCCGAGTGCCGGACAGCCGAACGGGCGGATCCGAGTGCATGCGGACACCGCCGAGGAAGCCCTGGCAGTATTGGTGTGGATATTCGTCACCGATCCCTACTCCTGCGACGCGGCAGTCCACCTTTGTCCGCCCACGATTTGCCTGCGACCCGACCCTCGAGCGGGCTGACCCCGCCGAAATTGCGAGCGACGCTATTCTTCAGTGCCATTCATGCGATGTCGGACTGCCGGCTGTCAGGTGCAGGCGAGTCGGGAAGTGACGGCGCCCTCGGTGACGTCCCAGACGACGTATGCTGCAGCCATTTGGCATAATTCGCCCGTGATGGGCGGATGTACAGGCGCGCAGGTTGCCTCATTCTTCCAGAACCCGATCTGCGCCAAAACTTACCGCGCTCCTGTGCGAGACCGCATCGGGGGGTGCGTTTGCGTAGGAGTGTCAGCGTGACGGGTATTTTGGAATCGGGACGCACCGATTCCAATGCCACCAAAGACGCACCGACAACCTCAACAAGTGTGACGCGAAATAGGCACCCAGCCTGGAGACTTAGACCACAATAGGTAGGTTCGAGTCGGCAAGCTCACAGTTGGAGGCGCAAATGTCCGTTGATCCTTCGGCGGTCATCGTCGGGTTGGCCACGGCTCTCGGCGGTGTCATACAGGGAGCTGATATGCCCCCAACGCTGAAGGATTATGGTACGCAGCAAATTCAATCGATCAAAACTTCGGCGCCGGCATTCGGTGAGCAGCTCAACGAATACATCGAGCTCCTTCCGCAGCAAGCTCAAGGACCGGCGCAGCTAGTAGTTGCGGACCTGGCTAATGCTGTCCAGACTGCGGTGGAACCATATCTTCCCTCCTCATCAGAGCACTATCCGACCGTTGAGCCCCGCGCTGACGGGATCGCACCAGGACCAGCCCCGGACCTCGATGCCGCGACCCGCACGGAGGACCCAACTTCTGGGGCCACCGTGTCTGTCGAGGAGGCTGTTTCCATAGAGGCCTTCTCCGGAAAGTTCAGCGGAGGGGTGCATCCCGCACCCGAGACTGGCTACCTCTTCAGTCCCACAACGGCGCAGGTGGGCGCCATTGCTGTGTTCGTCCCCTGGTTTCAGAAGGCGGGCAACATTTGTGCCGGAATCAAATCTCCCACTCTGGCGGCGTTGTATTCGGTAGAAAACGGATTCCGATACGGTGCGACGGCACCCGTCTCGCGAGACGGCGCGCGGGGTCCCGGCCAGTTCATGCCAGGAACCTGGGCGAGGTATGGGAAGGATGCTGATGGCGACGGGCGGGCGAACATCCTCGACGTCGGCGACTCGGTGATGGCCTCCGGCCACCTGCTGTGCGACATGTTCCTCGAGATCGAGGGTTGGAAGGAGCAAGGTGTGGTAGCGGGTGACACATTGGACATGGCAATCGCCGGATATAACGCCGGCATCGGAGCCGTACGTAAATCTGGCGGAATACCGTACGGTTTACCGGATTACGAGAACCAGACCAAGCCATATGTCGCTAGGATCCGGGCAATCGAGGGACAGTTTGAATGGCTGCTGTCACCGCCGAACAATCTGCCGGGCATCGGCGCCCAGATATTCGGACAGGCCCCAACATCGGGGCTGATCACCTCCACCTTTGGCGACGGCCGAGGACACGAAGGCATCGACATCGCCAACACCATCGGAGCCCCAATCGTGTCCGTCGCCGACGGTGAAGTCATCAATGCCGGACCCGCCCAGGGCTTCGGACTGTGGGTGCGGATCCGCCACGACGACGGGACCGTGACCACTTACGGACACAACAACGGCAACCTGGTCGCGGTTGGAGAACGCGTCAGCGCGGGGCAGCTGATCGCGACCGTCGGGAACCGCGGAAACTCTACCGGCCCGCATCTGCACTTCGAGGTCACCTTGCCGAGCGGGCTGAAGGTCGATCCCGAGAAATGGCTCCAGCTGGGTGGTCGTTCGCTACTGAGGTAGATCGGCGGCTTCGGTAAACGAGCGCTGCACCGATGGCACCACTCATTCCTTGGTTCCCTTGGCGACCACCGGCACCCGGCCGGAACGAGTCTGCCTCGGTGAGTTACCCCGCGCACCTCCATTCGCCTGCGGTCCATCCGACAACGTGAGCAACGCCATCGCCGGGGCCTCGCTACACGTTTTTCGCCTGTAGAAGAGTTTGGTTCTCTCGGCCGCATTGGGCTTCGGTCGCCGATCGGCCGCCGTGCCAACGTGGACGACGGCCCAATGGTGCGGAAGTGAGTCATGTGTCGTTATTTGTCATATGGGGCGGATGAGTGGTAATTATCTACTATCGTTCTTAGTACATGACCTGTTGTGCCCTAGTCGTCCGAGGATGCTCGCCGTCCACGGCATTTAGGGCATGACATGGAGTTGGCAGAAATGTGGGGATCGAACGAGGTGGCATAGGCGGAGGGAGGATGCCGTGGGGCAGCGACGTCAACCCGGCCTGGGGCGTGCCCGTTCGGCCCGGCTATTGTTCGGTTTCGTACTCGTCGGAGCGACAGTCATCTCTCTTCCTGGTGTCGCCGTGGGCATCCCACCACCACCGCCGAACCCTAGCGATTCCGACCTCCAGTACGCCAACGACCAGGTGGGCCAACGTCTGGAGCAGGTAGGTGATCTGATTAACCAGGTCGCCTCGGCGAACCAACGCCTCGAGGGGATAGCTTCCCATGTCGCGATCAAACGCGAGGAGGTCAACAAGGCGCTCGTAGACCTGCAGGATGCACGTGACGAAGTCGAGGTTGCTACAGCCGCTGTGGGCGCCGCCCGCAGTAACGTCGTTGCCGCGACGGCGACAATTGACCAGGCACAGCAGCAGTTCGACGAGTTCGCCGCTGCCAGCTACCGGCAGGGAACGGCAGGCGCGCTCACCACCCTTCTCGGTTCGAGCGGACCTGATGACATCTTGGCTCGTGCTGATTTGCTCCGCGTAATTGTGGACAAGCGCACCGCTGTTATGGAAGATCTCCAACGCGCTCGAACCACACAGGCGAACCGGGATTCATCGGCGCGGGCTGCCAAGCAGGCAGCCGACGCCGCTGCGGCCGCCGCAGAGGAGAAGAAGTCCCAGGCGCAGGATGCCATAGAGCAGGCGGTTACCGCTCAACAATCAGCAACCAGCCAACAGGCCGAAATCATCGAGGAACGAGATTCGGCGCAGGCCCAACTCGACGCCGCGAGAAGCAGCGTCGTGGGATTGCAGGATCAACGCCAGGTGTATGGCCAATGGGACATCCAGCGTCAGGCGGAGGAAGCTGCTGCTGCGGCCGCCGCAACAGTGGCGCAACAGGCGGCATCGGAGGCGGCTGCACGGGTCGCAGCCAACCGGATAGCGCAGGAGCGGGCGGCGAAGATCGCCGATCAGGAAAGACCGCACACACAGGTCAGCGACCCTGCGGAAGACGACACCGCCGCTGACAGCGAAACCACTGCATCCACCGACCGGGCCGGTAGAAGTACGTCGGACGACCCCTCAGGTCCTGCTGATGAAGGACCTGACACCGGCGCGGAAACGCCCACAGGCAGCGCAGCCATCGAGACGGTAATAGACCGTGCGATGTCACAACTGGGAGTGCGCTACTCCTGGGGCGGCGGGAACGCAAAGGGGCCCACCGTCGGTATCCGTGACGGCGGAGTCGCGGATAGCTTCGGTGACTACATGAACCCCGGCTTCGACTGCTCGGGCCTGATTCTGTATGCCTTTGCCGGGGTGGGAATCTCCCTCCCGCACTACTCTGGATACCAATACACCGCGGGGACCCAGTTTCCGACATCTCAGATGAAACGCGGTGACCTGATCTTCTACGGTCCCAACGGCAGCGAGCATGAGGCCTTGTACCTCGGGAACGATCAGATGCTCGAAGCCCCCGAGTCGGGTGACGTAGTGAAGGTTTCGCCGGTACGTTGGAGCGGGATGACTCCATATGTGACCCGACTCCTCTAGCGCTCGCTGGCCTCCAACCCTGACGGATATCGGGTGTCCAAGAGTGAGTGCGCTGGCAGCTCATCTGCAGTCAGGCTTAAACCCGAATGCACCGATTCTCTGATGTGGTCGCGGCGAGTTTCGTTGTGCGACACAGGACGGGCTCTGAGCGTGGTTGATCGTCCCACCTCTGGTGTCGGGTCTTCCACGGAGTCTTTCACATGGAGGCCGGCGGGTGGGGTGCGTATTTGGCGATGATCGGGTGATTGGGGCTGAGAGTTCTGTCGAACAGGGTGTCCCAGGCTGTTTCTTACGGCCAATTTGTGGGTAGGTGAAGTCTCAGGCGTCGGGCCGAGGACGCGATCCGGGCGGGGACCGAGACGATGGTGCGCCGGATGGTGCCGGTGGTCGCGTTCGCCAACCGGGGATCGCCGGTGAGGGGTGCCGGCGGCACGGGTGAGGTCCCCATCGGCCCGCAGAGCCAGGTGCAAGGCATCTCGCGCGACGGTCTTCGCTCGATCGCCAGCCGGGCGGTGCAGCTTCGACGAAGCCCTCTGCTCCACCCCCGTTCAGCGCGCGAGCCAATCCGAACCCAGTCGGCCCGGACTCGTACACCACCGCACACGGGCCCGGAAGTTCGCCGAACACTCGAGCACCTCGGTGTGCGAGGACATAAACCGTGCCTCGAACACCTCTCCAGTCTGTTCATCGATCGCCGCCGCGACGACCGAGCGGGCATGCACATCCAGCCCAACACTCGTGCGCTCACAAAACGCTGGGGCCTCCTCACACTCGGAAAGGCCGAGCACGGAAACACGCTCGGTAACCCACGAGGTTGCATGAGCGAGGTCCCGACCAGCAACCACTCCAATCTGCGAGCAGTCACGACATACGGTCTAAGCGGTGGAGGTAGTCCGGCGCTTCGTCGGCGCCGCTTCGAAAGACCACATCGTCTTGTGGTTATCCGGTCATGCACGGACAGGACAAGGCGGCCGCACACCGGTGCCCACCTTGGCGGCTCACTCGGAAATTCTCAGTGAGGGTTCTGCCACGTCGCGGGCCTGGACATTGCGGCAACATGGCGTCGTCGTTGCAGTGCGAACCCCAACCAAGAGGTCAAAACGGCACACAGTACGAGCGCCCGTACCAGGGCGACGGCATTCTCGGGGTAGATAACACCGGTCAGGTAGTAGTCAATGAATCCGGTCGATGGCAACTCGGCGTCACCGGCGTTTCGGCGAGCCCAATTTTCCAGGTAAGTGAGCGGACACCCGAGCCCAGTCAGGACTGTACTGAAGCCCCATACGACGGCTAATGCATGCAACAGGATGAGGCGGGGCCATCGCCAAGCGAGGAAGCCACCGACGACGACGAAGGCGAGAAAGGTGAAGTGAAGGACCGCCGTCAGGTCGGCCACCATCCGAAAGATCATCGTTACGTCTACCAACCCAAGAGTGGCCACAGCAAACCACCTCGAATTCGAATGTTACGGACATCCAGGTCTACCGGCGAGGGGGTAACACCTACTTTGTCGAATACGAAGTGAGTTCTCCGGCCAGACCCCTCACGCGCGTGGCGGTCCCGAAGTAGAAGGTCGGGACGGCTCGGCACGGGAAGTGCTCGTCGAGGAACCCATACGACACTGTCCGCGCGAGTTTTGGGGGTGCTCCCCCAGATCGACACGAGACTGAAACCCAAACTCCACAACGGACATGGAAGGTTACCCCGGCCCTCGGCGCCTTTCGCCGCACTGGGCGAGCGGTCAGAACGTGGCCGCGCCGCACCGGAGGTGATGCAACGCTTACTCCGGCTGGAGAATGGCACCGATGCGCGAGTCCGGCGCTGCTTCGTGGTCGATACCTTTCCTTCCAGCAGGTCCGGGGTCGTCGACCCTGATCCGTGAGCGAACTGTCCAAGGACTCGTCAGTGGGACAGCCACCACCCGCCACGTACCCCTTCAACTGTCTGAGCGGAGGAATCAGCTGACTCGGGGTACACCGAATTATGATGAAGACTCGCACTCGCGCAGCCGATGATGAAGGTGCCATATGCCGACCTACTCGTTGTCATTGCCTCGATCAGGGCTGATCGCACAGTGGTGCGATGACGGCACCGCTCAGATCGGATCCGCGTCCGACGCCTGTAGCGTGTATTGGGGTACAACGTCGGCCTTCCGTTCAAGCGACCCAGACTTTTTTCCCTACGTACTGAAACAGCAAGTTTGTCCTGGTGACAGACCTGATCCGACATGGTGGCTGCTGATCAGTGCCCTCGAGAGGCCTGCCGCCGTTTCCGCGGCCCTCGCCGATGGTTCACGAGTTCCAGTTCATCGGCTCGGGCCATTGATTTTGTGTGAATGGGAAAGCACCCCACAACGACTCATTGTGAGCGTCGACGCGGTGGCACGTGCCGTCGAGCCTTTCCGCCCCTCATCAAAGGGGCCGGCGCCGTTCCCGTACGAGCCATCCGATGCAGGCGGGGACCGCCCCGGCCCGGGGCGTGGCAGCATTCCGCCGGATCGGCGACGCGGACCCGCAGGCAACCGAGTCGATATGCAAGACATGATGACGGACGGGCGGGGCGGGTTTCTGGCCAACTACCCGTTCGCTGATCTGTTGATGTTGGGGTGGCGATTCGTATGCTTCGCGCCACCGGAAACGCCGCCGGGAGTCGGAATCGGTGCACGAAGAGCGCTCTTCGTCGACGACGATAATCGGACGATGACCTTCGACGTGGACCGGCACGGGCAGATGCATGATCACGCCATCTACGCTGCTGGCGGTGACATCATCATGATTGCCGACTCCCCGCACGCTGCACTGCTCCTCGCTGCCAGTCCGTTGACCGCGCATCCAAGTGCCCTGCTGGAGATTCGCGGCGTCACGGAGTTTCGTGACTGAATGGGCCCGGCGGAATATCTTTCGCCGGTCTCGTGTGCGAGGTCCCTGCTGAAGTGGTCGACGTCGTCGACGAGATGCTTCGGTTTCGTCGCGAAGATCAAAGTATTTGAGCCGATGCTCAGGATGCGGTGTCGGTGTGGGGATCGGTGCAGGCTTCACGAGCCCCACAGTCAACTCCCATCCCTCGTAGTGACTGCGAGAGCCTCGGCCCGTCTCGTCGAGTTGCACAAATTTGAGGCGCGGGCGCGGGTGCGGAAAGGCCTTACGGTGGCGGTAGGGATCGTCACCTCGGCGTCAGCCAGCGTGCAAGACATGCCTCATCGGCGCCTGCAATGATCGCCCAGTGGAAGGGGACGGGCTCCCAAACGTCTTCTGAGCCGGATCCACCCCGATGCAATGAGGGTTCGCCGGCCGCCGCGGCAGGGGAATGTTCCGCTCTGGACGGATGCGGCGACTAAGGTGGTCACGGCAGGAGGAAGAATGCAGGGTTTGGGTGAGCTAGAGGCTCTCGTTATGGACGTCTTGTGGCGTTCCAGCGACGCTTTGCGGGTGCGTGACGTGATCGATGGGCTCGATGACGATCGAGAGCCCGCCTACACGACTGTGATGACGGTGCTCGACAATCTTCATCGAAAGGATTGGGTCCATCGGGAACGTGTCGGTCGGGCGTATCGCTACCAGGCGGCTCGCAGTCGCGAAGAAGCGGCGGCTGACGCGTTACGTTCATTGCTCGATTCGACCGGCGACCCTACTGGCGTGCTCCTTCACTTTGCGCGGGGTACGTCCGACAATGAATCGAAGATTCTCGCCCGGGGGCTGCGCGAGCGAGGAAAAAAGAAGAAGAAGTGACAGCTCTTCTGCTGTGGGCCGCAGGCGGGTTGATTGTGGCCATGATCGCGCCACGTCTTCTGTCGACCGCAATTCGTCGAGGTGTCGATTCACAGGTCGCGCTCGTCACTTGGGCAGCACTTGTGTTCGGCACTCTCATCAGCATTGTCGTTCCGGTGACGCTGAGCCTTGTCCCCAGTCACGGGGGTGCGTCTTCGATTGCGGACGTCGTCCACCAGTGCTGGCTCAAGCTCCATAACGATGCGCCTGCGGCACTCGAAACCACGATCGGTGCGCTCGGCATCTTGGTGCTGCTCACCGCAGCTGGGCGGTGGACAATTCATCTCACACGATCGTTACGTGAGCGTCGTGTACTCCATGAAACACATATCGCCCTTGTTCGTATCCTCGACGGCACGGCGGCGACGGCTTCGACGCTGTGGTTACCGTTTGACAAACCGCTTGCCTACAGCGTGGCAGGGCGGCCGCCGCTTGTGGTGGTGAGCACTGGATTGCGGTCGCATCTGGATCCCGCTGCTGTGGCCGCGGTACTGGCCCATGAGCATGCGCACATCCGTGGCCGGCACCATCTGCTTGTGGGTTTCGCCGAGTCCATGGCCTTTGCCTTGCCGTGGTTGCCGATCATGCGGACTTCGCCGGCGCTGGTTCGTCTACTCGTAGAGATCGAGGCGGATGCATCCGCGGCTAGTTCACATGGCCGGGATTCGGTGTGCCGAGCACTCAGAAACCTGCAGTCGCATTCGGTTCCGGCGCAAGCGTTGGGGATGGCCTGCGACGGGACGGAATTGCGTCTCGACCGACTCTCGTGCCACCCGTACCGTCACGGCGCCCCGGTCCGCCTGGTACGGGCTCTGCTGGCGAGCGGCACCGCGATCGCCCTGCCAGCTGTGCCCGTTGCCGGTCTTCTCGGAGCTATGGCCTGGATTTCGTGCTTGCTGCTGTAGCTGTGCGGGTATCGCTTCCGGAGGCTGGGGCGATGCTTCGTGTTCAGGTCGTGCGGGTCCTGATCATGGCGAAGCCGGCGAACGACACTGCAGCTGCCATGGGGTAGCCCAGCGCGACGTCTTCCCAGCCGGTAGTCGAAAGGAATTCCAGACGACCCCGGTGGGCGATGAGGTGGGCCGACCCCATCAGAATTCCGGCCCCTAGGGTCAGCCATCCCCAGGTTCGGAGGCGCCGCGCCCGACGATCAGCATCTGTGTATGGCGCTTCCCCGCGACTTCCTAGATGCGCGCTATCTGCCACAACATATCCTCCTCGTACCACGATACCCAACTACTATGTTGCATAGTATGTGGGGAGGATGTGCGAAAAGCTCAATCCGGTATGGCCGTATCCACAACAACACGGATGCGCCCCACCTGACGCGCCGAAGGAGGCGATTGGGACATGCGGTCGTCGGTGCCCTTACTGGGACTGCCACCACCCGGCTCTGCGCGCACGCCCTGTCGGTCCGGCAGGGGGATGCTCCCGATCGATGTGGGCGCTTCCTTTGTGACGCTGCTGATCATGGTATTGCTGGTTGTCGTCGGCTGCGGGTCCGAGCCCCCGACCGGCGCGACGGCTGACCAAGGGCCGGCCGTCCGACAAGTTGGAGTTTCCGAGTTCGCCGACGCAGTCGCAGCTGCCGACGTGTTCGTCATCAATGTCCACACCCCGGACGAGGGATCGATCGCTGGCACGGATGTGTGGATACCTTTTGACCAGCTCAGCCAGCGCGCCACCGAACTGCCCAATGATCGGAGTACACCGATCGCCATCTACTGCATGACCGGACGCATGAGCGCAGTCGCAGCCGGAACCCTCACGTCGACGGGGTACTCGAACCTTATCGAGTTGAGCGGCGGGATGAAGGCATGGACAGCCGCCGGACGTGCACTGCAACCTCCGGGTTCCTAGGAAACGGTGTCCGGCCATCCGTCCCCCCGCGCATCTTGTGTCTCCCGCGCCGCGACTGTGGAGCGGCGCGGGACTAAGCGGACTTCCCTGGCAAGACCGCGGACGGTGCACCCAACTACTAACGGTCTTAGTAGGCGCTGGTAGAGTGCCCGCGGAATGAGTGGAAACTCTTCCCAAGGATGGCCGATCGGAGGAGGCGGATCTGTTGACTCAGACACCTATCTACGACAAACTCATGCACACTCTGCGTGTGGGTCATCCAGTGTTCGATCTAGACCTGCGGGATTCTCTTATCGACGCGGACTCGGAGCCGGGTCGATCGACGAACCGACCGAGCGTCTTGCAGCAGAACCGTAGGACTAGTGCTTCGGTGCCGAGGCACGCCCGGAAGGACAGTCGAAGATAGGCGCCGTGTAGAGGGTCAGCGTGCGGCCAGCGGCCCACCGAATACGGCGAGAATTGGTCCCGAGAGAACTCCGAGTAACACCGATACCGCGGCAAGGGCGCAGACCGCCGTACGCTGCGGTCGGCCGGGTGTTTCGGAGATATCCGGGCCGCCTCCCAGCGCGGGCACGATCCACCTCAGGTAGTAGAACGAACTTGCCACTGTGTTTACCGCGGCCAGTACCACCAGCCAGCCGAGACCAGCGTCGAAGGCAGCAGTGAAGACCGTGAGCTTCCCTGCGAATAGCCCCGTGGGGGGAGTGCCGACAAGCCCCCGAGCAGGCACACCACCAGGCTGACGGCGAGCCAGGGGTATCGACGTAGTAGACCCCGGTAGTCGCTCAGTATCTTCAGTTGCGGCAGGGCGCAGACCACCGCGAACGCGCCGAGGTTCGTGACCGCATAGGCCGCAAGGTAGAGCAAGACGCTGGGCAAGGCGAGGTCGCTGCGCCCCTCGGCCGCCACCGCGATGAGAGTAGATAGCCGACCTGACTAATTGTCGAGTAAGCGAGCAGTCGCCTGACGTTCGTCTGGAAGAACGCCGCGAGATTGCCGAGAGTCATCGTGGCGGCCGCGATCACGGCGATCAGCAGAGGCTAATTCAACTCTGTCCCATCGAGGAGTGTGGCCGCTAGCCGGTAGGTCGCTACCACCGCACCGACCTTGGGCACTGTGGTGACGAACGCAGCGACGGCTGGGCGCGCACCCTCTGTCACGTCGAGCACCCAGAAATGGGTTGGTACCGCGCCGGCCTTGAACAGTAGACCGGCCAGTAGCGCGACTGCCCCGATCGCAAATGCGCCTCGCGGCGCAGCGGACGCAGTCTCCGCGAGGGCGTGGTACGCGGTGGCGCCGCCGATCCCGAACACGATGGTTGCGCCGAACAGCATCGTGGGCCGAACAGCATCGTGGGCCGAACAGTGCACCGAGGAGGTAATAATTCATGGCCGCTTCGGTCCCGGCGGGATCTTTTGCGAAGCCGGTGAGCGCGTACAACGGAACACTGGCAAGCAGATATGCGCCGACGAGGAGCATCAGGTCGCTGGTCCCGGAAAGCAGGACAGCGCCGAGACCCCCAAGTAGGAGTAGGACCACGAACTCGGATTCCCGTGTGTTGTTTCGGGTCTCGGGGGGCCGAGAGCGCGAGGACCACCAGCGCGGATACCGTGACGATGATGCGCGTCGCATTGGTCGCCGAGTCGATGGCGTAGCTGGCGTCGAACACCGTCGTCGGATCCTTGCCCCAGGCCGTCAAGGTGGCCACCAACGCGGAGAGGACACCAACGGCGGCGAACGTTCGGACAACCCATTGGAGGTTTCGAGGCAGGAATGAGCCGAGGAGTAAACCCGCGACTGCGAACGCCGCGAGAAGCGCTTCGGGCAGCAAGAGGAGGAGTTCTGTGCCCATCCCTCCGGTCATCTCGCCCATGTCAGCGATCCAGCAGAAGGAGAAGGGCGCGGGAGGACGGTTCAATCACATCGAGTAGGAAGCGCGGGAAGAGGCCGATGATTACCGACGCAACGATTAGTACTGCAACGGCACTTGCTTGACAGGTAGTCGATAATGGTTGGGTGGTTGTCGATCTGGTTGCTGCCGAGTTGGAAGCGTTGCACGAGCGGATTTCTGGTCGGTTCATCCGGTCGGAGCCACGGTCTCGGGTCCAGGAGTATGTCGCGGGTTTGGTTGCGGGTCTGGAACGCAAGAACGGGTGGACACTGGCCGAGCGGGCCGGCGAGATGAGCCCGGACGGGATGCAACGGTTGCTGCGGCGGGCGGACTGGGACGTCGACGGGGTCCGTGACGACGTCCGCGATTACGTGGTCGAACGCCTCGGTGATTCGGCCGGGGTGTTGATCGTCGACCTATGCCGAGTCGGTAACTATGCCGAGGTGCGGCTGGGGTGATGTGATCCGCCGTGCCGGGAGTGGCGGTCTGGATGATGAACGCTCGAACGGGTCGGCATAGTCTCGTCGGCGGGTTGACGCTTCTTTTGTCGGAGCACGGCGCTCCGGGAATGGAGGCGGGTCATGACCCGCACGAGCACGAGAAGGAAGCCTGGCCGGATGGGGCCCTTTATCGAGGGCTATCGGACGTGGCTGTTGGGGCTGGGATACACGCGGGGCTCGGTTGTGAACATGCTGGCCATCGCGGGCGATCTCGGCCGGTGGATGGATGTGCGAGATCTCGCTCCAGAGGGCCTCGACCGGGTCGTGGTGGCAGAGTTCCGCAGTGCGTGCCGCGACGCCGGAATGCATTGCGCGCCGGGGCCGCGTGGGTTGGATCCCCTACTGAATTATCTGGAACACGTGGGTGTGCTGGTCGGGGCCGCCGCGCCGGTCACACCGGTCGAGGAGCTGGTGGCGCACTATCGTAGTTGGCTCGTCGCCGATCGGAGATTGGCGGATGCGACGGTTGTGCGTTACGCGAAATTGGCGCGCTCGTTCTTGTCGCAGCGGGTAACCGAGGACAGTGGCTGGGTCGGAAGCCTCACCGGGGCAGACGTTGTGGCGTTTCTGTTGCGGGAAAGCGGCCGCCTCAGCGTCGGCTCGACCAAGGGGCGTGTGGCGGAGCTGCGGTCGCTGCTGAAGTTTCTGTATCTGGCCGGCCTGACGCCACAGCCGCTTGCCACGGCCTTGCCGCCGGTCGCCGGCTGGCACGACACGGGCGTTCCCAAGGCAATCGCTGCTGCGGACGTGCAGCGGCTACTCGACACCTGCGACCGGACCGACCCCACGGGCATCCGAGACTTCGCAATACTCACGCTGGTCGCCCGACTGGGCTTGCGGTCAGTGGAAGTGGCGCGACTGGAGCTGAGCGACATCGACTGGCGAACCGGGCAAATCGTACTGAGGGGAAAGGCATCTCGCGAGGACGGCATGCCTTTGCCACGCGACGTCGGCGAGGCGTTGGCCGCGTACTTGGCGCAGGCCCGTCCGGAGGTGAGACTCCACCAGATCTTCGTGACATGCAAGGCGCCGAGGCGTGCGATCACACCGGGCCTGGTCAGCGACGTCACCCATCGCGCCTGTGATCGCGCCGGCCTGCCCCGTGTGGGCGCGCACCGGCTACGGCATTCGCTGGCAACGGAGATGTTGCGGCGGGGAGCCACACTCGTCGAGGTGAGCCAGGTGTTGCGGCATCGCGACCTTGCCACGACGGCCATCTACGCGAAGGTCGACTTCGACACCTTGCGGACGATCGCTGCACCTTGGCCCGGAGGTGCGCGATGAGCGCCCTGGCCGACGCTGCCGAAGACTACCTACGGCTGCGTAACAGTCTGGGCCACGACCTGGCTGCATACCACCGCCAGCTGCCGCGGTTCGTCGCCTACCTCGATGCCACTGGCACCCCCACGATCACCGTCGCAGCGGCCCTCGCCTGGGCGCAGGGGCCCGACGTCGACCCGAACACCACTGTCGGGCCAAGGCGGATGACCGTCGCCCGCAGCTTCGCCCGCTACATGGCCGGAATCGACACCCGCACCGAGGTGCCGCCACCGGGGCTCCTTTCGAATCGGCGACGGTGGCGGCCGCCGTACATTTACAGCCCGACCGACATCGACACTTTGATGGCCGGGGCGCGGCGTTTGCACTGGCCGCTGCCCGCGGCCACCCACGAAACGTTGATCGGGCTGCTGGTGGCAACCGGAATGCGGGTAGGGGAAGCGATCCGGCTCGGTCGCGGCGATATCGACTGGGCCGATGCGGTATTGACGATCCGCCAGTCGAAGTTTGGAAAAACCAGACTGGTTCCCGTGCACGCGTCCACCCTCACCGCGCTCGACCGATACACCCGGACCCGCGATTGGATCTGCCCGCAGACCACCGCCCAGAGCTTCTTCGTCTCGATGGCAGGCACCAGAATGATCTACCAGCACGTCCAGCTGACCTTCCGGCGGCTCTGCGACGATGCCGGAATCGGCACCGGAGCCGAACATCCACCACGAATTCACGACCTACGTCACACATTCGCGGTGCGCACCCTACTCGAGTGGTATCGAGCGGGCGTGGACGTCGAAGCCCAATTGCAGACCCTGTCGACCTACCTGGGGCATCGAGATCCGCGGTCGACCTACTGGTATTTCTCCGCACAGCCTGAACTACTCGCATTGGCCGCCGCTCGGCTCGAGCTGTCGCGGGAGGTGATGGGCCGATGAGTCCAATCGCCCCCACCCTGCAGAGCTTCTTCACCGACCGCCTGGCCAGACAACGCCGGGTCAGCCCGCGCACGATCGCCTCCTATCGGGATTCGCTCAAGCTGCTGTTCGTGTTCGTGCAAGAGACATCCGGCACGAAGCCCAGCGACCTGTGTTGGGACGACCTCGACGCCGAGACGATCGGCGCGTTTCTCGATCACCTCGAAACCGACCGTAACAACAGCCCGAGAACGCGCAACCTGCGACTGACCGCGATCCGATCGCTGTTCACCTACGCGGCACTGCGACACCCTGAGCACGCCGAGCTGATCCAGCGAGTCCTTGCCATCCCCGCCAAGCGGTTCGACAAGCAGCTCGTATCGTTCCTCACCGCTGCAGAGATCGACGCCTTGGTCGCCGCACCCGACCGGACCCGATGGGAAGGTCGCCGCGATCGCGCGCTGCTGCTGGTGGCACTCCAGACTGGTCTTCGTCTCTCCGAGCTGACCGCCCTGGTCTGCGCAGATATCACTCTCGGTGCCGGCGCGAATGTCCGATGCGTCGGCAAAGGCCGCAAGCACCGGGCCGTTCCGTTGACCACCGCTACCCAATCCGTTGTTCGCGTGTGGATGGCCGAGCGCGCCGGCCAACCCGACCAGCCGCTATTTCCTACCCGCACGGGACGGCGCCTGAGCGCCGACGCCGTTCAACGCCTCGTCCACGAACACGCCGTCACCGCCGCCCAACAATGCCCATCGATCCGCGCGGACAAGCTGTGCTGATGACGCTCGGCGAAAGTGCTCAGACATGCTCGGTGAAAGTGCCCACCTGTGAGCGGTGATTACTGTAGCGGTTGGCGGGGTGTGGTGGTGGCTTTGCGAAGGTTTTCGGAGCGGGCGTGATGATCACGAAGGCGGTAGGAGTCCCCGTCCAGATTGAGCACCACGGACCGGTGCAGTAGCCGGTCGAGCATGGCCGCGGCGACCGTGGTGTCACCGAGGACCTGACCCCACTCGCCGACACTGCGGTTTGTCGTCATGATGATCGATGTCTTCAAATACCGTTGCGTGACAACCTGAAACAACGCCGACGCCGCCTCGCCTGGCAATGGGAGATAGCCCAGTTCATCGACGACCAGCAGGGTGGGCCGGCGAAGAACCGCATCGTCGTCGCCCACCGGCCCTCGATCGCGGCCCGATGACAGCGGGCGGCGAGGTCCGCGGCAGTGGTGAAGTAGGTGCGGTAGCCGGCGTGCACCGCGGCCCGCGCCAGCCCGACCGCCAGGTGTGTCTTGCCGACCCCAGGCGGGCCGATAAGCAGCAGGTTCGTCGCGGTTTCGAGATAGCGGCAGGTCTCGAGCTCGGCGATCAGCCTCCGGTCGAGGCCCGCGGCGGCGTCGAAGTCGAAGTCCTCGAGCGACGCCGGTGTCGGCAGGCACGCAAACCGCAATCGCCCGGCGAGTCGGCGGGCCTCGGTCGCCTCGACCTCGATCGAGAGCAACTCCTCCAGGGTGGCGGTCATCGACAGGTTGTTCTGTTGGGCGCGGTCGAGGACCGCGGGCAGGGCTTGGGCGGCGTCGTGGAGTTTGAGCACGGCCAGATGGCCGCGCAGGCGTTGGTAGAGGCTGGCCGCCTCGGCGGTGCTCGGCGCCGGCACCGCATCAGGTTTCGGGGTGGTGGTCATGCGAGGGTGTTCCTTCCGCGGGCGGCCCGCTCGTAGGTGGACAGGTCGATGACCGTCGAGGCCGTTGCAGCCGAGGGTTCGACCGCACTGGTGGTTCCGGTGGTGTTGCGGCGCAACATGTCCGCGGCCTCGAGCGCGGCGGTCCGGGTGGGATCCGTTCCTTCCGGCGGTGCGGGCGACCGGCGGAGCCGGCGGCCGCCATGGCCACTTGCTCGAGCGCGTAGACATGGCCGTGGTCGCGGACCGTGACTCCGGCGCCGTCCGGGGCGAGGCGGTGGCGGGCGATGGTGATCTGCGCAGTGGTGACGATGTCGATCACCTCCGATCCGAGGACTTGGGTGACGGTGACCTGCGCCGACGCCAGCTCCGGGGGCACCGAGTACCGGTTGCCGCGGTAGGACACCAGCGCCTGCCGCGATGCGGTCCGGGGTTCGGTGAGGATCGCCGGATACGGCGTAGCCGGCAGCGCGGTCAACGGTTCGGCGGCCGCCACCGTCGCCACCGACGCCTTGCCGTTGGCGGTGGCCCGCATCCGAGTGTCACCCCGCAGTCGGCAGAACTCGTCCACGCGTTGTTGGGCCTGCTCGACGGTGACGTCGTCCGGCAGGGTGCGCCACCATCGTTGCGCGGCGGTATGATTCGCCTTCTCGACCACACCTTTGCGGTTCCCGGCTTTAGGTGGGCAGATCGCCACCGAGACGCCGTAGTGCTTCGCGACGCCGGCGAAGCTCGCGGTCACCCGGCCCGACTCGGGATGGCAGACGGTGGCCATCCGATCGAACCGCCACACCCGCGTCACGCCGCCGAGCCGGCGGCTGACCCGGTCGAGGCCGTCGACCAGGTGCGGTTGGGTCATCGCCGGTGCCAGGATCCCGCGCCAGCGCCCCGAATGCGCCAGGGAGCCGACCAGCAGGTGCGCCATCCCGCCCCATCCCCAGGAGGCGGGTGGATTCGGCAGATCGACCCAGTCCCACTGAGTTTCCTCGCCGGGCGGATGGTCGATCATCGCGTTCACCCGGTCGGTGGCGTTCGCGCAGGCCCCGCACACCGGGCGGAGTTTGCGGTCGCGGATCTGCCGGGTCAGCGTCGGATACGACAGCCGGTACCCGAGCTCTTCGAGCTCGTCGCACAGGGTGCGGGCCCACAGGTGCGGGTCCTCGGCCAGACGGCAGGTGACGTACTCGATGAACGGCTCGAACGGGTCTTCACGTGCGGGTTTACGGACACCTGGCGTGGTGACGCCGTTGATGTAGTTGCGGATGGTGCGGCGGTTGCGTCCGGTGTGTCGGGCGATCGCCGAGATCGTCCAGCCCTGTTTGTGCAGTGCGTGTACTTCCACGTCTTCCTCCCATGTCAGCATGAGATTGCGGGTCTCCTTCGAATCGCTGGTGCGTGGTCAGAGACCACCAGCATCGAAGGAGACCCGCCCTCATCGGCGGAGCCACACGGGTGTGCACTTTCGGTAAGCAGAACTGAGCATTTTCAGCGAGCGCCATCAGTGCCCCCACGTTCTGCGCCACAGCTGCGCCATGTCGCTACTCCACGCCGGCGTGGATACTGCGGTCATCGCGCTCTGGCTGGGCCACAACGACATCCGCTCGACGAGCGTCTATCTCCACGCCGACATGACCATCAAACAGCGGGCGCTAGAACTCACCGCCCCAACAGCCACGCCCCCTGGGCGCTACCGCCCCAACGACGCCCTGCTGGCATTCCTGGAAGGCCTGCAATAATGCCGACCCGCAGACCTCGCACGTCAGCCAGAAGCCCACCACGGGACGGTAGTTCACATCACCCCAGCTGCACCTCGGCATAGTTACCGACTCGGCATAGGTCGACGATCAACACCCCGGCCGAATCACCGAGGCGTTCGACCACGTAATCGCGGACGTCGTCACGGACCCCGTCGACGTCCCAGTCCGCCCGCCGCAGCAACCGTTGCATCCCGTCCGGGCTCATCTCGCCGGCCCGCTCGGCCAGTGTCCACCCGTTCTTGCGTTCCAGACCCGCAACCAAACCCGCGACATACTCCCGGACCCGAGACCGTGGCTCCGACCGGATGAACCGACCAGAAATCCGCTCGTGCAACGCTTCCAACTCGGCAGCAACCAGATCGACAACCACCCAACCATTATCGACTACCTGTCAAGCAAGTGCCGTTGCAGTATTAGGCCCCCACCCGGTAAGCCAGACAGCGGCCCAAGCGAGGATTTCCATGGCGTTGAACCACACCACACCGACGGAGAAGTCGGCGACAACCCCGACCCAAGGGCGTGACGATCGATGCCAACACACCGGCGAGCAGCAACGTAATGCCACCTGCGCGCCACAAGATGAGATCAGCGGCAACGGTATGACGACGTTGCTGAATCAGTAGTCCCGCAACCGAACGAAGTGGGTATCCCAGTGCATACCCAACGGTGACCCGTCGACCCGGGCCCTCCCCACTGCGTCGACGGTGACGGCCACAACAACATAGATCCCGACGATAACCGGCAACAGCGCCGCGCCCCACCAGGGCACCACCTCAACCATGATGCCGACCGATGGCCAACGCCTCGACGTCAGGATCCAAGCTCGCCACAATCAATCTCGTTTCTGCTAACTCTGTTCCCAACAACAAGTTCGGGAGAGAGTCCAGGATCCACTCCACGTCGGATCTCTGCTCAGCCGCGAATCCGTATGAGATTAACGGCGCCGCGTCGTCCAGATGCGGGAGAGCATCCAATATCTCGGTGAGCATCGTGCGTAGCCGGTCTAATGCATCGCCCGCCAGTCTCGTCGGTGTCGTCGGGTCAGCGCGAATCGCACCCAGCCCGGAAAGAGACCAGCGAAGCACTCGCGAGTGCATCACGCGATTAGTCCAGCGGCGAAGCCGACTTATATCACCGCTCGCCAACGGGCCGGAAAGTATGTTGTCTCTGAGCCGGCTTGCGGTGATCGATGCGTAGTCCCACCCGACAACCGACAAGAGAGTCGCACACGAATCCAGACGGTACGCGATCAGTCGTCTGGTCGCGTACGAGATGCTAATCGGATCGCCAGCCAGGGCCTTCACCCAGGGCTGAAGCCAGAATGCATCGTCCGGACGGTCCGGCGCTAGGGCTGACACGTCCGCTTTCTGAATGACGTCGCCTTGCAGCTTCGTTTGAATCAGAAGGCCCGTAGGCCAGTGTGGCGTCGCCGGACCAAAGGGGACAGTCAGGACATCGAGTTTCAGCCCGTCGCGGTCCTCTGCACGATCGGCCATGGGAATGCCTCCCGGCATTTCCATGGACGCCATATTGTGGCCGTGATGCGTGTGGTCTGGGGCGTCTCTGTCCTCCATGTCCATATTGTGGCCGTGATGAGGATTGTGCGGATCGCGCTCCCCGTCCGGCTGCCCGGCGGGCGCGTCGACGCCGTTGTCGTTCGTGCCAGAGGGCGTATGGTTCGCCGTCTGGTGGACACCCGAGCGGAGCCGGGCCGCGGCATCCGCGAGATCGCTGATGGAAGAGGTGAGGTCCGATATGTCCACACGAATTCGTGGCTCCGGCATGGACTTCCACAGCACCCGTACATAAGATTCGACAGTGTCATGTTCCAGCCCTGCTACGACGAGAATGTTCGCCTCGGCGCCGCTGGCAGCCAAGCGCCAGCCGTATTCCCGGATGGAACGTTCTATCGACAAGCGGACGGCGGTGCCGCCGGGCGCGGTAACGAGCAGAGGGCATACTTCTAGCTTGGCCAGGATCCTGGCGTTCATATCCACCGCAAGGCACCCTCCCGCCACGCGTACGTAACGCCGGCAATGAGGATGGCAAGGAAAACGAACATCTCAACGACAGCGGATGCACCCATCCGTCCGACGACGAGTGCCCACGGGTACATGAACACCATCTCCATGTCGAACGCGAGGAAGATCATCGTGATCGCATACCAGCGGACGTGGTAGCGCGATACTGCGTGCACGGTTGGCACCGAACCGGAGAGAAATGGCGGAGCGTCGCGGAGTGTGTCGGGTGTGTGCAGTAGGAACGCGGTGGCGTACACCACCGCGGCTCCTGCGGCTACCACCGCGACGACGACTGCGAGATTCCAGACAATCACTGTGCAGCATCCCTCCTGCGGTCCGCTTCAACGGTCTGTCAACTATGCATCACCGTCGTACGACATCTCCGGAATATCGAGCACGCCCCGTGCACGAGCGGACTGTGCGACCTTTAACGGCCACGTCGTTGGAGCCCGGCCGTTCTTGGCCTCATTCAGACTCATGAAAGGTGTACCTGCCGCAGTCCTGGCCTGTCCGATCGGCACGGGCCTGATGATGTGGATGATGATGCGCGGACAGCGCAACGGAGCCGACGACTCAAGCGAACAACAACAGGTCAGACAACTGCGTGCGGAGATCGACCAACTCGAGGCCGAGTCGGCTATACGGCATGTCTCACGGTCGTTCTGATGTCCCACCTGGGTCGCCGTGGTCACTGCGGCCGCCGCGGTGAGCATCGCTTATTTCTCGTGTGTCCGGCCGATGCGCCGTGGCCGGTGCGCACGGGTCACGGATCCGGTATTGGTAAGCCGTCAGGTCACTGAACTCCGAGAGGAAGCACGAATTCTCCGGGCGCAGGATTCTTTGGGAAACGGTACGGCGGGCACCGCGACGTCGACACCACCCCGGGGCGATTTCGGTCCCACCTCCTGGAAGAGATGGGACCGACAGATGAGCCGTGGATGCGGGCTCCGATGCCGACCGTATGTGCATCGCGCTCCAGTTGCACCGTGAGGTCGGCACCGGGCGATTGACACTCGACGAATACTCCAAACCGGGACGCTGCGCACTCTCGGAGACCTTGCGGCCGACCAAGGTTCTCCCGCAGTGTGTTGTGCCGCCCAACCGCCGTCCCTCGCGAATCAGCATGTCGTGTCGCCGCTGCGCGTTGTACTGGCATTGCTTCTGGCCGCCGACCTGACCGCGCTGGCGGATCCCCGCCAGCAGCAGCGATGACGGCTCAGCCGTTATCGGAGTAAACGAATCGCCGGGTCACCAGATGTTTGGTGTCGGTCAGCGTTTCCTCTCTGATCCGCCCCTGATCGTCCAGGGTCAGTAGGACGTTCATTGACGTAGCCGGATGCCCGAGCGCCAGCCGAACCGGCCCGTCACCTTGTGAGATCCGGACTGCAACCGGAGCGGTACCGGCAGCATACGGCGGCTCCTGCGCCAGGAAGAATGCAGCGGAAAGATCCAACCGCTGAGGATCGGAGGTGCCGACGGACGTATCACTCGTCACCGCCTCATACTCGGTGATGTCGCCCGCTGCGCGCAGTAACTCCACCGCGCGAGCGAGATCATCCCCACCGGGTTTCGTCGGCCACGGAAGCAGCTCACTGACCGTTTCGCCGTCCCAGCCCGGCGCGTCAACTCGGAGGTGGGTACATTGTCACCATCGCCCGCGGCGCAGCACGCACACCGGCCGAGAGTTTCTCCGGTTCCGGGGCCGCCCAGGAGAGTGAGGCTTTCTCCGCTACCTTCGGCCCGCCCCCATCTGGGTAGCGAGGTGGCCCGACCGTCGCATTCGTCCTCACTTCCCGGGATATACGGGCGGTCCCGCTCGGAACGTTAGCCCGGCATCATCGTCGCGCACATCTCGCACATTTGTCCGATCATCATCATCTGACAATCTACCCAGGCCTGTATGTTCGCCAGCATGTCCATAATGTCCTCCTTCGAGCGTGCGTCTCCGACGCGTTCGCGTTCGGCTAATCTACTATTTACGTACGTAGATAGTAGAAGTCAAGTTGGACAGCGCCTCGTTGGCTCTGCCAGGGATTGTTGATCAGCAGAGAAGTAACCTGTGAGGCGAGTGCAGCGGGAGGCAGCGATGGGTGTGCGTGGATTCGGGGAGCTCGAGGCGGTTGTGATGGACCGGCTGTGGAGTCGTGAAGGAACAACGACGACGGTTCGCGAGATTTTCGATGAGCTCGCCGAACATCGTGAGATCGCCTATACCACTGTGATGTCGACGATGGACAACCTGCAACGCAAGGGTTGGTTAGCACGGGAGCGTACCGGAAAGGCGTTCCGCTATTGGCCCACACTCACGCGGGAAGAGCACAGCGCTCGGCTGATGCGTGATGCCTTCGCCGCCGGCGGCAAGTCCGACGTCGTGCTGGCCCGCTTCGTCGAGCAGATGAGCGACGAGGAGTCCGCCAGTCTGCGCTTGGTCCTGCGGCGATTGGCCGAAGCCGAGGATGCGGGATGAGCGTAGCGACGTGCCTGATGCTGTACAGCGTCGCCGTGGCGGTGTTCGGCTCGCCGTTACTGATGCGGACTACCCATGGGGGTATAGCCCCGCGACTGGGAGTTACGGCTTGGGTGGCGGCGATCGCCAGTGTGGTGCTCTCGTGGACTGCGGCTGCGGTGTTTCTCCTCTTCGAACTCGTGCGCACCTGGAACCAGCCGGGCTGGTCGGTGATCGGGTCGTGTTTCTCCGGTTTACGTGATCTCGTCACTGGCCAGGCCGGTATGGCAGTACAGGTCGGCCTGCTAGTGCTGTCGGTATTGGCCGTGCTCGCCGTATCGGTGGTGGTCTGGCGTCTTGGGCGCCGGGTGCTTCGCATGCGCAGCCGCACCCACGGTCATGCGCAGATGGCCCGGATCATTGGTCGCCGCGTCGCCGGACTGGATGCACTGATCGTCGAGGCCCCGGAACGGGCGGCGTACTGCGTTGCGGGCCGACCTCACGCCATCGTGGTGACCAGTGCAGCCATGGAGGCACTTGATGGACCACAACTCGAGGCGGTTCTCGCCCACGAACGCGCACATCTGACGGGCCGGCACCACCAGCTGCTCGCCGTCCTGCGTGCTCTCGCAGCAAGTCTCCCGCGGGTGGCGTTGTTCACGATCGGCGCCGCCGAAGTCGCTCGGCTGTTGGAGATGTGCGCGGACGACGATGCCGTGCGTGCGCATGGCTCTCGGTCCCTGCTCGAGGGGCTGATCGCCCTGTCGGGAGCAGGTCCGATTCCGGGCGGCGCTCTGGCGGCCACCAGCATCGCCGTGCTGGACCGAGCCGGACGACTCGCTTCGCCGCCTCGGCCCGGCGAGCTTGCGCGTATGCGGATATTTATCACAGCAGTAATCGTGCTCATCGCTGTAGGACCTGTGGTCACCGGGATGCTTGCCGCCACGGGGATGGTGATGTGCGGCCTGCCAGGGTGATCGTGCCCGGGTGTCACGGCTGAACCCGGCGGTCGCTGGATTCACCCACGGCGTTGATTTGCGCTACCCGACAGCCCGGATTCGTGAGGTGCAGCCGCAGTTGGTCAACCGCGTTATGAAACTCAATCCGCCCTTGGAAGTCACCTGCGCAAAGCTATATGCACGCATCGTGCAGATATGAGCAGATGACGAAGCCACGCCCGAGGTCGGAAGCTGCTGCTGGAAGCGCTGCATAACTGAGAACATCGTCACCAAGGGCGCACAGACGGTGAGTGAAACGGTGGCGGTTACTCGTGGGCCGCCGCACGGATGTGAGCTGTGCAGTTGTTACCGCTGCCCGCTGCTGTTCTTTGGGGCCGGGCGCTTGGAGCTGATTGACCAGACTCACTCCTATGCGTCATGCCGCCGTTCAACACCGCGATCGTGAAGGGATACAACGCGCTGACCGGTGGCAGAGTCAAGCTCGGCAAGTGGGACGAGTACATGTCCATGCGAGCCGGGGTGCTGGCCATCAACACCGCGTTCAGGGACCTGTTGTCCAACGACCTCGGCGCCGTGGCGGGGATGCTGTTCGATATCGGCACCGGCCGCTTTCCCGCCCCTCCATTACCAGGCGAGGACACGGCAGACGCCCGGTCGGTGTGGCACGCAGAACTCGCCCGGGCCCGCGACAACATCAAGGTGGACAAAGCCCAGGCCGCCGCCGATCAGCAGGACGTCACCCATACCCAGGTACAGGGGTGGCTGCGAGATCTCGGCCTGGCGCTCGGGTTCGACGTGTGGATCGCGAGCAACGATCGGGGTAGGCCCTACGGCGACGGCCGCCTCGCCGACGGGTGTCTGGCGGTACTCCCACCGCCGATCGCCGGCGGTCCGGCCAGTGACGCCATCAGACTGATCGACGTACTGTGGCTGGAGTCGAATGGGTGCGTAACGGCGGCGTTCGAGGTCGAGCACAGCACATCGATCTACTCCGGTATCGTTCGGATGCTCGACCTCGCCCTCTCCGGCGAGCCTGGCGCTATTCGCGGTCTATACCTGGTGGCGCCCGACTCTCGTGAGGAGGAGGTACGTGCGCAACTGCGCCGCCCCGCGTTCAGCCGGGTCTCCGACCTTCACGTGCGGTACCTCCCCTATGGCGAGCTCGACAGCAACCGGGAAGCCATCGCACGGTTCGGCCGCGGCCTCCACCCCATCGAACAGCTCGCCCGCAACTTGAACTGACGGCATCCCAAGTGCAGTAGTGCTGGCCGGTCTCGCCACGCTGGTGACCGGTGAACCGGCCCAGTGGCCTCGTCGGTGCTGGGGCAGTACCCGTGGTCCGCACGCGACCCTCCCAGCCGCGGTGTCGCGCGCCACACGGTCGCCAGCACCGATTGCTGGCAGGTGTTGATCGCCGTGGTGCCGGTGGAGTCACGAGCCGGGGTGCCACGGGCGGCCATACTTCGTCGGGCGTGAGCCCCAGCCAAGCCGGTGTGCGCATCTGCGAAACGCAGCGCCCAAACTCTTGCTGCACCGTGAAACTGAAACGTGAATGCCTCGTCCGCCGCACCCGATCACCCCACGATCGTCAAGGTGGCAGCATGGCGAGTGCGGTTCGGCAGCGGTGTATTACTCTCACGCCATTGTTGTTCCTTCGGTGGAAACTATCGGGGGGACAGCAGGTTCCGTTTCGCGTAGGACCTAACTCCTATTATGCATAGTAGTTAGGTGGGGTTCCGGGGAACCGGGGAGAAAGAAACAGGTCTGTAGGTGACGAGAAAACGAAGTAAAGGAACCCGACCTCGGTCGAATGCCGGGGCTCGGGGATCCGGAGCATCCCGGGGCTGATGATCGGCGCAGGGGTAGTCATTGTGGGGTCGGTCGGAGCCATCGCTTACAACGTGGTGCCCAAGGCGCTCGAGAAGAGGCGTAACAGTATTCACCGAGCGCGGACAACCCGGTCCCTTCCTCGGAAATCGGCGGGGTGACAAAAATCGAATACCCGGCTGGCAATCACATTCAGGCACCGCAACGGGTGGCCTATGACAAGAGTCCCCGGTTCGGCGGCGCACACGATCAGTACTGGGCCACCTGCACCGGGATCGTCTATCCCGAACCGATCCGCACCGCGAACGCTGTACCGTCCCTCGGGTACGGTGCCGTCTGGATGTCCTACAACCCGGACAGAATGAGGGGCGACGACATCGCCGTGCTTGCATCCAACCTCGATGGCGAACCGTACACCCTGATGTCGCCGTATCCCGGCCTCGATTCATCAGTGTCTCTCCAATCATGGGGGCACCAACTCAAACTCGACGATGTGAGAGATCAGCGGATATCGCAGTTTGTTGCGGCTTGAGCCAGAACACGAATGCGTACCCGGGGCCGGGGGCGGAATGCTCGACCGTGCCGGGAGGCTTCGACCCGGCCAACCCGCCACCATTCAATCCTTCCCGCGCCCGGCTCGGATGCGGTACCAGCTACCGACAAATAGTCGCAGTCGGGCCAACAGGACGAGGCTACTGGCCCGCTGCCGAGTACACCGGCCGCGCCCGGTGAAGTACCAATGGCTGGTGGCGTCACGGATTGAGATGTAACCCGAGACCGGCGCAGGACAACGCACGCTTACGGCTCTGCGGGCAGGACATTGGGATCGGTATGGGTTCTCGTCCTGCTTGTGTCGTCCCCGGTTGGGTGTGGTTGGGTTCGGTGCACCCTCCTCACTTGACGGCGAGCGGCTCGTAAAGTTCTTGTACGAGTGATGACGCTGGTGCCGCCGTACCTAACAGGTGGTGGGGCCACCGGGTTCGGCGGAGCGGGTTGCGGTGTCCTCGACTTCGGTCACCGTCTGTCGGTGGCCGCCCGGACCAATGTGGGCTTCCGCACGCATCCGATCCACCATGTGCGGGTAGTGCAGCTCGAACGCGGGGCGTTCGGAGCGGATGCGGGGCAGTTCGGTGAAGTTGTGCCGCGGTGGCGGGCAGCTGGTGGCCCACTCGAGGGAGTTGCCGTATCCCCACGGGTCGTCGACGGTCACGACTTCACCGTACCGGTAGCTCTTGAAGACGTTCCAGATGAACGGCAGCACCGAGGCGCCCAGTACGAAGGACCCGATCGTGGAGATTGAATTGAGGACCGTGAAGCCGTCCGAGGGGAGGTAGTCGGCGTAGCGACGCGGCATGCCTTCGGCCCCGAGCCAGTGCTGGACGAGGAAGGTGCCGTGGAAACCGGTGAACGTGGTCCAGAAGTGCCACTTGCCGAGGCGCTCGTCGAGCATGCGTCCGGTCATCTTCGGGAACCAGAAGTAGATGCCGGCGTAGGTGGCGAATACGACGGTGCCGAAGACCACGTAGTGGAAGTGGGCGACCACGAAGTAGCTGTCGGTGACCTGGAAGTCGAGCGGCGGGCTCGCGAGGATGACGCCGGACAGGCCACCGAAGAGGAAGGTGATGAGGAAGCCGATGGAGAACAGCATGGGGGTCTCGAACGTCAACTGTCCCTTCCACATGGTGCCGATCCAGTTGAAAATCTTCACCCCAGTCGGGACGGCGATCAGGAATGTCATGAAGGAGAAGAACGGCAGTAGGACCGCGCCGGTGGCGTACATGTGATGCGCCCACACCGCGATCGACAGGGCCGCGATGGCCATGGTTGCGAACACCAGCCCGTTGTAGCCGAAGATCGGTTTCCGGCTGAAGACGGGGAATATCTCGGTGACGATGCCGAAGAACGGTAGCGCGATGATGTATACCTCGGGGTGGCCGAAGAACCAGAACAGGTGTTGCCACAACAACACTCCGCCGGTGGCCGGGTCGAAGATGTGGGCACCGAGGTGGCGGTCGGCGAACAGACCCATCAGCGCGGCGGTCAGCAGCGGGAACGCCAGCAGAATCAGGATGCTGGTGATGAAGATGTTCCACGTGAAGATCGGCATGCGGAACATGGTCATGCCGGGGGCCCGCAGGCAGATGACGGTGGTGATCATGTTGACACCACCGAGGATGGTGCCGAGGCCGGCGACCGCGAGGCCCATGATCCACAGGTCGGCTCCGACGCCGGGTGAGTGCAGCGCACTCGTCAGGGGAGTGTAGGCGGTCCAGCCGAAGTCGGCGGCACCGCCGGGGGTGATGAAGCCGGCGGTGGTGATGATCGCGCCGAATAGGTACAGCCAGTAGCTGAACGCGTTGAGGCGGGGGAACGCGACGTCGGGGGCGCCGATCTGCAGCGGCAGGATGTAGTTGGCGAACCCGAATACGATCGGCGTCGCATACAGCAGCAGCATGATCGTGCCGTGCATCGTGAACAGCTGGTTGTACTGCTCGTTCGACAGGAACTGCATGCCCGGGACGGCGAGTTCGGCGCGGATGAGCATCGCCATCAGTCCACCGACCATGAAGAAACCGAACGAGGTCGTCAAGTACATGATCCCGAGCATCTTCGGGTCGGTGGTCGTCACCATTTTGAAGAGGAACGAGCCCTTCCGTCCCCGCCGCGACGGATAGGGGCGGGTGGCAGCTATTTCGGTCGGTTTGGGTACTGCAGTAGGCATCGCTCCTCCGGACCTCACGTTCAGACGAGTCTTCTTTACGGGCACGTGTATGAAAATGTGCGAGTTGCCGCTTCACCTCAAAAGCGGAACTACTAAGATGCATAGTAGTTTGGACGGTACGCCGTCGAACACCGAATTGCTACGGTTTCGAGGTTGCAACCGCCGTCAGCCGCGGCTGGGCGGTGCCGAGTGTTCGGTCCTAGTGGCCGGGCATTGAGTGATGGCTCCGGATTGAAAATGCTCCTACCGCTATCGAGTATCTCGCCGGACTCTGGGCGACTGGTGTGCTTGCATTACCTGACTGTCGGGCGAGTTCATCGCGCGATCTCGTCGGTGTGCGGGCCTTCATCGGGCCTACGCGTGTTTTTCGAGGAACACGTGCACGCCATCGACCAAAGGATACGACGGGGGCTTCGGGCGGCGATGCGAGATGATCACCGCTGCTGAATGACTCACCCGTCGTGTCACGACCCCCTCTGCAGGAGGGACGCTTTGGTGTGAATCTGTCACGCTGCTCTGTGTAGCAACCCATTCTCATGGGTGCCGATGCGGCTTGGCGTCGAGCTGATCGGCTGACGCTCTGAGTCGAGGCCCCGGCCGGGGAAGTGCCCCCCGGCCGGGGTTGGTTGTGCGGGGAAGAAACTTAGAGGGGAACTTCCTACTCGCTAGTAGGCGAGGGCACGCATGAACTGTAGGTGAACGTCCAGTGAAGGCGCAGTGACGCCGGTCACTTTCTCTGTATTTCTCAGGTTGCATTAAGGAACAGGGTGGTGGTTACGGGCGTGTGTCGATGTCATGGGGGATGTGGCCGGGCGTCACACGGCAAGTCGTCGGCCGAATCCTCCTCTCGCACTGCGAGCCCCGTCGGAGCCCTGCGCCCGGGGTGATTGCGGTGGATGGTCGAGGGGTACGAGCGCTGGGATTGAAGCTGACATTTCATTCGGGCGGCGGCATGCTTGGTGCGGGCCCTCTGTCTAAGACGGTGCACTGCAGAACGAAGGAAGTGGCATGCCGAGTGCGGCGATACCCGATGGAGAGATGCCTGGCGGACAGCAGGCAGCGGCCACTCGTCGACGGGTTCCCGGTTTCTGGTTGGCGGTTGCGGGTTTAGCGGCGGTGGGCGCAGCTGCGTACGGGATCGATGTTCTCACCTCGGTCGGTAAGCTGCCCCGCGGTGTAGTGGTTGCCGGTATAGACGTCGCTGGACTGCGCCGGGACGAGGCGTCGACGCGGCTCCGCATCGAACTCGCCGAACGCGCGGAGCGACCGATACGGATACACGCGGGTGATGTGAGTGCTGAGATCGTGCCAGAACGGGCTGGTTTGAGCATCGACTGGGAGGCCACATTGGATCGCGCCGCCGCGACGGCGCTGAACCCGTGGACCCGTCTGACGTCGTTCTGGTCCTTCCGCGACGTCGGGGTGACCACGCGTGTCGATGAGAGTCAGCTCACCGGTGCGGTCGAGGCGTTGCGACCCGGCGTCGACCGAGCGCCGATCGAGGGCGACATCGTGTTCGAGGGAGGGGATCCGGTCGCCGTATGGCCGGTATCGGGTCGCACCCTCGTAGTCGATGCGGCCAAGCAGATTCTGCGTGATTCGTGGGCCGAATCGGAGGTTCTCACGCTCCCCGTCGACACCACTGCGACTGCGGTGAGCGAGGATGGCGTCCGCCGGGCCCTGGCCGAAGTCGCTGTCCTGGCAGATGTGCGGGTGATCGGCAGGAATCGCGTGGTCGCGACGATAGGCAGCGAGCGGATCGGCCAGGTCTTGTCTTTCACCCCCGACGGCAGGGGCGGGCTTGTGAGGCAAGTCGACATCGAGGCCGCCATCGGCATTCTGGGACCGCAGCTGGCGTCTACTGAAGTCCGACCGCGGGACGCGACCGTGCGGTTGTCCGGTGGCCGGCCGGAGGTCGTACCCGCGAGCGAGGGAGAAGTTGTGGACTGGATCAAGACGCTCGAGTCCCTGTCCGTGGCCGACACGGTACCGGGTCCGCGCAGCGTCAACGCGATCTACGTGCCTGCCACCGCGGACTTCACCACTGAGCAGGCGGAGAGCCTCGGCATCGAGGAGGTGATCGGCGAATTCACCACCGCCGGCTTCAGCGCAGCGTCCGGGGAGAATATCCGCAGGATCGCGGAAGAAATCAACGGTGCGGTGATCAAACCCGGAGACACATTCTCCCTCAACAACTTCACCGGACCGCGGGGCGAGGACCAAGGGTACGTCGAATCCGGAATCATCAACAACGGGCGTCCGGACAGGGCGGTCGGCGGCGGAATCAGTCAGTTCGCCACCACGCTCTACAACGCGACCTATTTCGCCGGACTCGACGACGTCGAGCACACCGAGCACAGCTACTACATTTCCAGATATCCCCCTGCCCGCGAGGCGACGGTGTTCGAGGGCGCGATCGACCTGAAGTTCCGGAACCCTGCCGACACCGGGATTCTGATCGAGACCATCGGTACCGGATCAAACATCACGGTGCGTGTCTGGGGCACCCATACCGTCGATGTCGTATCGATCACCGGTGATCGATACGACTACACCCCTCCGCAGCAATTGACACTGTCCGGGGACTCCTGCACCCCGTCGACCGGCTCGCAGGGGTTCACCACCAGTGACACCCGGGTGATCGCCGATCACACCACCGGCAGAGAGATCTCACGGACGACGCGGACTGTCACATACGACCCATCGCCGATAGTGACTTGCGCGTAGCCACTCGATTCGTGCTGCGGACGGTGTTCGTCCGTGGACCGAGGAGCTCCGGAGTCACGTGGCGCGTCGGCGCTCGTAGCACCACCACAGAATGAGGATGACCGCCAAAACCTACAGGAGGGGACTCCGCTTCCCGGGACGCCGACAGTGGCAGAGGATCCGAATGACTACTATGCTTCTTAGTAGTTACGGATCCTGTCGCCGGTGGACCGATGATGGGCCACCCGGTGATCCCAGAGGCGAGCCCACGGGCATCTGAGCGGAGCAGTCAATGGCCGAGACCGTGCCCGATCCACCCGATCGAGGAAAGGAACCCGTCGGTTGGCACTTACCCGTTCGACTTCCGTTCAGTACTCCCGACCACGCTGAATCCGTTGTTCTGCTCATACGCCAATTGAGCCCGGAGGATCTGCCCGAATCCGCACGGGCACATCGTGAGTTGCTGCCGCAGGGCCTGTTTCCCGCATTGGGAGATCGGTTTCTCCGTCAGTGGCACGCATGCGTCCTCGGCGAATCCCACGCGATCGCGCTCGTCGTCGAGGACGTAAGCGGCCCCGACCATCGGATCGTCGGATTCCTGCTGGGAGCCACCGATCAATCCGCGCATATCAACGGGATCTTGATGCATCGCCGTGCGCTGGGCAAGCTGATCGGTGTCGGTGTCCTTGCCCTGATCCGGAGACCGAAGATCGCGATTCGCTTCGCGCGTACACGAGCAGGGCCCTGGACGCGTCGCCTGCTCCGGTCGGTCCCGACACCACGGGCAACCGCCCAGGAGCATGTTCCGGCGAACCGGACCGCCGTTCTGTCCGCCGTCGCCCTCTATCCGGAGGTGCGCGGAACGGGAACAGGCACTGCCCTCGTCGAACGATTCCTCGTGGAATCACGGGCGGCCGGAGCCGAGACCGCGACCCTGGTCACCAAGAGGACGGCCGAAGCAGCAGCACGATTCTACGAACGACTCGGATGGCACGCTGTACAGGAGGGCGCGACCCGCGACGGCGCTCCCCTCCGCGTATACCGCATTCCCCTCAACGAGACAGTCCACCACCGTAAGGAATCCACGTGAGTGATCTGCCCCGCCGGAGGGCCTTAGCGCTGATGGTCTCACTCCCGGCAGCGGCCCTCGCTTCCTGTGCACTGAATCGGACCAACCCGCGGGCAGACACGCATCCTCTCGATCCGAAAGCTCCCGCCGCTGCCGATGGCGCGCCAGCGCCCGGCGCTCAGCCCGCGCAGCTCTCCCCCCAGACAAGCGGATGGAAGGCCGGGCCAGGTGAGGTGTTGCCGGAAGTCAAACAGACCGCGACGGCGTTCATCGAGTCGGCTGGAACTTGGCGCACGGCTCGAGGTGTGCAGGCCTCTTCGGAGGGATCCGGCGCCGTACCGCAGGCGCCCCTGACCGCATCGATCCTCGAGGTCCCCGGAGCAGAATCGAGTTCTGTGCAGGTGGTTTACCCGCAGTACGGGGGCATAACCACCGATACCGCAGCGGTGATCGTGTTGTTCGATCAGCAGCTCCGCGGACCTGGCGGTATCACCAGCCGGCAGCTGGCTCTCGACGTGCGGCTACTTCGCCGTGCTGGAGGAATGTGGGAGGTTGATCGAATCAATCCACCGACCTCCCTCGGGTCGGCTGTGCCTTTGAGTGCCGCCGCCACCGAGGTGCTGACCGATCGTCGCATCAGGCTGTCCTCGCCGGCACAGACGGATGTCAACACCGGTCGGGTCGACGAACAGATATTGCAGATTCTGCTGGGTCTGGCCGAGGACTACGAGCTCGGGATCCAGGTGATCCACACCGGACACATCCAAACCGTCTTTCCCACTTCACGCGTGTCCAACCATGCGGTGGGGCGAGCGGTCGACATCCGGGAGATCGATGGGAAGACGGTAATCGATCCGACGATGTCGCCCAGCGTCCTCGCGCGTTTCATGCAACGCGCATCCGAACTCGGCGCCACCGAGGTGGGCGGCCCCTTCGACCTCAATGCGGAGCGCAAGGGTTTCTTCACCGATGATGTCCACCAGGATCACATACACATCGGCGTCACTCCCGGCGACCCCCTGGCGCATCTACGGTGAGCGCACCGGCTACGAGCGTGACCATCGCTGCTGCGAGGGCCTGTCTGCCGGCCGTCTCCATACTCTGGTGAGAGAAGGCGTCGACAATAGCCCATCTACTATCTTAGATAGTAGATCGCAGGCCTGGCCGGCGGAGGAAGATCCGACGGCACGACAAAGGAGAACTCATGGGATTGATGCCATTCGCTGTCGTCATTCTGGCCTGCCCAATTGGGATGGCCGCAATGATCTGGCTGATGTCGCGGGGCAAGAACAAGGATCACGGTACGAGCAGTGCAGAGCGACAAATGGCGCGGCTGCGTTCAGAGATCCACCGACTCAATGCCGAGCACGCCGCGCAGCCGAGAAACCGGTAAACTGCCGATCTTCGCGGCCGCCAACCGTCAGCCGCCCGATCGAAACCCGCAATTCTGTTCAACTGCGTTCGGGAACACGCGACAAGGCCGACATCAGCCCAGATGGCATCGAATCATGACGTATACCGCCGAAACCGTTTCACGCACATCTGTCGCATGGCCCCGCCAAGCGCAAACAGAACGCCAACGCACGTCGCACCTACCCAAGCCGCCGGATGAGTTATGCACTCGGCATCGACGCCACCAGAGCCTGAGGGAGGCGGCCGAGGGCGTCTGCTCTCAGAGGGCACGCACATCACTGCAAAGTTGTCCGACACCGATACGGCGCTCTCCCGCAGGCGTGATCGCAACCCTCGCCCGTCCCGTCGCTAACGCTCCTCATCAACCGCTGACCGACGCATGATCACACCGACGATGGGGACGAGAGTTCCACGTATTTCGCTGCGCAGCAGGGTCAACCTGCTGACCGCAGCCCTGGCCGCGGTCGCTGTCTTTGTCTCCGTCGTGGCGATCTATTTCGTCACCGAATATTCTCTGCGCGCACAGATCAACGATCGGCTCAATCGCGAAGCCGACGTCATAATCGCCAGCGCCCACTCGGGTGCACCCCTGGAGTTCTTCGGGCTCGGGACGACAAAGACCCTCGAAGTCGCGTTGATCACCCAATCTGGGGATGTGGTTGCCGCACCCAGCCCCCTCTTCCGCGACGAATCCGTCCTTCGCGACGGTCCCGAAATTGCGGTGGCGCAGGGGCTTGAGCCCGTCTCCATCCGTGAACTCGCAGGTTATCAGGTACTCGCGAAAAAGATGCCGACCGGCGAGACCCTGGTTGTCGCCGAATCGTTGAAACCAACCCGGGTAATACTGGGCAAGCTACTTCTCGCGCTGACTTCACTCGGCGGATTCTTGATCGTCTTGTCGATCTTCGCCGGATCCGCCGCGATCAACACCGGACTCCGGCCGGTCCGCCGACTCGTGCTCTCCACGCGGCGTGTCGCAGAAACGCAGGATCTTCAACCGATCCTCGTCCGCGGACACGACGAAGTTGCCCAATACGCAGCCAGTTTCAACATGATGCTCGAAGCCCTGAGCCGGTCTCGCGATCACCAGCGAGCACTGATCGTAGACGCCGGACGAGAACTACTCACTCCTCTGACCGCACTGCGCACCAACCTCGAGTTGCTCATCATGGCCAGCAACGACAACGTGCTACAACTGAGCGACGCCGAGCGAGACGCTTTGTCCTCAGACGTGATCGCGCAGATCGACGAACTCTCTCGCAGGGTGGGGGAGTTGGTCGACCGTGCTCGAGAGAGTCACACATCCGAGACAAGCTGACGCAGCTATTTCTCGTTGGGAACGGCCAACTCCGGGGTTGCGCCCTGCGTGGCCCTTCGACGCTGGGGCATTGCTATCCTGGACCAATTATCGATGCCGGTGGAGGGGTGCCGCGCGACCAGGCATCTTGCGGTGTCCTCGAGAATGTGTCCCGCAGGGATTCTCACGGGGAAACCGTCTCCGGACCGCTAACCGCGATTGACGTCAACCTCGATCCTCGACCGCGTGAACTGAACGGCTATGGATGCCCCTGGGATTCACAGCCGGAGCTCAGGGACTCACGCTACGGTAGCTTTCGCGGGCGCCGTCGAATCCGGGGCCGAGGTTTGCAGAAGACTGCAACCACAGAGCCTGGGTCTCCGGACGCGGCGCCCGTCCAACCGTGACCTCAAGAGTGCCGCTGTCGGAGTAACAGGCGGGATCGTTAGCCACCGCTCCCGAACCGGCCGCTCAATGTTCTTGGCACAGTCCGCCCCGAATTTGGAGGAGCCGGTGTCGGTGGTGGCATCGAAGACAGCGTGCAGATCCGGAAGCTATGTGTGATGTCACCGATCCCGACAGGGTTCAAATCCACCGGCACGGGTGCCTGCCGCGGCGGCGCAGTCGACATGCTCATCCTACGATTCCGCTGACCTCGGTAACCTTGGATAGCGGTACATGGGCGTGCCTGGTCTTTTTCCGCGCGGCTGGGTACGCGCTTCGGCGTTCTACAATCGGTGGTAGACAGTACTCGGTCACGGACGCTTTCGGCGTCCCCACCAGTGATCGCCACACCACATTTTCACACCGTCTTCGAAGGTCAGGAGGTGACGTGCGCCGATTCAGCGAATTGGAGGCGGCGGTGATGGAGTCGCTGTGGAGTCGGACAGACAGCGTTTCGGGTGCTCAAGTGTTCGATGAATTGGGTGCCGAGCGCCAGATTGCGTATACGACGGTGATGCGCACGCTCGATACCCTTCATCGTATGGGTTGGTTGACTCGGCAGCGCAGCGGCCGGGCCTTCGTGTACAGGCCTACCCTCACGCGCGCGCAATACAGCGCCCGTGTCATGCGGCATGCGCTAGGAAAGGGTGGTCAGCCGGAACTTGTCCTGACGCATTTCCTCGAGCAGATGACCGAGGACGATACGGCCGCCCTGCACGCCGCCCTACGACGTCTCGCATCCGGCAGGGAATCCGAATGACCGCGGCCGCGTGTCTGCTGCTCTACAGCTATGTAGTTGCGGTGGTAGCGCCTCGTGTGCTTCCCGCCGTGACCCGCACCGGTTCGGTTCCCCGACTCGCTGTCGCGGTGTGGTTGCTGACAATCAGTACCGTCGTTGCGTCGTGGGTGGCTTCCTCAACGATTCTTCTGTTCGAAGTGCTGTCTCAGCGCAGCCATTTCGGACGGGCTGTCGTAGACGCGCACGTGTCCGCTGTCCATGACCTGGTCACCGGACACGTGGGACTGTCCCTCGGACTCCTGATCTTCTCCACGGGAGCACTGCTCCTGTTGACCGCGCGGGTGTGCCGGAGCGTGGCACGCAGCAGGAAGCACACCCGCCGACACGCACATTTGGTCCGAGGTCTCGGACGCACCGTGGGTGAATGGGATGCAGTACTTGTCGACGCGCCGGAGCGGGTCGCCTACTGTGTCGCCGGTCGACGGTCGACGATCGTGATCAGCAGCGGCGCTGTTGCTGTTCTGGACGAGCGTCATCTGAACGCCGTGCTGGCGCATGAGCGCGCGCACTTGGCGGGTCGGCACCACGCGATCCTCGAGGTGACCCGGGCCATCAGTCAGGTGCTGCCACGGGTGCGGCTGTTCGCCACCGCGAATGCCGATCTCGCGCGCTTGTTGGAGATGTGCGCCGACGATGGCGCTGCGCGGGTTCACGGGTCCGGGTGCGTGCTCGGCGCTCTCGTCGCGTTGACCGGTCCTTCGCCGGCACCTGCGCATGCGCTCGGCGCGTCGTCGGTCGGCGTCCTTGCCCGCGCCCAACGGCTCGCTTCACCGGCGAGCGCCGCGCAACGAGTTCGCGACCGGGTGACGTTGGCTGTGGTGACGGGCGGGGTGATCGCCGCCCCACTGACTGTCGTGCATCTTCAGGCGTGACGAGATCGTCCGAACATCCACGCTCGCAGCGGCGCGCCGCGGCCTGACATCCGGTCTCGCGGACGGTGTTCGGAGGCACCGTGGCGAAATAGCGTGCATGAACGCAGACTGAAACTTGCGGACCTGATCCGGTCCCGGCCGATTCGACTCGCCGAAAGCAGGAACAATGCAAGTTTCTCCGCTCGTCTGGGGTGTGACGATCCTGGTGATTCTCGGTCTGCTCGCGTTCGACTTCTTCGTCCATGTTCGTAAGGCGCACACCCCGACATTGCGGGAAGCAGCTATCTGGTCTTCACTGTACGTCGGGGTCGCGGTCCTCTTCGGCGTTGTGGTTTGGGTCTTCGGCGGCACCGAGATGGGATCGGAGTACTTCGCCGGTTATGTGACGGAGAAGGCCCTCTCGGTGGACAACCTGTTCGTGTTTCTGATCATCATGTCCAGTTTCCGGGTCCCGCGCGAGGATCAGCAGAAGGTGTTGTTGTTCGGCATCGTCTTCTCGCTTGTTGCCCGGACCGGGTTCATATTTCTGGGTTCGGCACTGATCAACTCGTTCGCATGGGTGTTCTACCTGTTCGGCCTGATCTTGTTGATTACCGCGGGGAACCTGCTCAAACCCGAAGGGGAGGAGTCGCATTCCGCCGATAACTTCATCATCCGTCTGGCTAGAAAGTTGTTCCACACCACCGACTATTACGACGGCGACAAGCTGTTCACCCTTGACAAGGGCAAACGGGCCATGACCCCGATGCTGCTGGTCATGGTGGCGATCGGCGGCACAGACCTCCTCTTCGCACTGGACTCCATCCCGGCAATATTCGGGCTGACACAGAACGTCTACATTGTGTTCACCGCGACGGTCTTCTCGTTGTTGGGTCTGCGTCAGCTGTATTTCCTACTCGACGGACTCCTGGATCGTCTGGTCTACCTCTCCTACGGGTTGGCGGCCATTCTGGGATTCATCGGCGTCAAGCTGATCCTGCATGCGCTTCACGAGAACAACGTGCCGTTCGTCAACGATGGCAACCCGGTGCCCGTCGTGGTCATCAGCACGGGCCTGTCCCTGGGGGTGATTGTCGGGGTCCTGATTGTCACGGTCGTGGCATCGGTCCGCAGCCCCCGAGGAAAGGCGCAGTCCGCGATCTCGGGTGCGCGCCGTCACGCCACCGCCTATCTGGATCTCGGGTACACCGCCGATCTCGCCGAACGGGACAGGATCTACAACAAGCTACTTGCCGAGGAACAACAACTTCGGGAGCTGACACCGAAATACCGTCAATTGGTCAGGGAAGAGCAACAGTTGATGGACCTCGTCCAACGCGCCCACACTGAGCACGACGATTTTCTCTCGAGGTGAGGTGTCACCTGCCGCACCCCCGAGGAAGTTGTCGTCATTTTGCCTCCCGTGCCTTGGCGGACAGGTTCACGAGGTGGTGTGAAGTGCGTTCGTCGGTGTGGGCGTCGACGAACCCGATGCCCGTCGTGCTTTGCGTAAACCCCCCGAACAGGATTGCGGCGGTGACGAGCAGAGTCTTCCGCCGAGTGTGGTGCGTGATCCGTCCGGTGGGTCTTGGCGGCGGCCCCGTACAGCGATCTCGTTGCCCTCTTGGCTCGTCGTCTCGTCCGTTGAAGCAAGGCCTCGGGCGTGTCGCCGTCAGCATCTCTGAATCGGCGTAGACGAAGAACCGTCGGGGATTGGGAGTCCGGTGTCGTTTCCGGTTCTTACGTGGCCTTCCGTAGGTCGGGAAGCATGTCTCGTCGAACAGCATCAGGTAGACCACGCTTTCTCGCTGAACTCCCCCAAGCTCGGCGTCATCAATCCTTGACCCTGACGGCAGTGACCTAGGTCATGCACTCGGCGTTTCTCAGCTTTCTGTAAGTCTTGGCTCGTAGGTTGGTCGGGACACAGCGGCCCGAAGCCGAAACATGCTCATCCATCGCACAGCCAAGGCGACACGCCATTTACCTTGAGCACCAAACTGGTCCCTGTGACGGGCGTTCCTACGAGTTGCCTCTGTTCATGCATTCTGATCGTGGTCGAGGAGAAGAGATGACGACATCCATTGAGGCTCCGCCCGCAGGGAGCGCCGTTTCCGACAACCCTCAAGGTCGCTGGCTCGCCACCCTACTGCGATACGACGTTCCCGCCTCGTTGGTGGTCTTTCTCGTAGCGCTGCCGCTGTCGTTGGGAATCGCCATCGCATCAGGGGCGCCGATCATGGCCGGACTGATCGCCGCGGTTGTCGGTGGTGTGGTAGCAGGCCTGCTGGGCGGATCGCCGTTGCAGGTCAGTGGTCCGGCTGCGGGTCTGACTGTGGTTGTCGCTGAACTGGTCAATACGTTCGGGTGGAAGGTGACGTGCGCGATCACGGTGGGTGCGGGGGTCTTGCAGATTCTCTTCGGTCTCAGCCGGATCGCGCGTGCCGCTCTGGCGATCTCGCCGATGGTGGTGCACGCCATGCTCGCCGGAATCGGGATCACCATCGCCCTTCAGCAGGTGCATGTCCTGCTCGGTGGCAGCTCGCAAAGCTCCGCATGGAACAACCTGATTGCGCTGCCGAGTCAGATCGGAACTGCCCATCTCGACGACATCTATGTCGGCGCAGCAGTCATCGCAATCCTGGTGTCGTGGAAATTCGTGCCCGACAGGCTGCGAAGGGTGCCCGGCCCGCTGGTGGCGGTCGTCGCCGCGACCGTGTTGTCGCTGGTGTTGCCGATCAATGCCGATCGCATTGCCCTCGACGGAAGCCTTTTCGACGCCCTCGGCCTCCCGTCTCTGCCCGACGGACAGTGGCTCGGTATCGCCACGGGCGTGCTCACCGTTGCCTTGATCGCCAGCGTCGAAAGCCTGCTCTCGGCCGTCTCGGTGGACAAGATGCACACCGGCCCGCGTTCTGACCTCAACCGCGAGCTGATCGGCCAGGGCGCCGCGAACATCGCCTCCGGCATGCTCGGCGGCCTGCCCATCACCGGCGTCATCGTCCGCAGCTCCACCAACGTCACCGCTGGAGCGCGCACGCGGGCCTCCACCATCCTGCACGGGGTGTGGATTTTGGTGTTCTCCGCACTGCTCGCGAGCCTTGTCCAGCAAATCCCGAAATCCGTTCTCGCCGGCCTGCTGATTGTGATCGGTATCCAGCTCATCAAACTCGCACACCTGCGGATTGCCCACCGCACCGGTGATCTGTGGGTATACGGCGTCACCGCAGCCGCAGTCGTGTTCCTCAACCTGCTCGAGGGTGTGCTCATCGGACTGATCCTCGCGATCGCACTGGTTGTGTGGCGCGTGGTCCGCGCCTCCATCCACGCCGAACCCGTAGGCACACCGGAATCGCGCCAATGGCGGGTAGTGGTCGAAGGCTCGTGCAGTTTCCTGGCACTGCCACGGCTCACCAGCGTGCTTGCGTCCGTACCACCGGGAAGCCATGTCACAGTCGAGCTCACCGTCGACTTCCTCGACCACGCCGCCTATGAAGTGATCGAAGAATGGTCACGTCAACACGAAAGCACCGGCGGGACCGTCCTCGTCGACGAGAGAGGAACTGCGGACATGGCCGCCGCAGTGGCCGGCCCTCCGACACGCACCACCGATGGCACGGCGCAGCTCAGCAAACGAGGTGGCTTCGCCCCTTGGCGGGCATGGCAGAAGTACCTGCCCCATCACCATCACGACGGTAACGACGCCCACCTTCCCAGTCCCCGGGCCATGCGATCGGTGCTGGCCGGAATCTCCGACTACCACCGCACCCATGCGCCGCACCTTCGCCCCCACATGGACGACCTGCACGACGGACAAAACCCTGACTCGCTCTTCCTGACGTGCTCCGATTCTCGCATCGTCCCGAACATCATCACCAGCAGTGGCCCCGGGGACCTCTTTACCGTCCGCAACATCGGCAACCTCGTCCCCGCCGGTCAGCGCGATACCTCCATCGAGGCGGCATTGGCATTCGCCCTCGACGAACTCGGTGTCAGCTCGGTGATCGTGTGTGGCCACTCGGGCTGCGGTGCCATGAAAGCACTCCTCGCCGATCCTGACCGCCCGCACCCGCAGTCGTCCGGGAGCATCGCCGTCCAGGAATGGCTCGAACACGCCCAACCCAGCAAGAGGGCATACCAATCTGGACATCCTGTCGCTCGCTCCGCCGCCGACACCGGCTTCGACGCCGTTGATCAACTGGCCATGGTGAACGTCGCCCTCCAACTACAAACCCTGCAGCGGCACCCGATGATAGGGGCTGCGATGTCGGACGGATGTATTCACGTCGCCGGCCTCTTCTTCGATATCCGTACCGCACGTGTACTCGCGATTTCGACCACCACCGTCACCGAACTCGACCCCGACAGAGTGCCCGCAACTTGATCACGATTCTTGCCGGCTACCAAGACCCGACGCAGTCGCGGACTCCAACAGGAAGGACGGAGGCGTAGTTGAGCGACGATCACCAATGAGAACGACAGAGATCGATAACCGTACTCACTGCGGTGAGGATTTCGGACTCGATCGGTGCCGGACTACCCATCTCCCAACCAGGAGAACGAGACAAGAGCGCGTTCCGCGCATGCACAACATGCGGAAAGCGCATTGTGTTCCAGATCTTCCGATTGAAATATTCCGGCCCTGGGATCGTGGGTCGAATTCTTCGGAACTCTGCAGCAGCAATTCGACACGACATCGTTGATCCATAGGCGAAGCCAGAAGTCAAAATTGAACCGTTTCCCGCCCGTAAGGGCGGTCCCTACCGCGACTCGCTGGCGCTGCGGCTGCACACAACAACGTTGGCCGTCGCACCGACGCTATGGCCCGAAGGGGTTCTCGTTCAGCATGAGGGCGAACCGGCGGACCCTCGCTCAAGACTGGCCGCCGCACCAGTGCACCGCCGCGGCGCCGGCGAAGTCGCCCGCATGGGCGAACCCGGCGAACATCACCACCGATCCCGGCGTGACGTCTCCGGCTCGGACGGCGCGGTCGAACGTCACCGGGATGCCGGCGCCGAAAAGATTTCCGCACTCGTCGAAGGTATCCGGATGCCGCTCCTTCGGAAGCATCAGAGCATCACGCCAATTGCGGAGGAACAGCCGGTTCGGCTGATTGGTCACCAACAAGTCGAGTTCGTTGGGCGCGACTCCGATCCGTTGGCACACTTCGGCCGCAACCTCCGGAACGAGTTTGTTTCCGCGAGCAAACACCTTCGCGATCTTCGACTCTGTAAAGCCAAGGTGCATTTGCCCGGTGCCCGCCTCCCAGTACTTGCGGGGGGATCTGCCAAGACGGTCATCTGCCCGGCGTATCGAGGAGCATGCCGGCATTCGATGTCGAGAATCGGCGAATCGCCCGACTTGGTCAGCAGGCCCACTCCGGCGCCGTCGCCCGGGATCGCGGCCTGCGGCAACGCGCGCACCTGTTCCTGGGTGAAGATCTGTCCAGCACTGTTCTGGGTGGTGGCGATCAGCGCCGAGCGGGCATCCGTGCTCTGCAGGATCTGCCGCGCGATCTTCATCATGTAGACGAAGGAAGCGCATCCACCGTTGTGCAGATCGATCAACCACTCCGGCACGATTCCGAGCCGGTGGGCGATCTCACCGCCGCTGCCGACAATGCCGAGGTCAGGAAGCTGGGTGTGTGTAATCAGGACGTCGATCTCGCCGAGCATGTCGCTGCCCTGACGCTCGAGCAGCGGCCCGATGGCCTGCTCGATCATGTCCGGGGGTGACTCGTCGGGCGCGACGTGGTGTCGGAACGCCGGCGCCTTGAACATCACGTTGGATGCCAGATCGTCCGATTTCGCGTCCTGCCCAAAATAGTCCGCGCTCACCGTGTTCTTGGGAAGATAGCTGGATACGTCGGAGAGGCTGACCATGGTCCTGGCGTGTGTGCTCATCTCATCCACTCCGGTGTGATCGGCTGGCCGTGGGCATACCGGTGCTCGCAAATCGCTTTCAAGTTGCGCAGCTCCATCAGGTGCCCGGCGTAGAACAGCTCCCAGAAGTCGCCGACCCACGGCTCACGGTCCGACGGCGCAGTCTCGGGGTATGGGTTCTCGTCGTAGAACGGGTGGTGGCAGTTGGTCCAGAGCACCACCGAGCCGGGCTTGTTCAGCACCACCTGCGCGTCGATCACCCGCATCAGATAGATCATCCACAGGTGCTTGTCCTGGTCCCACGCACAGTGGTAGTCGACGGTGCGGGCGTCGGGGGACGAGACGGTGCGAGTGTAGATCTTGGTGTTGTCGCCGATTCGGTCGTCGGAGATCCACAGTCCTGCTTCCTCGGTCTCCTCGAATCCGCGCATGCTGTATGTCCACTCCTCCAGGCTGCGGGGGTCCGAGAGGTACTCGAACACCTCGTCCGGCGGCGCGTCGATGAAGTCCTGCACGGTGCAGTACTGCCCGTACACGTCATCGTGCGGGTAGACGGCCCGGGTCATGTCCAAGATCATCGGCATGCCCTCCTTGACGCTGATGTTCTCTATTCGGTACACGCCTGGAATGTTGAGGTCGGGGACGGCGGGGGTTGTCATGAGGTGAACTCCTCCAGAAATGGTGCAAATGGTGGGATTTCCTCGGGATCACATTCGAGCGAGATGAACACGGGTCCCGACGCTGCGGCGGTTTCCGCGAGTGCGAGTTCGACCTCCGCGATGGTGGATGCGGCACGCGCGGTGATGCCGGGAAATAGCGCAGCGATCGACTCGCCGATGTGCGCCCGGCTGAACGTGTTGAAGGTGTATTTCCCCGAGTAGTAGAGCTGCTCGCGGGTGAGGCACATGCCATGTGCGTTGTTGTTGAACACGATGAAGGTGACGGGGATCTGGTACTCGACCGCAGTGTGAACCTCGAGGCCGTGCATGAAGAACGACCCGTCGCCGGCGATCACGAAGGTCCGTCGACTTCGCCCGAGCGCGCTGCCGATGCCCGCACCGAACGAGTACCCCATTCCGCCCATGCCGAGGGCCACCACGAAGCGGCCGTCGTCCGGAACTAGTAAGTGGTGAACGACCGCGGCCCCGGTGTTCCCGGCGTCGGCGAACACGTCGGTACCCGGCGGCAGCTGCGCGGAGATCGCGGCGATGGCCTCGCTGTACCGAACGCCCGGACCGGTGGCCGGGGGCACTCTCAGCGGGAGAGGGCGACCGGGCCCATCCGGGTGAATCGGGCCACGCCGATCGACGACGCCGGCCAGAGCGACGAGGTTCTTGCCGATCGGGCCAGCGACGCTGATTTCGGCCTCGAGAAACGGCGGCTGGGAGCCGAGGTGCACAATGCGCGACGTCGCGAACGCCGCGTCGAGCCCGCCGCGGGCGGTTTGCGGCAGCGGGGTACCGACGACGACGATCAGCGACGCGTCGGCGATCAGTTCCGCCACACCCAAATGACCCATGATGCCGGTCACTCCAGCGAACAACGGATGGCTGTTGCGGAAGACGTCTTTCGCGTCCGGCGCCACAGCCACCCGGGCACCGAGTGCTACGGCGAAGGACTCGAGCTCGGCCCGGGCGTCGGCCCGGGCAACCTCCGGTCCAGCGATGACAACGACAGCGCCGTCGACCGATGCGATCAGGGCTTCAGCGCGGTCCAGGCCGACGGACGGCTCCGGCTCCGGTGCGGTGGCCGACGGCATCGATGTGGCTAGGTCGCAGATTCCGGATCGCTGAATATCCTTCGTCAGCAACAATACTGCCGGGCCACCCTGGGATGCCGACGTGAGCGCCCGTTCCAGCAGCTCGGGCACCTGCGCGCCGGAGGTGGGTTTTGCGCAGAATCTGGACACCTGCGCGAACAGGATCTCGGCATCGATCGTTCCTGCGCGACCGCTGGTGTCCTGAAATGCCCCGCGTCCCTCCGACACCTTCGTAGGCTGACCGACCAGAGCCAGTACAGGCACCCTCGAGTCGAAAGACTCGCCAAGGGCGGCAATCAAGTTCAGCGCACCACCGCCCGACGTCGCTGCCACGACGCCTAGCCGGTTCGTGTTGCGGGAGTATCCATCGGCCATGGCCGCGGCCGCGAACTCATGCTTGGCGACAATGCCGGTCATCTCCTCGCCGAACCGGTTGATGGCGTCGTACACATCCTCGATGTTCGCCCCACCCACGCCGAAGATATGACTGCTGCCGTGGTCGGCGATACGCGCGATGACGTAGTCGGCGACGGTCGACGCCGGAATGATTGGCGTCACAACGGCGATCCCTCTTCAGCCTGGCTACAGCGTGTGCGTTTCATCGCGCCACTGTAAGTGGGTGCTGTGTCGACCGCAATGGGTAGCGATGCGCCTAGCGCGTGAACTTCACCGAGCCGAGACCTGACGTGCACAGTGTCCAGCGCGACGTGATCCCGGACTGCACAAGGGGGATTTCGATAACCAAAGCGGTTGATCGACTGAAAGAAAACTAGCTGAAACTATCTGCACTGCAACAATAAGAATCCAGGACGGCCGCTTCGCTTCTGCCTGAAGCTTCTCGTCTCATAGGCCACCTCGACAGGTGTGCAGTGATGCGGCATATGATGCCGCTCGTGCTGTCCGTGGCGAACGGATTCCTATCCGCCATTAGCCGTTTGCCAACGGAGGCCACTGCAGGGCGACTATACCAGGTTGACGAGCTCGATCTTGGTGGCGCCGACGGCGGTGGAGATCGCGTCCCGCACCTCCGTCGGCACCTCCCGGTCGACGCGGAGGAGGATGGTCGCACCCTCGCCCTCGGCGTCCTGGCTGAGCTGAGCGGCCTGGATGTCGATGCCGGCGTTGCCCAGCTGGGTGCCGATCTTACCGAGCGCACCCGGCTGGTCGGTGTAGTTGATCACCAGGTTCAGGCCTTCGGCGCGCAGTTCGAAGTTGCGTCCGTTGATGTTGACGATCTTCTCGACCTGCTGAGGACCGGTCAGGGTACCCGATACGTTGATGACGCTGCCGTCACCGAAGACGCCGCGAAGGTCGACGACGCTACGGTGGTTGGGGCTCTCGGCGGCCTTGGTGACCTCGGCCGTCACGCCACGCTCTTCCGCGAGGGCAGGAGCGTTGACGAACGTCACGGCGTCCTCGATCACCGCCGAGAACACGCCACGCAGAGCCGACAGTGCCAGCACCTCGACGTCCTCGGAGGCGAGCTCGCCGCGCACATCGACGGACAGATTGACGGGGACCTCGCCCGACAGCGCCCCGAGGAGCGCACCCTGTTTGCGCACGATTTCGAGCCACGGGGCGACTTCCTCACCCACGGCGCCACCGGACACGTTGACGGCGTCGGGAACGAAATCGCCGGCAAGAGCGAGCAGTACGGACTTCGCGACATCGGTGCCGGCACGGTCCTGAGCCTCAGTCGTGGAGGCGCCGAGGTGCGGCGTCACGACGACTTCGGGAAGGTCGAACAACGGGCTGTCCGTGCAGGGCTCGGTTTCGAACACGTCGAGGCCCGCAGCACGCACGTGACCCGACTTGATGGCCTGGGCCAGCGCCGCCTCGTCGATCAGGCCACCGCGGGCGGCGTTGACGATGACGACACCCTTCTTGGTCTTGGCCAGGTTCTCCGTACCGAGCAGTCCCTTGGTCTCAGGAGTCTTCGGGAGGTGCACCGAGATCAGGTCGGCGCGCTCCAGCAACTCGTCGAGCGAAACCAGCTCGATGCCCAACTGGGCGGCACGGGCAGCCGACACATAGGGGTCGTAGGCGATGACGTGCGTCTCGAACGCTGCAAGACGCTGAGCGAAGAGCTGACCGATCCGGCCGAGCCCGACGACGCCGACGGTCTTGCCGAAGATCTCGACACCGTTGAACTTGCTGCGCTTCCACTCACGGTCACGCAGGGTGGAATCGGCGGCGGGAATCTGCCGGGTCGCGGCGAGCATCAGCGCGACAGCGTGCTCGGCTGCAGTATGAATATTGGACGTCGGGGCGTTGACCACCATGACACCGCGCTCGGTCGCAGCCGGGACGTCGACATTGTCGAGGCCGACGCCGGCGCGGGCGACGATCTTCAGCTTGGTACCGGCGGCGAGAACCTCGGCGTCGACGGTGGTGGCGGAACGGACGAGGATCGCATCGGCCTCGGGCACCGCCGCGAGCAGGGCCGGGCGATCAGGTCCATCGACCCAACGCACCTCCACACCGTCGCCCAATGCCTCGACGGTGGACGGCGCGAGCTTGTCGGCGATCAGAACAACAGGACGGCCTGGCTGGCTCACGTGCAAACTCCCTGAATAGTGGGTGGGTGGGGGTATGTGACCCCCAAACAAACTGACGGTTCAGTACCTCGTCGTGTACGGACCGACCGGGTGCGGCAGCCGAGTAACGGCGATGTACTACTATGTAGCATAGTAGATGTTCCGATACGGGTGATCCAAAACCGGTGATCGATGTCAGCGCTTCGCCGGTCCCGGACTGCGCTTCTGGGTGTGTTGGGAGGATCTCACGCCCCGCACCGCACCGCACCGCACTGGACGTCGGCTGCGGACACGGAACCGACGTCATCTGGCTCGCCTACGGCGGCTGGCGAGTGAGGGCGGTGGACATCGCCACCACTGGCTGCGCTACGCACGAGAGTACGCCGAAACCCCTCGACGCCGACATCACCAGCCGGATCGACTGGGTCCAAAGCTGCTTCGCCATAGAGACACTCGCCGAGGAGCACTCTGACCTGACCTCCATCCACTACGTGCATCCGGCAGGGTCGCGCGAGGTGCTGTTCCGTCGACTCGCGGCATCGGTCGCCCCGGGTGGCCCACTGCTCATCGTAGGCCACCACCCGTGTCCAACGGCTTCTGCACCCTCGGAACTTGTCATCCCTGAAGGGGCGGCCTGTCAAGGGTGCTGTTCAAGCCGTTCCGGCCTCCATGTGGACGGCGCCGGGCAAGGGCCATCGGTCAAGATGCAGCGCCCGCAGCGCAGCGAGGACGAACGATCTTGACGGTGGCCCGGAACGGCGCACACTGATGCGAGAGTCCGGGGGCGATGTGTAGTTGTTGTGCGGCAACGTCTCCAGTGTGATGCGTATGGGTTTGGGGCAGGGCCAAATTCCTCCGGCTGCCGGTCATCCCTTCGTCCGGCGATGGGGCGGACATGGAGCGGTGCGGTGGCAACACGCGGGGTCAATCAAGCGGCACGACCACGCCGCGATGCGGGGGTCAGACAAATTAGCGGCCGCGCGCGTGCTGCGTCCGGGGTGCTCACGCCGCCGTCCTCTTGTAGGCCAGTGCGCGGATGTGCTCGTCGCGCAGCCCGTAGTAGACGAGGGTGAGCAGCTTGCGGGCCGCGGCGATCTTCCCGATGTTCTTGCCGCGGCGGGCCTCGATGCGTGCACGATCGACGGAGATCTTCGTGGCGGCGGGTTGGTGCTGGATGGCCTCGACCGCCGCCCATCGGACCAGTTTGCTGCCCTGCTTGGTGATGTGCCCACGATGGACGACGGTGTCCGACTCGTGGTGACGCGGGGTCAGTCCCGCCCACGAACACAACCCGTCCGGTCCCGCAAACCGTTGAGCGTCTCCGATTTCGGCGACGAATACCGCACTGAATCGTCCCGAGTTTGATGCACACCTTCTTTCTTGGGAAGGTGATCCTTATGCCGAATGTCTATCCAGCCGAGGTGCGGGAGAAGGCCGTGCGCCTGGTCCTCGAACACCGTGACGAGTACGCCTCGGAGTACGAGGCGATCCGTACGATCGCCGAGCGGATGTCCCTGAAGACGGAGACGGTGCGGGTGTGGGTCCGCAAGGCCGAGGCGGCGGGTGGCGGCACCCCGGCTGCGTCGGCATCGGAGGCTGAGGCCGAACTGCGGGCTTTGCGGCGGAAGAACGCCGAGCTCGAGAAGACCATCGAAATATTGAAGGCTGCAACGTCTTTCTTCGCGCGGGAGTGCGACCCGCCACGCAAGTGATCTGCCGGTTCATCGCCGAACACCGCGATCAGTTCGGGGTCGTACCGATCTGCCGGGTGCTCACCGAGCACGGGTGCACGATCGCCCCGAGAACCTTCTACGCCTGGCGCAGCCGGCCGTTGTCGAAACGGGCATTGTGGGACGCCACCATCACCGCGGTGCTGGCCTCCTACTACGTCGAGCGGGACGAGCACGGTCGACGCAGGCCGGAGTCGCTGTACGGCTCGTTGAAGATGTGGCCCACCTGCGCCGTCAGGGCATCGAGGTGGCCCGCTGCACCGTCGAACGGCTCATGCGCGTCAACGGGTGGCGCGGTGCCAGCAGGGCGAAGAGGGTCCGCACCACCGTGCCGGAGCCGTCGGCGCCGCGGCCGCCGGATCTGGTCGACCGGAACTTCCGGGTCGATCGGCCCGACGCGCTCTATGTCGCGGACTTCACGTACGTCCGGATGGTGTCCGGCTTCGCGTACACGGCGTTCGTCATCGATGCGTTCGCCGGCACGATCGTCGGTTGGGAGGTGTCGACGTCGAAGGAGACCGCGTTCGTGCAGCGGGCGGTGAACCAGGCCTGCACCTTGCGGACGATGCAAGGTAACCCATTGCGCGGAAACACTATTCACCACAGCGACGCGGGGTCGCAATATACGGCTCTGCGCTTCGGGGAGACCTTGTTCCTGCAGGGACTGCTGCCGTCGATCGGGTCGGTGGCCGACGCCTTCGACAACGCCCTCGCCGAGACGACGGTCGGGCTCTACAAGGCCGAGTGCATCGCCGACGACTCCCCGTTCCGCATCGGGCCGCTACGCACCGTCAGCGACGTCGAGGAGGCCACCTCGGCGTGGGTGCACTGGTACAACACCGACCGGCTGATGCACCGCCTTGGGCGGATCCCACCCACCGAGTACGAGGCCAGGTACTACGCTGCAGAACGTGCCGATCAACCGGTCGCACACAAATAACAGTGTGTGCATCGGACCCGGGATGGTTCACACCGAGGACCGGGCCGACGCCGGGCAGCTGCTGAATGACGCGGTAGCCGGGATGGTTCCGCAGCTGGCCGGCGATCGCGGTGGTGAAGCGTGCCTCGTGGCTGTCGAGGACGTCGATCACCTCGAGCAGTGAGATAACCCGCTGCGCGTACGCCGCGCCGAGTGGGATCTTCGCCAGCCGTCGGCGGCCGTCGACGCCGAACAGGTCCGAAACGGGGATCAACTGGCCTTCCTTGGCGAGCACTGCGTGTACCTGAGCCTTGAGGCCTGAACGGATCGCGACCAGCTTTGCCCGGTAGCGCACCAACTCGCGCAGCTTCCGCACCGGAGGAGGCGCGATCCAGGCCTCGGGTAGACGGTTCATCCGCAGCAGATCCGCCAGATCAGACGCGTCGCGGACATCGTTCTTCACACGACGGTAGCGGAATCCTTTGACACCCAACGGTGTGCCAGATGTACGCGTGCACCGGCGGCCTGCAGTGCGTCGACCGCCCAGTACCAGCCGTAGGTGGCTTCGAGTACCACCTCCGGGTGTTCTCCGGCTTTCTCGAGCTGCATGACCAACGAGGCCGGGTCGTTGATGATCCGCACGGTGGAGAGTTGCTCTCCCGTGTCGGACTGTCGGACGATCACCGAGCGTTGCCGGTGCAGGTCGATCCGGACGAACTGTTTTCCGTCATACTCGCTCATAGGGGCCTCCTCCGTCGTGTGTAGATGTGACACCCCCAGCATTCGCCGGGAACCACGGGAGCGGGAGGCCCCGCCCCTTCATCGCATCAAGGTGCGTGAGTCCGATGGGTGTTATGCGGCGGGCTGATCCTCGCCGGTTTCGGCCTCCTCGAATGCTGTGGCGCTGTGCCGCTCGGTTCGCAGGCATCGTGTCGACTGACAGCGAAGTCGACACGAACCGCCGCGCTTCCCGGAAGCTGTCGAATGTCGGGTGGCGTCCTGGCGAGTAGGTTCATGCAGACGGGCTCTGGAACTTTCGCCTGTAAGACCGAATGCTGTGGGGATTGATCCTGCGCCAGTCGTCAACCTGACGTGGATGCAGGAGAGATTATCGGCTTGACGACCTGCCGGACAGGTTTGGATAGCGATCCGTGTAACCGAGACCAGTTCGGGTATTTGTCATGTGAATGAAAACGTCCAGCGCGTGATGCTCGGGGATGGTAGGCGCCAACCCGAGGCCACGCGCGGGCATCAGCAGGGTCCCACCCTTGGGGTCTCAGAGGGGTTTGATCGCAAAGATCGTTGCCCAGTGTGCGGCCGAATCGGGTCCAACGTACGGAAGAAGCGCATCAAAGAGACGAGAGGATATTGCGGGGTGCTCCGGTTTCATGATTGCCCACAGCGACCTGACAAAGGACAGGTTATCCGTTGCGCCACCCGTGCTCCCAGACGCTGCAAAATATGCACAGCGGGTGGTGGACCTCGTCTGATTGACCACCACGTCACCCGTGGTGGTAGCCCCTTGCGTGCCTCGTGGCAGTCGAAATGCTGCCCGGATATAGGAGGTCGTAGCGCGAAGGGCGATGTCAGCGATTCTGATCTACGCAACCGATTTTCTGTGGGAGAGAGGAGCCGTAGCGTGCCGCCGAATCCTACCGTCACGGAACGTAATTGGTAGTACGTCTGCCGGTCTGAGTGTGGTACCTCAGTGGGAACGGGTACTCGCTGCGAACCTCCCGAAGTCACCCAACTACTATGGTGCATAGTAGGTGATCTAAGCTGCAGAACGTCTCATCACTTGTGTCTCGACAGGAAGCGGGAACATATGACCGCCATCGCCCCTACACCGGTCCCCTCGCGACCGTATCCTCCGCGTAAGGCAGCTAAGGGGTCGTTCATCGTCAAGATGATCACTACGACGGACCCGAAGGTGCTGGGGATCATGTATTTGGTGACCTCATTTGTCTTCTTCCTGATCGGCGGCTTGATGGCGCTGATCATGCGTAGTGAGCTCGCGGTGCCGGGTATGCAGTTCTTGTCGAATGAGCAGTACAACCAGCTGTTCACGATGCACGGCACGATCATGCTGCTGCTGTACGCGACTCCTGTCGTGTTCGGATTTGCCAACTTCATCCTGCCGCTGCAGATCGGCGCCCCCGACGTGGCGTTCCCGCGACTCAACGCGTTCAGCTACTGGCTGTACCTGTTCGGCGCGATCATCACCACGGCCGGCTTCATCACCCCCGGTGGTGCCGCGGACTTCGGCTGGACTGCTTACACGCCACTCAGTTCTGCAGTCAGCTCGCCGGGAATGGGCGCTGACTTCTGGATTGTGGGGCTGATGCTCTCCGGATTGGGCACGATCCTCGGTGGCGTCAACATGATCACCACGATTGTGTGCCTGCGGGCCCCCGGTATGACGATGTTTCGGATGCCGATCTTCACCTGGAACATCTTCGTCACCTCCATCTTGATCCTTATCGCTTTCCCACTCCTGACCGCGGCGTTGGCGGCTCTGTTGGTTGATCGTAGGTTGGGCGGTCACATCTTCGACCCGGCCAATGGCGGAGTATTGTTGTGGCAGAATCTGTTCTGGTTCTTCGGTCACCCCGAGGTGTACATCATCGCACTGCCGTTCTTCGGTATCGTCTCGGAAATCTTCCCGGTTTTTTCCCGCAAACCGATCTTCGGCTACACCGGTCTGGTCTACGCGACCCTCGCCATCGCGGCCCTGTCGATCGCGGTGTGGGCGCATCACATGTACGCCACCGGCGCGGTCCTGCTGCCGTTTTTCTCGTTCATGACGTTCCTGATCGCCGTCCCGACCGGGGTGAAGATCTTCAACTGGATCGGTACCATGTGGAAGGGGCAGTTGACGTTCGAGTCGCCGATGCTGTTCTCCATCGGCTTCCTGATCACCTTCCTCTTCGGTGGCCTGTCCGGCGTGCTCCTGGCGAGCCCGCCGCTCGACTTTCAGTTGACAGACAGCTACTTCGTGGTTGCCCACTTCCACTACGTGGTCTTCGGCACCGTCGTGTTCGCCACCTACGCCGGCATCTACTTCTGGTTCCCGAAGATGACCGGGCGGATGATGGACGAGCGCCTCGGCAAGTGGCACTTCTGGACCACCTTCGTCGGCTTCCATATGACGTTCTTGGTCCAGCATTGGGTGGGGAACGAAGGTATGCCGCGCCGCTACGCCGACTACCTGCCCTCGGACGGCTTCACGGTCCTGAACTCAATCTCCACGATCGGTTCCTTCGTCCTGGGTGCTTCGACGGTGCCGTTCATCTGGAACGTCTTCAAGAGCTACCGGTACGGTGAAGTCGTGACCGTCGACGACCCGTGGGGGTTCGGCAACTCCCTCGAGTGGGCCACCAGCTGCCCGCCGCCGCGGCACAACTTCACCGAGCTGCCCCCGATCCGTTCCGAGCGTCCTGCGTTCGAGATGCACTACCCGCACATGGTCGCGCGGATGCGTGCGGAAGCCCATACCGGCAACCACCACACGGCTTCGAGCGCCCTCGCCGAAGACATGGCAGCCGACGAACTGGGCGATTCCCCCGCGGCGCCTGGACGTATCTAACTCCTCGGCTCTGGCGCCGAGCGTGGAGATTGGAACAGACTGATGGAATCGTCTGCCGTGCCGGTGATCACAGTACCGGCGACGAACGAGGCGACGGCTGCTCTCACCGATTGGTTGATTCGAGAACTGGTGCCCACCGTGTTGAAGGGTGCCAGTCTCGACCGGTCAGCTGATGGTTTACGTGAACTGCCCGCCATTACCGCCCGACACATCAGTAGACCCCGCAGGCTTCGGGTCCACGTGCGGTGTCTGCGAGGGGTGATCAGGACGGCGGAATCGCGCCTACGTCACTACAGCAAGGGGAGATCACAGTATCCGATCGCACATGGAACTGGGCATACCATTCTCGCTGACCAGGTACCGGTACTTCCCGACCAAGTGATGGATGCGGCCGCCCGCATTGGCGGGGATGTCGCGGAACTCGGCAGCGTGGCGGCAGCGCTCGCCAATCGGGTGCTCTTTCTTGCCGGGGCGATCATCGGTTCCGGTCAGGGGGCGGTGCCGCCGGCGACCACCTGCGCGGCGGCGATCGAATCCTATTGCTCTGTCCTGACATCTCTTTGGGATGCAGACCCCCAGGCACGGGTCGAATTGAGGGTCGGCGGGTGAACGAAGCGTTTACACGGCACGCGGACTGACCGCCATCTGCGATGTTGCATTCGCATCCAGCACGGTCCGTCGGTGCGCAGCAATTGGCGTGAACTACATCTTGTCGCAGTATCCCTGGTTTCTCCACCGGAAATTTGACGGGATCTGTCGGCTTGGATCCGTGTGCAGAGTCGGCGCGAGCGGTCGAGAATAGGGGATGCGGTCCGCCCGGCACCCACGTTACAAAGAGACCTACCTAATTTCGGTTGGCCGTGTCCCTAACAGCGGTCCGTCGACACCACCACACCCGGCGACACCACCCCCCCGGATCATGCGAGAGACAGGGGCAAGGAGTCATATCGGGTCTGGCGACCGTAGCCGTTCTGTGAAGAACCGTGAACAAGGTAACGGGGAGGAGGTCTGCGACGTCGGAATGGAGCAGCCGGCGTCAGCACAACACTGGCGACAATGCCCGCGACGAGCCCGATTGTCCGGCGACCGTGAAAGGGCATGACATCCTCCTTCGATTGTGTTGGCTGTGCCGCGTCACGGATTGACGACGGATCGTCACTACTATCGGACATAGTAGTCGGTCGAATCGGCTCCGTTGACGATCCTGCGGTGCGCTGCTTCCTCTGGCGGGTTCGCCTCTTATCCGGTTACGGTTCAGAGAACCGTTCGGGGTCTTCGGCGAACGCGGCAGCGCAGGCCAAGGAACAGAACTGGTAATCGGTGCCGCGGTGGTGCAGTCGGCCCGCAGCAGTTGATGTGCGAATGCGCATTCGGCATACCGGGTCCACGCCGCCCGACGCAGTGGTCGCACCGAAGTCGAGGTCGAACAGCGCCACGGGTGTCATCAGATTCCTGAAGGACATCAGGCCGATGTCAAGGACGCCGATCCCCGCGGCGTGGGCTGCCTCTGCGATCGGGCGGCTGGTGAGGATCTGTCCGCCTGCGGCTGCAGCGGTAATGCGCGCAGCAAGGTTGACCGTCGTACCGAAGATGTCGTCGTGACGTTCGACGATCGGTCCGACGTGTGCGCCGACGCGGAGGGCCGGAAAGTGGTCGGCCTCGCTGCAGGTTTCGAGAATCCGACGGATCAGTTCGAGTCCCGAGGTGGGGGTCGTCGAGGTCAACAAGACCGCATCGCCGATTGTCTTGACGAGTCGGTCGGGCGAAGTGAGCACTGCGCGAGTGAGCTCCGCGAAGTGCTCGGCTACGTCGGCGGCTTCGGTGTCGCCGTGAACTTCCGTGAGCGCCGTGAATCCGGATAGATCGACGAACAACACTGCGACAGCGTTCGACCCGTTCATTCCGCACCCTCCATGGCGCCACACGTGTCGGCCGCGGTCTTCCCACCACCCTGGACTTGGACTGTAGGAGTCTACCGGCTCGACCGCACCGCATCGCTGCCGTGGATGGGATCGGTATGGTTGCGGCGATTTCGGTGTCCGTTCCTGTACGACGCGTTGGTCCGGTACCCGGCATCGCCGGTGTAGGCGAGCACCAGTACTACCCCTGTCGAAACCATGGCTGATACGAGCACGGCGCCGACGGCAAGTTCCGGCGACCATCTAATTCTTTCGCTGAGTTGCAGCTCGACCAATTGTGCCGACCAGATGGCGAGAGGAACAGTGAAGGCAATGCCGAGCGTTCGCAGGTGTGAGGACACGCTGCGTCCTGCGACCGCGAGTACAACGTCGATGATGAGCCCGGCAACGAGCACGGCGAGAACCACCGACAAGTCGGTGAAGTCCTGCACCATCACAGCGAGCAACGCGAGAGCCGTCACGAACACGGTGATTGCACCGAACGGGAGGCGTCGCGATCGAAGCAGATACGCCAGGGGCACCACCAACACCAACGACGTGATCAGATAGCTTGCAAGGCCGGCGACCGCCGGCGTTTCGGTGGCGGCATGCTCGGCGGTGCCCTCCGGAAAGTTCTCCACGGTGCGTAGCGGGGCGTCGGTGGTGAACGCGGATAGATAGCTCAGAGCAAATCCCGCCATTGCTGCGATCGAGGCAGCTGCAAGCATGGGGGGAGCTTTCCACGTCGTCGCATCGGGGGTCTTCGCGCGGGCGGCTAGGACAGGCCCGCTGAAGAGGAGTGCGGCACCACCGAATAGCAGCAGGTGTGTCGGACTCAGTAGTGCATCGATGCCCGTCTCAATACCGAAAATCGAGTGCCACAACATATCTCCAATCCCGGCGGCGCCGAAGATCAACGCGCCGATCAGCGCCCAGCCGTATCCGCGGGGAGGTGCCGCCGCCGCGCTCACCCACGACTCGCGCGGAGCGTGACGGCGAATACCCATCATCACCAGCAGTGCGATCGACAGGCCAAGGCCGCCGTACAACAGCGCATGCCACCAGGTGAAGAATGAGTCTGGCAGCTCCAGCCAGTGTGCTCGCCCGTCGAGGTGGACTGCGACGACGATCCACACGCTCACCGCCGCCATGCTGATGTCCTCGATGTTGGTGCTGTCAGCCCCGGGTTCAGGATGCATCGTCCGCTCGCCTTTCGCGGTAGTCATCACCGTCTCCTCTCTCGCGGCGCACAGTTCCGATCGGTCACGTAGGTTTAGATTGAACCTATACCCTGTATGGGTATAGGTCAATCGGCATCTGCATCCGTAATGCGTCCGTTCACCGTCTCGGCGATCCGAGATCGTCGCGCTTCTAATCCCACGCAGTGTTGTGGGCTTCCTTTACGAAATCTTCATGGGTTGCGTGGCCTTTCTGACAGGTCAAGCCAGGCACAGTGAAGGAAGAACAGTTGGAGGTCGATGTGATGATGGATTTGTACGGCGGAGCCGGCTGGATGATGATCGGAATGGCGGGTTTCTGGCTTCTGGTGATTGGTGTCCTGGCCTGGGCGATTGTGTGGGTCTTCCCCCGACAACCTCGCGTCGGAGAGGACCCTCGACAAATCCTGGATCGTAGGTTTGCCTCCGGCGAGATCGACGAGGCTACTTATCGGGCCTCGGTCGATGTCCTGAACGTCCCACACCGCAGATAGTTGCACTGTGGCTGTTGCCGATAACCTGGCACGGTGAGCGGCGGTACGCAGCGGATTCTGGTGGTCGACGACGAGGTGGCGTTGGCCGGTGTGATCGCCAGCTATCTGAGAAGGGAGGGATTCGAGGTCGTACTCGCTCACGACGGGCCGTCGGCGATCGAGACCGCTCGGGAGGCCGATCCGGTCCTGGTGGTCCTCGATCTGATGCTGCCGGGGTTTGACGGGGTCGAAGTGTGTCGACGGCTGCGCACGTTCTCGGATGCCTACGTGCTGATGTTGACAGCTCGCGGCGACGAGCTGGACAAGGTCGTGGGCCTGTCGGTGGGTGCCGATGACTATGTAGTGAAGCCGTTCGGGCCGCGCGAGCTGGTGGCTCGGATCAAGGCGATGCTGCGCCGGCCCCGATCGGCAAGCACGCCATCGGGGGGAAGCGAGGAGCCGGTGCGTCGGTTCGGGCCACTGGAGCTCGATCCGGTGGCCAGAACAGTGACGGTCGACGGAAAACCGATAGACCTCACGCGCACCGAGTTCGATGTGCTGAAGGCACTATCGGCGCGGCCACGCGCAGCGCTGGGTCGACGTCAGATCATCGAGGCGGCGTGGGGTCCGGGGTGGTTCGGCGATGAACACGTCGTCGATGTCCACATCAGAGCATTGCGCTACAAACTAGGCGACGATGCGGGAGCCCCGCGATTCATTCGCACCGTGCGCGGCGTCGGCTACGGGATGGTGGCGGGGTGAGGTCCCTGGGTTTGCGCGGTCGGCTGCTGGTAGCCCAGTTGCTGGTTTTGCTCGTCGGCGCTGTCATTTTGACCGCGGTGGCCTCAATGGTGGCCACCCCGTTGTTCCGTATCCACCTCTCTGCTGCCGGTGTTGACAACCCGACGGTGCGATCACACGTCGAGCAGGCGTTCGCGCTCACCGTCGCGACGGCGCTCTCTGCCGGTGCCGCGTTCGCCCTGACCGCCGCGACAGTCGCGTCGTGGCTCCTGGTCCGCCGGATCACAGCCCCGGTAAGCCGGCTCGTTGCGGCCGCCGACGATGTCGCCCATGGCCGATACACATTCAGCGCCACGACATCCGGATCGGACGAGGATTTCGCGCGACTTGAGCGGGCGTTCGCCGACATGGCCGGGCGATTGGATCGCACGGAACGCATCCGCGCGCAGATGCTGGCCGATCTAGCACATGAGTTACGGACCCCCGTTGCCACACTCGACGCATACCTGGAGGGATTGGAAGACGCCGTACTGCCGGCGGACGGCTCGTCCTGGGACGTCATGCGAAACCAACTCGACCGGCTCCGGCGGCTGGCGTCGGACATGGCCGACCTATCCGCGGTGGACGAGAACGCGCTCGTACTGAACCTGCAGGAAGTCGATCTATCGCAGGTTGTGTCCGCGGCTGCTGCGGCCGCGGCCCCGCGGTTCGCAGACGAGGACATCGCGCTGTCGGTTCGCCTCTCGCGCCTTCCGGTGTTGCCGCTCGATCGACAACGTATCGAGCAGGTACTGGCGAACCTGCTCGAGAATGCCCTGCGGCATACCCCGGCCGGCGGCGCAGTCGCCATCACTACCTCGCTGGCCGACCCAGAGCACGTGCAGATCAGCGTGCAGGACACGGGCGACGGAATCCCGGCGGATCAGCTCGAGGCGGTGTTCGGCCGTTTCCACCGCCTCGACCCCGCCCGCCGCCCGGACGGCAGCGGCCTCGGGCTGACGATCGCACGCAGTCTCGTGCACGCCCACGGGGGTGCGCTGACCGCGTTCAGTGAGGGCCGCGGACACGGGGCCCGGCTCGACCTCGTGCTCCCCGTGGCGCCAGCCGAATTCCCCTAAACAGAGGACCAACGTCAAGGGACGGCAACCTTCATCAAATCCTCATCCAAGCAACACCGGTTCCGGTCACGACGCACTGAGGCTGAGGACGCACCACCCCCACGCCCGAGAACTGAAGGAAGCACATGAGCGACAGCACCCAGTCCCCACTCGGCCTCAGTCGGCGGGCATTTCTCACTGCCGCGGGGGTCGGCCTCGGTGGCATCGTGCTGTCGGCCTGCTCCCGTACCCCGACAAATCCCAATGGGACAGTGATCGATGAAAGTGCGATAACCGCAGCCGAGGCCACACGGCCACACACCGGACGTACGGTGAACTACAGCCTTACCCCACAGAACACCGAGATCGACCTGGGCGGACCGAGGGTGCGCACGCTGGTGTACGGCGACACCGTGCCCGGAACCCCGATCCGCGCCAGCATCGGAGACGAGTTGGCCGTGAAAGTGACGAACCGGCTGGACCGCCCCACTTCGGTGCACTGGCACGGCATCGCCCTCCGCAACGACATGGATGGGGCAATGCCTGCCAGCCCCGACATCGCGCCGGGCCAGAGCTTCACCTACCAATTCTCGGTCCCGCACTCCGGCACCTACTGGGCGCACCCGCATGTCGGGATGGACACGGACTACGGGCTCTACCTACCGGTCATCGTCGATGATCCTGGCGAGACCGGAACCTACGACACCGAGTGGATCGTGGTCCTCGACGACTGGACCGACGGCGTCGGCAAGAGCCCACAGGACATCCTTTCCGACCTTCGCAAAGGCGGGATGGGATCCATGGGCACAGAGTCGGGCGGCATGTCGGGAATGCCCGGGATGAGCGGCATGCCCGGAATGGATCAGGGAACCCAACCCAGTAGCCCACCAGCACCCGGCGCAACGATGTCCGACGGCGTGGGCGCCAGCGCCCTGCTGGGCGGGGATGTCGGCGATGTCAGCTACCCCTACTATCTGATCAACGGCCGCATACCAGAAGCCCCGACAACCTTCTCGGCCAAACCCGGTCAGCGCGTACGGATCCGCATCATCAACGCCGGAGCGGACACCGCGTTTCGGGTCGCACTCGCCGAACACAAAATGACCGTCACCCACACCGACGGCTTCCCGGTCCAGCCAGTCGAGGTAGACGCCCTGCTGCTGGGAATGGGAGAACGGTACGACGTCATTGTGACCGCCAAGGACGGCATCTTCCCTCTGGTAGCGATGGCTGAGGGCAAGAACGCGCAGGCGCAAGCCCTACTGACCACCGGAGCCGGCTCCGCACCGGCACCGACATATCAGCCCGCCGAGCTCAACGGCCGAGTCGGGACCGTCGACAACTTTGTGGCGACCGAGAACGTGATGCTGCCGCAGGGGCAGCCCGATGTGAACCTGAAGGCCGATCTCGGCGGGGACATGACGAGCTATACCTGGAAGATCAACGGGCGCACCTTCGCCGACACCGAACCATTGACCATCCGGCAAGGCCAGCGCGCCCGTCTGACGTTCACCAACATGACCATGATGTGGCATCCGATGCACCTGCACGGGCACACCTTCCAGGTCGTCAAACCGGACGGGTCTGCCGGGCCACGCAAGGACACCGTCGTGGTCCTACCCATGCAATCGGTCGCCGTCGATCTCGTCGCCGACAACCCCGGCGACTGGATGATCCACTGCCACAACGGGTACCACATGGACGCCGGTATGATGACCCGACTCGACTACACCACCTGAATATGGTTAACGGTGATGCCGGAAACGTCGCCTGGTTCACCGCGACACTCGGCCTGCCGGGCGGACGATGCCTTCAGGCCATCGCCCGGCCGCCATCTGGCCAAAGGAGAAGATGAACCACGACCGCCACACGTGTCGGTGTCGTCCCCAGACTGATCGCATGAAGACGCGACTGGTGCGTTGCCGCAGGACTGATCCGGCTCAGCGCTCTCGGCGTCTACCCGGTGACCCCACCGGTACCTTCGGCTTGGCAGACAGGTAGGTTGACACTTGGGGCCCGGCATGTAAAGGAGCAGTCGTCGCGGTCGGACTCGTTGCCACGCAGGAGGTTCATCGGCGTCGGCAATCGCGACGCCGGAACCGCGCTCTCGGCCTAGGCATCAAGAGGTATCGCGAAGGGAGACTATTCCTGCTCGCGTTCCTCTTTGACCCCATCGGTCTTGTTGGCACAACCCTGCTACGTGCCAGCCATTCCCCGGCCGCCGAGGGGATGGGTACACGATGATCGGCGGCCAGATGTCCGAAATGTGCGCAGCGATGATGCCCGGCTAACCACTCCTCAGCGGCGACCACCCGCGCCCGCCCGGAATGGGAGGCATCACAGCGTCCGCGGCATCGTCCGGTCGGCCCAGCGCCCCAACCCGGGCGGGAGCGGTGTCGAGCTCAGTGACGGAGGTTCTGGTCGGCGCGCCGCTGCCGACCGACCAGTCCACCGCTTTGCACCGCAGCAGTGCACTGCCGGACACCCGGCGTTGGTGCGGAATGGTCCAGATCGTGCGCCGATCTCGTCGAGACGTCTGATCGGTGCCTTCTCTACTCGGCGACGGTGGGCGTCCTCGTTGTCACCGAACACTTGTGCAGCCTCTCCATTGGAGCGACTCGACCTGCGAAGCGGGAAAGATTCTCGCGACCAGTGCGGGTGTGACGCAGGCGACGGGCGTCCGCGTTCGACCGACTCTCTGCTGCAAACTCCGCGGCACCCTCGTTCAACACTTGTGCAAGGAGTATCAACCATGTCCACAACACACACCTTCCGAGTCGAGGGCATGCACTGCGGCAGCTGCGCATTGCTGATCGACGACGCCCTCGACGACCTTCCCGGCGTCCGTCACACGTGGACCACCAAGGGGTGCACCGTCGTCGCCCTCGACCTGCACCACCACAGCCCCACAGACGTTGTCGACACCATCGACAGCACTCGGCTATCACGCCTGTCTAATGACGTGACTTGAGCGCCTCGACGCCGTACTCCGACCCCCAGGGTGGTCCTCGCCGGGCCGCCGCCGGCCGAAAACGGGACCTCGAGCGTGACCCCCGGCCGCGAGCGCGTGGTGCTGGCATCGAAGTCTTGTGTCCCTCTGGGGCGAAGTGCTCGCATCCCAGTGTCCGCCCCGACCAGATGCGACGACGCACTGTCTGCGCGTGCCTCACCGTGCGCGTCGAGGCGAAGGGCTGGTAGGGAGGAAACGGGCGGGCCGCTCGCTCCGTCGGCCCGGCCGGGGAGCCGCTGCCTCAGCCGGGAGTCACCGTCTACGAGTCGATACCATCCGCTACCCGCCAGTGAGCGCACACGCTCATCCACACCCCATGCCCGGTGTCATCATCGCCGTCATTGCGGCAGCTGTCGGAGAACCGGCGAATGTGACCAACAGTCCGGCCAGCAGTACGGACAGGCCAATGACCATCGGCCCAAATGTCTTGTGGCCGGGATGAGCCGGGGCCGGTGCCGGAGCCGATGGCGGCAGATCGCTCGTCAAAGCCGCCAGTTCCCCGAGCGTGCGCGCGGTATGCCGCCGTAATACGGTCGGAGTATTCGTCCAGCGTCAACCGCCCGGTGCCGACCTCGCGCTCCAGCGTGATGGCGATCTGATTACGGTCGGTGTCGGCCGCTCGAAGGAAGAGCTCAGTCATCGACATCACCACCTGCCGTCAGCGGACTCGACCCACCGCGGGCAGACGGCGCCGGCGCTGCGTTCTTCGCCGCCGAGTCCTGCCTCTGGAGTGTTTGAAGTTCCTTTCGCAATTCCGCCACCTGCCGGCTCACCGACCCAGACCCCGCAGGCCTCGCGCATCTACTGTGGCCGCGGCGCATCGGCCGGATGCAGAAGAAATAGGTGGAGGTCAGCGCGGCGGCCGCAATGACGGCGGCAATCCACGTGGACATCAGGACCCCTGCCGCTCAACGCGGTCGGCCTTGAGCGCGTTGATCTCCTCGCGCAACTGCCTGAGTTGCTGTTGCTCGCTCGCGTCATCGGCTCCCTTGTTCTGCCCGCCGCGCATCATCATCCACATCATCAGACCCATCCCGATCGGGCAGGCCAGGACTGCTACCCCTAGAAGTAACTGCTGCATGACTTCCTCCGAACCGGACCGGGATTTTCATCCACGAACCCTCATCTACTATCTACGTACCTAGATAGTAGATGAGTTCTCGGGCTGATATCCAGGAAGGTCGTGTCCCCGAACCGGAGCTTTGCGGCGAAGCCCCGATTGTGATTGGTGCTCGCACGCTGGCGGGGATGACGCCCTCCCCGTCCCCCGGCTATGGTCCGTCGTGATCTGCGACGGAGCTACCCTGCGGAAGGAGAGAACCGCCCAATTGTCTGAGCACGTGGAGATTGGGCGAGAGTGCCCAATCGACCGGACCGGTCGCACCGCGCCGTAAGCTGCGGGCGCTTCCTGCCCTGTTCGGTGTGGGCCCGATCGGCTTCGGGTGCGGCTGCTCCTGACCGCGGTCGTGTCGGACCCGTTTCACAGCAAGATTCGCCAACTTTGCCGACGTACTTCGCACGGGCCTACGGAGTGCTCGGTGTTGTTGCCTCTGCGGCTGGCGGCACGTCGGCGCCGGTGGCGGGGTCGTCCCGGAATTGCGGTGGGAGTGCGGCGCGGGCGGCCGCGGTCGGGGGCGCAGACCTGCATTTCCTTGCGGGCGATGAGGAGGAGACCCAGTGACCGTCCGGTCTCGTCGTCGATAGGGAAGCTGGCGTCGGGATAGGCCCGGGCGAAGGCCACCAGTAGGTCGACGTCACTTTCGATGCGACGTTGCGCCGCCTCGTCGGTGTCGGGCGCGCAGAGTGCGGCCATATCGTGCAGCGCGGCGTGGGCGCTCCACCTCCGCGGGCGGCGCGGCGCTGACCGCGTCGGTCGGGCTGGCGTCGATGGATGCATCGTCGCTGTTCAGGCGCATGAGAGTGGCGACGAGCAGCCCGGCCACGGTGATCGCGAGGAGTGCGAGGATGACCACCGTCGGTGCGAGGCACCGGCGGGCGGGGGTTAAGTCGCTCATGGGCGGACCGTGGGTTGGCGGCCGGTGGCCGGGGTTGGGGGATGAGCCGCGTTCATGCGGTCGGTGTCCATGTCGCGCCGTTGTCGGTGCTGCGGTAGACGCGGGCCTGCTGGCCGTCCAGCGCACCGGCGAACAGGGTGCGCCCGCTCTGGTCGTAGCTGACGGCAGTGGCGCCCATCGGTAGGGTGACCGGCCGCCAGGTGGCCCCGCCGTCTTCGGAGACGCCGGCGCCGCCCATGCCGACGCCGAGAATCTGCCGGGTGTCGGTGGGGTTCCATGCGGCCGCCATCGCCCCGGTGGGGCCGCCGAGCGGCGTCCAGGTCCGGCCGCCGTCGTTGCTGGCGGTGAGCCCGGCGGACATGTCGGGGGCGATCAGTCGGTCCGGGTTGTTCGGGTCGACGAGGATCGTCCCCATGAATGACCGGCCGGTTTGGGCGCTCCGCACCTGCCAGCTGGCCCCACCGTCGGTCGAGGCCAGCAACCCGGCCCGCGGCGAGCCGGCATACACCGTTGCCCCGGCACCGCCGAGCGCGTGCACATCGGGTATCGCGGCTGCACCGGTTACCGGGGTGAAGGTGGTGCCGCCATCGGAGGAACGGTAGAGGCCCGGGTGGCCGCCTACCAGGACCTGGTCGTCGGTGGTGGCCCAGCCCATCGCGTCTGCCCCCTGTAGGGACGGCACCGGCTGCCACTGGCGGCCGCCGTCTCGGGAAACCGCGACCGCGGCGTGCCCGCCGACATAGAGCGCATCACCCACGACCGTGACGGTGTGCAGGTCCCCGCCCACCGCGGGTGGCGCTGACGACACCAACTCGGTTGTGCTGTCGCGGGTGGCGAGGAAGACCCCGCCCGCAATCAGCACCAGTACGAGCACCGCGGCCGCGGCCCAGCATATTCGCGACTTGCGTCGACCAGCGGGAATCGATGCGCCGCGAGGACCCATTTGCGGCGTGGGGGAGGTTCGGCTCGGCATGAGTGGGTGTCCTCGTGTAGGCGGATCACATCTACTATCTACGTACATAGATAGTAGATGTGAGCGTAGATAGTAGTTGAAGTTTCGAAACGCTGACGAGCCTGGACTCGGCGGGCTTGCGCGACACCGGCGGCCGCCAGCGGATCGGTCTTCCGTCCACGCGGCGGGAGCGTATCCCGGTTGCACCAGTGGTACCCATCAGGGGTATGGTATAGTCCCGAGTAGGACTCAGGGAAGGGTCGGCGATGAACACCGCGACGCCGCTTGAGATGGCCTCCAAAGCTGGCCATCTCAAGCGGCTGCGCCGGATCGAGGGTCAGGTGCGCGGCCTACAGCGGATGGTCGACCAGGACAAGTACTGCATCGACGTCCTCACCCAGATCGCCGCCGCGACGAGGGCGCTGGAGGCGGTGGCGTTGATGCTGCTCGAGGAGCATCTGCGTCACTGTGTCAGCAACGCCGTCCGCGCAGACGGGAGCACGGACGAGACGATCAAGGAAGCCTCCGCGGCGATCGCACGTCTCGTGCGCTCCTGAGCATCCCCTAGGAAAAGGAATGAAGCACCCGTGAAACCGACCCGCCCAGTCGCCCTGTCCCTGGCTCAGCCCGAGGCGGCCGGATGCGCCTGTTGCGCCCCGCAACAGAGTGCCCCCTCCATCCCGACTTCGACCGTGAAGGACAACACCATGACCGCCACCACCAGCACCAGCTACCCAGTGACCGGGATGACTTGCGGCCATTGCGTCGGCGCTGTCACCGAGGAGCTGCGCACACTCGCCGGCGTCGTTGAAGTGAGGGTCGACCTGGTCGCCGACGGTACCTCGACGGTCACCGTCACCAGCACCACACCGCTCACCGGTGACCAGGTCGCCGCCGCCCTGGACGAGGCCGGCGACTACCACCTGGCCACCGCCTAACCGCTCCTGCGCTCCACCGCCGGGTAGGCATCCACGGGAGAGGACAGCTCATGAGCACCACCGACCACGCCGCAGGACTCGATCACCCCAACAGCATCGAGCTGTTCATCGGCGGCATGACCTGCGCCTCCTGTGCGGCCCGGATCGAGAAGAAGCTCAACAAACTCGACGGGGTCAGCGCGAGCGTCAACTACGCCACCGAGAAGGCCAAAGTCATCTATAGCGGATCCATCGAACCCGCAGAGCTGGTCGCCACCGTGAAGGCCACTGGCTACACCGCCACGCTTCCCGCACCCCCGACGGCCGGAGGCGGGGTGCAAGTCGAGAAAACCGGAGCCGCCGCCGAGGAAGCGGACGAGGCAGCCTCGTTACGGATCCGGCTGCTCATCTCGCTCAGCCTGGCCGTCCCCGTCGCAGCCCTGTCCATGATCCCCGCGCTGCAATTCACCAACTGGCAATGGCTCGCCCTGACACTGGCGTCGCCGGTCGTGGTGTGGGGCGCGTTGCCGTTCCACCGGGCGGCGTGGGCCAACGCCCGCCACGGCGCAGCCACGATGGACACCCTCATCTCCGTCGGTGTCATCGCCGCCTACTTGTGGTCGCTGTGGGCGTTGTTCCTCGGCCACGCCGGCATGCCCGGCATGCGGATGACCTTCAGCCTGCTCCCCGACGTGAGCGCGAGTGCCGATCACATCTACCTCGAGGTGGCCGCCGCGCTTACCGTGTTCATCCTCGCCGGCCGTTACTTCGAGGCACGGGCGAAGAAGCGCTCCGGCGCGGCCTTGAGGGCACTGTTGGACATGGGGGCCAAGGACGTTGCCGTGCTGCGTGACGGTGACGAGACCCGGATCCCGATCGCACAACTTGCCGTCGGGGACGTGTTCATTGTCCGCCCGGGCGAGAAGGTCGCGACCGATGGAGTCGTCACCGAGGGCGCCTCGGCGGTGGACGCCTCGATGCTCACCGGAGAATCCGTCCCGGTCGAGGTGCGGCCCGGTGACGAGGTGATCGGTGCGACAGTCAACGCCGGCGGCCGACTGCTCGTGCAGGCCAGGCGGGTTGGGGCAGACACCCAGCTGGCCCAGATGGCACGGCTGGTCGAGGACGCACAGAACGGCAAGGCCCAGGTTCAACGCCTGGCGGACCGGGTCTCGGCTATCTTCGTCCCGATCGTCATCGCTTTGGCTCTGGCCACCTTCGGTACATGGCTGGTGACCGGTCATACGGTGACCGCGGCATTCACCGCCGCCGTCGCGGTGCTGATCATCGCCTGCCCCTGCGCTCTCGGGCTCGCCACCCCCACCGCCCTCATGGTCGGCACCGGACGCGGCGCCCAGCTCGGCATCCTGATCAAGGGCCCGCAGGTGCTCGAGTCCACCCGACGGGTCGATACGATCGTGCTCGACAAGACCGGCACCATTACTACCGGACGGATGAGCCTGGCGGCGGTTCACCCGGGTGCAGGCGAGGACCGCACAGAGTTGCTGACACTGGCCGGAGCGCTCGAAGCCGCCTCCGAACACCCGATCGCCCAGGCCATCGCGGCCGCCGCCAAGAACATCGACAACCGACGACTGCCGTCTGTCGACGTGTTCACCAACCACGACGGACGAGGCGTCACCGGCGTCGTCGACGGCCACGCCGTGCTGGTCGGCCGCCGCAACTGGCTCGCCGACGAGTGGTCCCTGACCGCACCGAACGCGCTCACCGCCGCCGCAGAGGAGGCGGAGTCTCAGGGCACAACCCCGGTATGGGTGGCCTGGGACGGTGCGGTACGCGGGGTGATCGTCGTCGCCGACACCATCAAAGACACCTCGGCCGAGGCGATCGCCCAGTTCCGGCAGCTCGGCCTGCGGCCGGTTCTGCTGACCGGGGACAATCGCCGGGCCGCGCGTGCGGTCGCCGCGCAGGTCGGCATCGATCCGGATGATGTGATCGCCGAGGTCCTGCCCGCCGGCAAGGTCATCGCGATCAAGGAGCTGCAGGCGCACGGTAAAACGGTGGCGATGGTGGGAGACGGTGTCAACGACGCCGCGGCGCTCGCCCAAGCCGATCTGGGCCTGGCCATGGGCACCGGCAGCGACGTCGCGATCGAGGCCTCCGACCTGACGCTGGTCCGCGGCGATCTGCGCGCGGCCGCGGACGCCATACGCCTGTCCCGCTCGACGCTCACGACGATCAAAGGCAACCTGTTCTGGGCGTTCGCCTACAACGTGGCGGCGCTACCCCTGGCAGCGTTCGGTCTGCTCAACCCGCTCATCGCCGGTGCCGCGATGGCGTTCAGCTCCGTTTTCGTCGTCAGCAACAGCCTGCGGCTGCGCCGGTTCGCCACCCATGCAACGGAAGGATCCGCCTGACCGGGTTACGTTCGGGGCAACCAAGGGCCGGGTCGGGACCGTCGACGCCTCTGTGGCGACCGGGAAGGTGATGCTGTCTCAGGGCCAGCCCGATGTGAATCTGGAGCCGATCTCGGCGGGGACATGACGAGCTATACCTGGAAGATCAACGGGCGCACCTTCGACAACACCGAACCATTGACCATCCGGCAAGGCCAGCGCGCCCGTCTGACGTTCACCAACATGACAATGATGTGGCATCCGATGCACCTGCACGGTCACACCTTCCAGGTCGTCAAACCGGACGGGTCTCCCGGGCCGCGTAAGGACACCGTCGTGGTCCTACCGGCGGCTGGATGATCCACTGCCACAATGGGTACCACATGGGCGCCGCACTCGACTGCACCAGCTGAGCACCTCAATTGGGCGCCGTCACCCACGTCGACGGCGGTGCCCAGGAGTTCTGGGTCATGCGGGCGCCGTCGATCTCCGGAATCGCGGACAGATCAGCCCGGAGTGGTTGGGTGCGAAGACCACGGAGCCTGATCAACGCCGGCCCGTGACCCGCACAGATTCTCGCCGTGGGTTGCACACCTCCGGCACGTGCGCTGATGATAGATGACCACACATGTGCGCTGCGGCCAGCAGGCAGGTCTCGCACCGTTGAAATCGAGCGGCTAACCCCGATGGAGGACTCGCCGGATCCACCGAGGCAAGAAGATCCTCTCTGCAGTCGCGCGAGGATGGCAGGACGAGGGCCTGGTGACCTGTTTCGATCGAGCACTCCGATGCGTCAGTTGATTTCCTGGCCGGCCATCGGGCGGGTCGAGAATCGGAAAGCGCAGTGTCCTCGTGGATTCGGCGATTGCCAAAATGATCCAGATAGAAGCGGGATATTGGGAATCAATGAAGTGCGGTGCTACGGCGACGGTGCCGTGTCGGGATGACCGGCGGGCGACAGTGCCGGGACAGCACTGGGCGAAGATGAAACTCGGCAGACCCGTTCGCCCCGCAGTCGTCTCCATAACGCCCAACTGAGCAGCCCGAGCGAGACGACACCGAGTACTGGTTGTAGGGGAGCCCACAGAGTCAATGCGCCCGTGGTACCGAGTGCCATCACGACCAGTTTGTTGCAGATGGGGCAACCGACAGCTAGAAGCGAGAGCACGTTGCCGCCGACCCCTGCTCGCGATGAGGCGGCTGACGGGGCATCGGTGCGAACGTACGTCGCAACGATCAGGCCGCTCAAGACCGCGGTTACCGCCCAAATTGGGTAGTTCCACCACAACACCGGTGTCATCCGCTGATACAACGACGTGGGTACGACGTCGGTGGGGATGCCGACCGCAAGCAGCGCCGCCACCATGCCGAACAGTGCGACAAGCCACCGTCGTCTCGGCCAGTGGGCAATCGTCATGGAATCCTCCCGCATACGGCAAACTACTAACTGGCATAGTAGCTGCGAGGCTGTGCTCCTGCACCAGCCGCCGGCAAGGACGCCATGGATGTGTTCCCGGGAGCGTTGCGGTTTATGTGACACTGATCGAATGCGCCATCAACCTGAACGAACTCAGCGGATGCTGTGTCTCGAGCGCGATGACGTGCACCCGGTCTGGACGTGGCTTGCAGTGACCGGCCTTGTGATAGCAGTGGCGCTCGCCCTATTCGGGTTGCCGCCGGTCGATCTGCACGGTCCTCTGCACCGACTGGGGATCATGGATCCACTCTGCGGCGCCACCCGATCCTGGTATCTGATCACGCAAGGCCAACTACGCGAGGCGATCCGATACAACCCAGCGGCTCCGATCCTTCTTGTGGCTACGGTCGTCGCGTGCGCCCGCGCAGCCGTCGGCTGGGCTACCGGTCGGTGGGTCACCGTCCGAGTATCGCGGCGAATTTCGCTTCCACACATGGTCGTGCTGGTGATCGCAGTAGCCGCACTCGAGATCAATCAGCAGTTGCATGCCGAGTTGCTCATGGCGCCCTGGCAAAGGTGACGCAGTGCAGACGACTGGGACCACGTGTGCCCAGGGAACGCGGTTGCCGTTCTACGGCGCCGGAGGGGCCTCTGGGGCTGCCTCCGAGACGAGCGAGGATGCGCTCACGGCGAGGATCTTGGTGACAATCCCGGTGATCTCGTTGAAGACCAGAGAACCATTTTCGAAGTCGGTACGTAGGCCTTCCGGAATGCGGTACTCGTCGCTGGTGGGGAGCCCCAGTTCTCCGGCGGCGGCGCTGAGCGATTCCCACGCGTTGTAGATTGCGCCCAACACGGCCCACGCCTCGCCGTTTGAGGAGGTGTAGATGGCGCCGTTGGCGAAGTCGGCGTATCTGTTGCCATTCTGCGTAGTGAGCTCCCCGCTTCGAGCTCTTCCGAGTCGCCCGGTCTCCCCGCCTTCCGATTGCCACTTTCGTGCCAGCGGAGACTGATCGGTCAGCCTGACCAATTCCGACGCGAGGGCCGGTAGCCGCGAGTCTGTCGGGCTGGTTGCCGAGTGCGGGTCTGTATTGGGGTGTGGGCTCGATTCGGTTTGAGCTGGTTGTGTCCCCGTCGGTGCGGCCGCCTGGAACGCGGACTCGTTTCCAGCTGCGTCGTAGGCCGCAGCGATGTCTCTGATTTCGTCCATGTGGGCATACCCCATATCTCCGGGATCAGTAGTGTTCCCGAGATCGCGGTGCGCGGAGATGACAGGGATGTCGACAGCGGCTCCTTCCGGGAAGGAGGTGTAGTCAGTGCCTTCCGAGTACATGGTGGTCGTACCCTGCGGATCGAGCCCGGCCTTTTCCAGGCGCCAGCCGAGGAACTGCCCGACAGAGTTGATTTCCTCCGGGGTCGGCTCGACGTTGGTGTAGTCACCCATCATGGCGATGCCCATCGTGTTTTCGTTGAAGCCGCCGGTATGGGCGCCCTGCACTGGCTTGTCGAGTCCTCCGGCGCGGCCCTCGAAGATTTGGCCATACTTGTCGACCAGGACGTGGTAACCGATGTCGCACCATCCGAGTGTTTGTGCGTGATAGGCGTAGATCCCTCGGATGATGTCGGCGGACTCCTCCTTGGAGTAGTCGTTGCTTCCTGCGGTGTGGTGAACGACAGCTCCTGCCAGGAAGTCGTCGTATGCGGGTTCTTCGCAGCGGAGGGATTCATCGGCGCCCCACTGTGCACGGCTGATTACTTTCGGCCCGGACGGCCCAGTGAGGTTTGTGGCGTCGCCGGATTCGTTGTCGACCGGAGTCTCTCCTGGTTCGATCAGGACGGCGGTGACATCGCTTGACTGATGCGCCTGGGCCAGCGGCTTGACGACGGAGGCGGGGGCGTAGCCGAGTGGCGGTGGCGTGATGGGGGCTTCCGCACCAGGAGTGGGAGCGCCCGTCCCGCCGTTGGAGGGAGGGGCCGGTGACACCGATGTTTGGTCTGACGGAACGAGCACTTGAACAGTGGTCGTTTTGCCGACGTATACGGGTTCGGTCCCTTGCTTGCCCGGGGCGGTGGAGCCGTCCTTGCGAGGCGTGTCGATCTGGGTGGTGGAGAACCACGGCCCCCATGAGCCGTCTGGCTGTTTGGCGCGAACCTCGGCGGCTGGTGTCGGCCGTCCGTTCGAGGTCAGAGCGACCATGCGAAATGGAGTGTCCCGGCTCAGTTCTTTGACTGTCACCCCCGCCTGGTCTTGTGGGGGAGCGCTGCCGGGGGTCGGCAGCGCGCCCCCGGTTGCGCCGGCAGCAATGTCGCTCGGGGTAGTACTTGGACCTGACGGCTGTGGGGGCAGAGGCTTCTCCGCGGGGATGGGGAGGTTCTGTAGTCCGAAGCGCAGCAATTCGGTCAGGTCCAACCCTGTCAACTCTTCGAATGGAAGGAGGATGTCGGGGCTTGCTGCCAGCACGACCTCGGCGATTTGAAGGGAGGTGTCTGCCGGGGACGGCGAGTGAGCGGAGCGGACATCAACCGGTGTGCTGGAGATGGAGTACACCGCGAAGGGGCTTGCCACCGCCGCGGCGGCGACGGCACCCAGGACGATCGAGAACTTCGGTCGACGTTGAGGCATTGGGTATCTCCCTTTCGATGTCGAAGCACGCTGCCACGGGTAAAAGCCTTGCCGCAGTGTTGGCTGCTTGCCGGTTCAGCTCCGCACGCGGTGATCGAGAGGTGACGTCCACCGGCCCTTGTTGGTGCTCAGCAGTTTCGATCTGTCATGGTTGTTGACGGGTCCACGTCACTGTCGTCAATGGAGCCACCGGCGCGGCCGTACTCAGTCTAACCCTTAACTGGAGATTGATGTTTTGACCCGGTGATGCGATGTCTCGATCTCGCGTCCGTGCCCGATTCCGAACCGAGCGTGTATCCGTGTCATCCACGCCGGAGCCCACCAATTGGCCTCGCCCATCAATTTGACGAGCGAGGGCACCAGCAACATCCGGACCACCGTCGCGTCGATGATCAGGGCGAGAATCATTCCGACACCGAGGAACCGCATGATCGACAAACCGGACGCAGTGAACGCGCCGGTGACGACGATGAGTAGCAGGGCGGCCGCGGTGACCACGCGGCCGGTGTGTTCGGCCCCGAACCGCACAGCCTCCTCTGTGGTGGCCCCTTCGGCGCGTGCCTCCACCATGCGGGACATGAGAAATACTTCGTAGTCCGTCGACAGACCGAACACCACGGCAAGGATCAGCACCACGAACGTGGCCTCGAGCGGGGACGGGCTGACGCCGAGGAGTGCGGCGCCGTTGCCCTGTTCGAATACCCAGGTCAGTACCCCGAATGTCGCGGCGAGACTCAACCCAGCCATCGCGACTGCCTTGATCGGCAGGACCACCGAACCGAAAGCGAGGAACAACAGCACCAGCGTGGAACCGACCATGATGGCGACCATGATGGGAAGCCAGCGCACGATTGCGGCGTTTCCGTCATCGACCATGGCCTGGCCGCCGCCCACCAACAGTTGCGTGCCTTCGGGCGCTGCGATGGCACGCAACTCGTCCACTGCGGCGCTCGCCCGGTCGCTTCCGACGTCGCCGGCGTACAACGCTTGCATTGCCACGACGTCGTCTCGCGTCGCCACAACCAGGGCCTGCGTGATGCCGTCCACACGGCTCGCTGCGGAAATGACAGTAGTGGTATCCGCAGGGGTGGGCGGTGCACCGTCAGTTCCGCGAAGGATCACGGTGGCGCCTTCGCCGGTCGCCGGGAACTCGGTTGCCAAGGTTTCCATGGCCGTGCGGGCGGGATCGCCTGCTGGCAGTGCGGTGTAGGTGACCTCGCCGAGCGTCGCCCCTCCCAACGGTGCGGCCAAGACCAGCAACCCGCTGATGATGATGACTGCGAAGGCGATGGGACGGCGCATGACTCGGGTGACTACGCCACCCCAGAATCGGCGGGCCCGCACTTCGCCGCGCTGGGCGGCATTCGTGCGCCACGTGAGCGAGTTGATTCGGTGTCCGAGGATGGCCAGCAGCGCGGGGACGGCAGTCAGCGTTAGCACCGCGGCACTCGTGACCGCAGCGATGGCACCGAACCCGAGCGAGCGGATCACCGCCTGGGGGTAGACGAGCATGCCCGCGAAGGCGCAAATGAGCAGCAAACCGGAGAACATGACCGTGCGACCTGCGGTGAGAATGGTCCGGCGTGCGGCTTCATGGGGGGTGCTGCCGGATTCGAGTTCCTCCCGAAAGCGGCTGACGACGAACAGCCCGTAATCGATAGCGAGGCCCAGTCCGATCAGCGAGGCGACGTTGATCGCGAACGAACTCACCTCAGTGAACATGGTGAGAACCCGCAGGGTGGCGAGGGCGCCCAAGACCGCGAGAATGCCGACGAGCACCGGGACCGCCGCGGCTGTGAGGCCACCGAATATGAACACTAGAAGGACCAGCGTGATGGGCAGTGCGATTGCCTCAGCTCGGATGAGGTCTTTCTGCAGTTGGTGATTGAATGCCTGGCCGACGACGGAGCCTCCAGCGAACTCCACGTCGACACCGTCGACCTCGAGCTGGGGCAGCAGCTGATTGAAGTCCGCCATCGCGCTCCGCGGATCGGGGGCGAGGATGATCGCCGCTGCCGCCTTGGTGCCGTCTTCGGACAGGAGGAGTCCTTTGCCGGGCGGAGTGGCCGTCCAGTATGACGACACCGACCGCGTCAGATTTTCGGCGGCGAATCGGTCCAGTACTGAAGTGACCTTCTGCTCGATGTCGGCGACGGTCTTTCCTTCTGGTGGCGTGTAGATCGCCACGATGTCCGGGTGCTGCTGCCCGAAGTTACGATCGATGATCTCAGCGACCTGCGCCGAGTCGCTCGCCGGATCGATGTAGCCTCCAGTGCTGAGCTTGCTGAAAACCCCTGTGCCCCAAACGCCGCAGACTGTCACTATCAGTACTGCGAAGGCGAACACCCGCCATTTGCGTGCGATGACTATCGAGGCCCAGCGTGTCATGGAGGTTGTCCCGATCGAGGTAGTGGTGACAAGGTCGTGTCGTAACGTGGGTTCATTCGGCCACTGTGGCTGACTGCCCGCATCCCGTGCAGCCACGTGCACCAAGAACGCGCAACCCAAATCCGTGTTGCCGCCCATCGTGTGCCAGTGTGAGGTCGACAAGCGGGCAAATTGATCACGCTACATGTGAAACAAACGATTTGAAGGCTGCACGGTTCACGGTCGGGCGTATCGGTGAATCACTATCTCGCCATCTTCGTACCTCCAGGACTTCGTTGCGGGCGAGCGACCGGCATGAACTACTATCGCCGATAGTAGTTCACTGCCATGGCAGACACGCCGCACCATCGTGGCGACCCCGAAAACGACGAGTGCGGCCGCGATCGACGCTGCCTGGAAAGGTAGAGCCCCTGATGGTCGACCTCTTGCGAATGACGGATCACGCGGACGTCCAGAGCCATCGGGCAGTCACCAGACGAATCGCTGATGCCCTCTTCCGCTGTGCCGCGGCTCTGGGGGCGGGCGCCCTGCTGTTTCTCAGCTTTCCCCCGCGCACGACCTGGTTTTTCGCTCCTTTGGGGATCGCGGTCCTGACTCTCATGCTCCGAGGGCGTTCCGTCCGCGCGGGCTTCGGATACGGCTACCTCGCCGGACTGGCGTTCTTCGTGCCGCTCCTGCCATGGGTAGGGGCGTATGTCGGGGCGGTGCCGTGGTTGGCGCTCGCGGCGATCGAAGCGGTTGCAGTAGGGCTCTTCGGTGCAATCGCAGCACTGGTCAGCCGACTACCACTGTCGACGGTATGGGTGGCGTGTGCCTGGGTGGCCACCGAAGCAGTGCGTGCCCGCGCCCCTTTCGGGGGCTTCCCGTGGGGGCGACTGGCCTTCGGTCAGGTGGACGGAATCCTTCTGCCGCTCGCAGAGATCGCCGGTGCCCCCGGCCTGAGTTTCGCACTCGCGGTGATGGGCACGGGACTTGCCGCATGTGTAATCCAAGCCCGGACGCGCCGCTGGCGGAGTTCGATGGGCAACGCCGTACTGATCTCGATCCCCGTACTACTCGCACTGTCCCTCTCGCCGACCACTGTCCCGAATCGGGATATGACAACCGTGGCGGTTATCCAAGGAAACGTCCCGCGACTCGGCCTCGACTTCAACGCGCAACGGCGCGCTGTACTCGACAACCACCTCGCCAGGACCGAACAACTGGCAGCGGATGTCGCCGCAGGCCGGGCGCGCCGACCTCAACTCGTCATTTGGCCGGAAAACGCCTCTGACATCGATCCTCTACTCAACAAAGATGCAGCTGACCGGATCGACGCCGCCGCCCAGACAATGGGAGTCCCAGTCCTGGTCGGCGCCGTCCTCATCGGGGAGGGCAACACAACCCTCAACAGTGCAATCGTGTGGGATCCGGTCAGCGGACCAGGACAGCAACACGTCAAGCGCCAACTAGTCCCCTTCGGGGAATACCTTCCCTTACGCACGGTGATGACCGCCGTGTCACCCTACGCGAACCAGGCAGGAAAGTTCGTGGCCGGCAATGGCAACGGCGTCGTAGAACTCAACGGCGTTCCACTGGCCGTTGCAACCTGCTACGAGGTGGCCTTCGACGATCTCGTGTCGGAGTCCGTTCGCGCCGGAGCTCAGCTGATCACCGTGCCCACCAACAACGCCACCTTCGGGCGTACGGATATGACCTATCAACAACTGGCGATGTCCCGAGTCCGCGCAGTCGAGCACGGACGCAGCGTGCTTGTTGCCGCCACCAGTGGGGTCAGCGCGATCATCGAACCGGACGGTACCGTTCAACAACAGAGCCGGATCTTCACCGCCGACGCGCTCGTCGGCGCCATCCCCTTGCGCACCGACCTGACCCTGGCCACCCGCCTCGGATCAGTTCCCGAGCTCGTTCTTGCACTGCTCGTGGTGCCCGCAATCCTCATCGCCGTACGACGCCGCCTCCGCCACACAGCTACTAAGCCGGGTAGTAATTAGACGAAAGTTCGTATATCGTTTCGTTACATTCGGTGGAGGACTTCCTCAGACGAGCGCGGTTCGCCACAGAAAACCGCACGTCAGAGACCCCATTTTAGGAGCACAGTTTTGTCACGGCACCGTAAACGCACAAGCTCCGGCCTTCGCTGGCACCACGAAATCTTCGAGGTGACGCCACCGGAACTGATTGCGGCGAATACGGCAGGAGGACGCCACAGGACACCGGCCCGATCAGGCGACCACACAGCGCTCATGGCCACCATGGCTGTGGCCGCAGGCGCTCTGCTGGCGGGGACCGCCAGTACGGGCGTCGCACAAGCTCATACCGTGCAGGCCGACGTCGAAGAGGTCCGCGCTCCCGAGGCCCCAGCGCCTGGAAATGCTGCCGTGCCACCTACGGCCCCACAGGTCCTCGCCCTTCCCTCCCTCCCGGATGCGAACGCCATGGTCGAGCAACTCGCCAAGGGCGAGTGGTTCGCGGATCAAAGGGCGGCGCTCGAGGCTCAGAGAGCGGCACTCGAGGCCCAGACGCGCAAGCCCCTTGCGGTCAAACCCGTATCCGGCACGCTTACCTCAGATTTTGGCCCCCGTTGGGGAACGACACATACCGGTCTCGATATCGCCAACGACATCGGCACCCCGATATACGCGGCAGCTGACGGAACCGTGATCGACTCCGGTCCGGCATCCGGATTCGGGCTCTGGGTACGAATCCAGCATGACGACGGATCCATGAGCACCTACGGACACATCAATGAGACCCTGGTGAGCACAGGCCAGCGCGTTAACGCCGGCGACCAGATCGCTACCGTCGGCAACCGCGGCCAATCCACGGGTCCGCATCTGCACTTCGAAGTGGCGGACCCCACCGGTCTGAAGGTGGATCCGAAGCAGTGGCTGGAAGCCAAAGGCGTTGATATCACAGAGTTCTCCAAGGCATAAAAGGGATTCCCACGCGCACACCTCGGCAGGGGGCGCGCCGCGAACGGCTAGAAGCGGAGAACGCCGCCACTTGTCTTCGGATCGCTGCGCAGCCCAACACCACTCGCCTGTGTGCCCTGGGACCGGGCGGCTGCCGCACCCGCGAGCTCATCTACTATGAACGATAGTAGGTGATGATGATGATGGTGGTGCGTCGTTCCTGGCGGCGTGCGCCTCATAAGGAGATGGAACGCAGATGCGCGCCGAAATGCGTTGGCTACTAGTTGCCCTTGCGGCGGCTATCCTACTCATCGCGGCAATCTGGCCGCGGGGGGACGACTCAGAACTAGCGTCCTCACTTCCTACGGGCGCGTCCCACGGAACCTCGACGAGCGAGGTCGATGAAGCCGAATTGGCGCAGCTGGCTGCCGCGGCTGCACTGCGCCCCTGCCCCGAAGCCCCGCCGGACGGTGCACTCCCCGGAGACCTCACCGGCGTCACCGCGCCCTGCCTCGGCTCCACCACGAAAATCGACATCGGCTCCGCCCTTTCTGGAGAGCCCACGTTGATCAACCTCTGGGCCTCCTGGTGCGCTCCATGCCGACAGGAAATCCCCGTACTTGAGGCCTACGCCAACGAACCCGGTGCGGTGCGGGTGGTGGGTGTCAACGTCCAGGACAAACAAACCAACGCCCTCGCGCTGCTGACCGAGTTGAATGCCCACTACCCGTCATTCGGAGACGCTGATGCGGTACAAAAGGCGTTACCGGCGCCTCCGGTACTGCCGCTGAGCTTCCTCGTTCAGCGCGACGGGACCGTCGAACGGATCACCAGCACCCCGGTCTTCCACGACCCCGCGCAGGTTCGAGAGGCAATAGGCAGTCTGGTCCGATGAGCGCACGGTGACCACGAGTGCTCACCAATTCGGTCCAAGGTGATGTCCCCGAACTCGGAGCATCTGCGTCCCTTGCGATCTTGCGTGAGATCCGCAGAGGGTGTGTCGAAATCTGAGCGCCGGGCCGGTCATCTTCTGAAGCTCACGTTGTCGCAGTCCCGAACAGCCCGGCGCTTCGGAGCCCCTTGCGGCAGTCTTCGACGCTATCAGGCGCGTGAACGCGCTGCGATACAGAGAAACCCGACAAAGGCGATCGCCATGGCCATCGGATAGCCGAGGAGTAAATCCTGCCAGCCTGCAGAGGGTAAGAAATGTAATTGCCCGAGGTGCGTGACCACGTGCGCAAGTCCCATCACCACCCCTACGGCCACCAACAGCCATCCGACGACTCGTCGCCGGCGTTCCCGACGGTATGCGCGGGTATGCATCGATTTCTCTGTCACGCGATTGACCGTCTCCGTCGCTAGTCCTGGCCCTCCTGCTCACCGCCAGGACGCCAACTACTATCCTACTTAGTATTACGGTTGGTAGTTCGTGAAAGGTGGCAGAGGTGTCCCATGTGTTCTCGGTGACAAGGCGGACGCCCGCGCCATCGGCGGTCACCCGACTGACCGCCGGACATGCCCGGATGGTGTGGCCATGACGCGCGCGTCGTCCCCGGGCACTCGTTGTCGCGGAGCCAACCCGGGCCGGCGCATAGTCAAGCTGGTGGCCCTTATCCTCGTGGCACTGATAGGCGCCACCGCGTGCGCGTCGGGATCGGACGCAGTCGCGCAAGGCGGAACTTTCGACTTCGTCTCCCCAGGTGGAAAGACCGAAATCTTCTACGACCCTCCCGACACACGCGGATCGATCGGTCCGCTGTCCGGTCCCGACCTGATGACCGAGGGCCAGACCCGGGCGGTGTCGGACTACACCGGTCAGGTCGTGGTCATCAACCTCTGGGGCCAATGGTGTGCACCGTGCCGCGCAGAAGCCGATGACCTTGAGCGCGCCTACGAGTCCACCAAGAATCTCGGGGTGCAATTTCTCGGTATCGACGTCCGCGACCCCCAACGCGACAAAGCGCAGGACTTCGTGGTCGACAACAAGGTGTCGTATCCATCCATCTACGACCCGCCCATGCGAACCCTGACGGCTCTGGGCGGCAATTACCCCACCAGCGTGATCCCCTCGACTCTGGTTCTCGATCGCGAGCACCGGGTAGCCGCGGTGTTCCTGCGCGCCCTGCTGACCGAGGACCTACAACCGGTCATCGAACGAGTGGCGGCCGAGAAATGACAGTGCTGGCTCAAGAGTGGGGAAACACCTTTCAGACGGCGGTCGCCACGGGGCCCTTGCTGTTCGCGCTGGGTGCCGCAGCGCTGGCGGGACTCATCTCATTCGCCTCTCCCTGTTGCATCCCGCTCGTGCCGGGTTACCTGTCCTACCTTGCTGGGGTCTCCGGGGCCGAGACGCCGGTTGTCGCAGCGGGGGTCGGCACTCGTGTCAAGACCGTCGGACGCTGGCGCGTCACCGGCGCGGCTGTGTTGTTCGTGGCGGGATTCACAGTGGTGTTCGTCCTGGCCACCGCGTCGGTATTCGGCGTGATCGGTGTCCTGCAACTCAACCGAGAACTCCTTCAGCGCATCGGTGGTGCGATCACCGTGCTGATGGGAATGACGTTCATCGGTCTGATTCCTGCTCTGCAGAAAGACACCCGGCCCACTCCGAGGCACCTCTCCACACTTGCTGGGGCCCCGCTGCTGGGAGCAGTGTTCGGGCTCGGGTGGACTCCCTGCCTCGGGCCCACTCTGGCTGGTGTCTTGTCCGTGACAGCCGGAACCGAAGGGGCTACGGCCGCACGGGGGGTGGTCCTGATCATTGCGTACTGCCTCGGCCTCGGACTGCCGTTCATCGCGCTCGCATTCGGGTCGTCGAAGGCGCTCCGTGGTGTCGGCTGGTTACGTCGCCACTCCCGCACCATCCAGATATTCGGTGGTGTCATGCTCGTCATCGTGGGACTTGCACTGCTGACGGGGTACTGGGAGTTGTTCGTCGCATGGATCCGGGACGAATTCGTCAGCAACGTGGTGTTGCCAATATGACCGTGACCCACAGCAACGCACCAACACCGACACGACAGAAACCCCCTCGACAATCACTGATCCGCAGCCTGGTCGGGGAGGCCCGGATTATATGGCGCCGATTGACGTCGATGCGCACCGCACTCGTACTGCTGTTCCTCCTAGCCCTTGCCGCCATCCCCGGCGCGCTGCTGCCCCAGCGTAATCTCAACGCTGGCAAGGTGGCCACGTACATTGCCGCCCGTCCCACCCTGGGCCCGTGGATGGACAAGCTCGAACTGTTCGACGTATTCGGAAGCTTCTGGTTTACCGCTATCTATGTGCTGCTGTTCGTCTCGCTCATCGGCTGTCTGATCCCGCGGCTCATCGATCACCTCCGCGCACTCAGAAGTAAGCCAGTTCCGGTGCCACGCAACCTTTCCCGCCTTCCACACCACCATCATGGTGTCATCAACGCCACCACGAACGAGGTAACTGAGCAGGCGCGCGCGGCCCTGCGTGGATGGCGTGTGGCAATTTACACCGAAAGTGATGGAGGACGGGCCGTCTCTGCCGAGCGAGGGTACCTCCGCGAAGCCGGGAACCTCGTCTTTCACTTCTCGCTCATCGGACTGCTCGCCGCTGTCGCGATCGGCAAGCTGTTCGGCTACGAAGGATCTGTCATCGTCATCGCCAACGGCGGACCGGGATTCTGTAACACCTCACCCGCGGTGTACGACTCGTTCCGCACTGGAAACGCCACCGATGGAACCGGACTCGAACCATTCTGCATCCAGGTCAAGGACTTCAAGGCGGACTACCTCGACAGCGGCCAGGCGGAGATGTTCACATCCAACATCTCCTATCAGACGGGAGCCAGCGTGGGGGATGACGCCTGGCAGGACTACCAGCTGAGGGTCAACGATCCACTGCGCATCGGGGGTGAACGCATCTACCTCACCGGGCACGGCTACGCGCCCCAATTCACGGTCACCTTCCCCGACGGGCAGACCCGCACCGAATCGCTCCAGTTCCGCCCGGACGACGCGACCACCTTCCTCAGCAGCGGAGCATTACGTTTCGATCCGCCCGGCGGGACCTATTCGACGCCGGAGGAACGCCGCAAGAACCAAATCGCGATCGAGGGCCTGTTCGCCCCGACCGCCTACTTCAACGGCACACTGTTGACTTCAGTCTTTCCCGGCATGCGCGACCCCGCGGTAGCCGTGGACATCTACAAGGGTGACACAGGCTTGGACACTGGTATCCCTCAGTCGATCTTTAGTCTCAACTCCGAGATGATCAACCAGGGTCGTCTGGTGAAACAGGACCGGGTCAACCTGAGGCCCGGAGAATCGACGACGCTGCCCGACGGATCTCAGGTCCGGTTCGATGGGGCACAGGAATTCGCCAACCTTCAGGTTTCGCACGACCCCGCCCAGAAGTGGGTACTGGTTTTCGCGATCAGCATGATGGCCGGCTTGCTTGTCTCGCTCGTGATCAAGCGCCGGCGAATCTGGGTGCGAATCCGTCCAGGTACCTCGGACACGGAGACAAACGTCGAGCTCGGTGGTCTCGCACGGACTGATCACGCCGGATGGGGCCCTGAATTTACCACCATGTGCGAACGCCTCTGGCCCGACGCGACTCGACAGGATGAATGAGGATCCACCTATGCCGATTGACGACAACCTGGCCCGTTACAGCGATTTCAGTTTCGCCACCGCCGTCGTGATCTATGCGTTCGCGCTGATCCTCCTGAGCGCTGAGTTCGCGTCCCTACGAACACGAGCACTCGACGCACTCGAGCGCACTCCCACCCTTGTCCGCGCCGGGACACCTGTCGTGACAACAACTGCGGACAGACCCGGTCGGCTAGTCGAGCCGCCCCGTCGCTCACGCTCGGATCGGCTCGGCCGTATGGGTATGAGCATGGTCGTGGTGGGGCTTTCGGCTCATCTCGCATCGATTGTCCTGCGAGGCCTCGCCACCGCCCGGGTGCCGTGGGGCAATATGTACGAATTCGTCACTCTCACCTGCGCTGCTGCCGTCCTCGCGGGATTGATCGTGCTGCGTCGGGCAAGTCTGCGCACCCTGTGGGTATTCGCCCTCATCCCGATACTGATTCTATTGTTCGTCGCGGGCACCGTGCTCTATGCCGATGCCGCACCAGTCGTACCGGCGCTGCAGTCGTACTGGCTGCCGATCCACGTGTCGATCGTCTCGATTGGCAGCGGCGTCTTCCTGATTTCCGGAGTGGCGAGCATTCTGTTTCTATTGAGAGTCAGTTACTCCGACAGCTCAGAGGAATCGGGCGCCTTGATACGGTTTGTCCGACAGCTACCCGATTCCCGAGTCCTCGATCAGCTCGCCTACCGGACAACGATCTTCGCTTTTCCACTGTTCGGTTCTGGCGTCATCCTCGGAGCCATCTGGGCGGAAGCAGCGTGGGGCAGGTTCTGGGGCTGGGATCCCAAAGAAACTGTGTCGTTCATCGCCTGGGTGGTATATGCCGCCTACCTGCATGCTCGCGCCACATCGGGTTGGCGCGATACCCGAGCGGCATGGATCAACATCACGGGGTTTGTCGCCATGCTGTTCAACCTCTTCATCATCAATATGGTCGTCTCCGGTCTGCACTCATACGCCGGACTCAATTGAGGTGGGACGTCAGCCCGCACGCGTCGAGACCATGCGTCCATTCAGCTACACGGGGGCTGTTCCATCGTCCGCTGAGATACCAGAGTCTGTGCCTGGAGCACCGATTCGGCGAGGTAGCCGAAGATGACGGCGAAGGCTGCCCACAATACGGTCTGCATCCCCGCGGCGGAGAGGCGGAATTGCCACACCACGCCAGCGGGGAAGGATTCGGGCATCTCGTTGACTGCGGGGACGAACGCTAACGCCAGAGCCGCTGCCGCAACGAAGGTGATCGAGGCGAGCACCGTGGCATTCCAGTTACCCAGTCGTGGGCCAATGGATCGCCCGATCAGCACCGCGACGATTCCTAGCAGCACGCTGAGCGCGACCATCAGAACATACAGGATAGTGCGCTGGTCGAGTGTGTCCGGATCGCTGACGGCAGGGGGGTTCGCGGGGTACTTGAGGAACGGCACCAGGAATACCGTGACGAATCCGCCCAGCGCGATCAGCGCCGCCGTGGCGCGCGGCCCGAAGCGGCCGATGCGACCCAGCGCGAAACAAAATGCCAGGGCAGCGATCCCACCCAGAGCGGCACCGAAGACAAGCACGCCGGTGGCGAGCCCCGCGGTCTCCTGCATCGAACGGCTCACCACTTCCGTCGCGGGCTCGGCGGAATGGGTTGCCTCGAAGGCGAGGGCGGCCCGCAACGGCTTCTCGCCGACGAGATAGCCCAGACCGAAGGCGAGCATCCCTGAGAGGGCACCCGCCAGCATTCCGCGGACGAGCAGTAATCTGACAGTGCTGGAGTTCATCTGCGCGGCCCGGCTCAGTGGCAGGGAAAGCCGAGGAGATGCCTGCCGTCGTGCACCCATTCGTGCACGGACTCTCCCGAGAACACAGTCAACGCGCCCTGCTCGGTGCCGACGAAGTGCAGAAGCACGAGCATGAGGACGCCAAAGAACACTGCCCACGGCAGGAGTTCCCGGATCGGGATGGGCGCTCGCGTCGACGGAGACAATGGGGTAGCTACCGGATAAGTCATTGGTGGTGAGACCTCCTCGGGAACACGCGTCCCGCTGGGTTGGAGCACAAGACGACAGCGCAGGGTCTGACTCGCCGGCAACAAAAGAGTTGCACGACACACAGTGGCGCGACCGTGCCGGGATTGCACCGGACTTCCGAGACACCGTCGTCCTAACGGATCGAACGATAGACCACGGCAGCCTCCGCTGCCAAGGTCTATGCTCTGGGATCTTGTAACTGGCTCTTGGAAAGTCGGCTACTCGATCGCTTCGCGACCCTGCGGCACATTGGCAAACATTTCAGAGGAGGATCTCCCCGTCGCCAACGCATTGTGGCCCGACTCAAATCCGCTGTCACGGATTGCGGTCAGTGTGTTGCGGTTGGGGTGGCTTGGGTCGCATCCGCCGCATGCACGGGACGGGATCGGCGCGATGTAGTCTTGTAGCCACTTCTTGCGCACGAGTGTGTTCGGGCCCTAGCTGATGACGGTTGGAGACGGCTCAGGTGGGCGTCCCCTTGTCGGCCGCCCCGTCGTCCGTCTCATCGCGTTGATTCCTGGGCTGCAGCTCTTCTGGTGTCTCGCACCCTCTCTTGGCGGCGAGGAAGTAGATCACCGCGCCGGTGAAGACGATCGCGGAAGTGTATGAGTTGATCCGGATGCCCGCGATGTGGGTGGCGTAGTCGTCGCGTAGGAGTTCCACGAAGAACCGGCCCGCGCTGTATCCGGCGACGTAGAGGGCGAACAGTCGGCCGTGGCCGATTCGGTGTCGTCGGTCCACCCAGACCAGCAGGACGACGATGATCAGATTCCAGGTCAGCTCGTACAAGAAGGTGGGGTGTACGATTCGCTCCACCACACCGGTGGAGGTTCCGGTCAGCGTGTCGAGCTTGCCGGACGCGTCGATCCGCTGGAAGATCTTCAGCCCCCAGGGGAGAGTAGTTTCCCGGCCGTAGAGCTCCTGGTTGAAGTAGTTGCCGATTCGGCCGATGGCTTGGGCAAGCAGGATGGCTGGAGCGACCGCGTCCCCGAGCGCGGGCAGCGGTATTCCACGTACCCGGCAGCCGATCCAGGCGCCGACACCGCCGAGCAGCACGGCGCCCCAGATGCCGAGGCCACCCTGCCAGATCTTCAAAGCGTCGACGGGGTCCCCGTCCTCGCGGAAGTAGGTGCTCCAATCGGTGGCCACGTGGTAGAGCCGGCCACCGATCAGACCGAAGGGAACTGCCCAGACCGCAATATCGAGGACGGTGCCCTTCTCGCCGCCGCGGTCGGTCCACCGCCGGTCGCCCCAGACCACGGCGACGACGATGCCGATGATGATGAACAGTGCATAGGCCCGCACCGGCACCGGGCCGACTGTCCACACCCCCTGGGGTGGGCTCGGAATGTAGGCCAAGACGTCGACGGTGGAAGTCACGACGCCACGGTAGCCGAAATGAACAAACAGCCGAGTGTGCTCGCTGGGCGACGGAACTCGCCCAGCGCTCACGGCACAACCCTTGGATAGCCTCCGGTGCGATTGACGGCACAGGTAGAGCCCTTCTGCGATGTGTCACACGCGAATCCCTTGTTTCGACGTAATGGGGGCGGGCTGGGTGGCCTCGATTCGGGAGACTGCGATGTGCCGGCCGACTGCTCATTTCCGGTGCGGCCGGCACCCCTCTTCCCTTCTCGCGCGTCGATCACGGGGGGTAGGTCTCAGAACCCAGTCCCTCCTGCCGGCCGGAACTCGGACCGGTCTCCTTGCGGTGGTGGACTGTCTCGTTGAGGGGAATGCGGTATACGCGGAGGGGAGCGCCGTCGCGGGTCGCGCCCTCCTGTACAGCGTGCCATCCGAGTCGTTCGTAGAATCGTGCTGCTGCTTCGGCCGTCCTCTTGGTGACCAGGGTCGCGGTCTCGGCTCCGGCCGCCCGTGATTCCACGAGGAATCGTTCGACGAGGGCAGTGCCTGTTCCCGTTCCGCGCACCTCCGGATAGAGGGCGACGGCGGACAGAACGGCGGTCCGGTTCGCCGGAACATGCTCCTGGGCGGTTGCCCGTGGTGTCGGGACCGACCGGAGCAGGCGACGCGTCCAGGGCCCTGCTCGTGTACGCGCGAAGCGGATCGCGATCTTCGGTCTCCGGATCAGGGCAAGGACACCGACACCGATCAGCTTGCCCAGCGCACGGCGATGCATCAAGATCCCGTTGATATGCGCGGATTGATCGGTGGCTCCGAGCAGGAATCCGACGATCCGATGGTCGGGGCCGCTTACGTCCTCGACGACGAGCGCGATCGCGTGGGATTCGTTGAGGACGCATGCGTGCCACTGACGGAGAAACCGATCTCCCAGTGCGGGAAATAGGCCCTGCGGCAGCAACTCACGATGTGCCCGTGCGGATTCGGGCAGATCCTCCGGGCTCAGTCGGCGTATGAGCAGAACAGCGGATTCAGACTGGTCGGGAGTGCCGAACCGGTGCGCGGGAGGGGGGCCGCAAAGAGGGGCGTTCATCTGGGGGTTCGGCCGATCGGGCACGCTCGCGGGCATTGGTCTGCTCCTTCTGCGGCCCGCCGACTGTGCGGACCGATTCCCCCTCGGGTCTGGGACTCCTCTCTAGGTTGTCAGGGTGAGAACACCTGCGTCTACTACGAGGATCGCGAGGGAGATCGCGATAGTCAGGCGACGCCCGAGGCGGGTATGGGGATCGGCTCGAAGGGGGAACAGCAGCTGCCGAACAAATGTGTAAGCGGCCGCGGCCGCTACGAAGATGGCTCCTGCGACGGCGTCGACTGTCAGTACCAGCGTCAGCGTGATCACACCGATGAGAAGTGCTGCGGCAGCTTCGAGCAATTGGACGGGTGCGCGGCGAATTCCGACGGTTCGGTTGGACGACCACAGGCCCCATTTGGAGGTGGTGGGACTTCCGGCGCAGCAGCCTCCGAGGAAGCAACCGGGTCGGCCGACCGCCATCGCGAGAAACAGGCCGGGGGTGGTCACGTCGAGCAACGTGCCGACGTTCATACCCAATACGAAACCACCGAGTACGAGGACGCCGAGAGTGACTACCAGAAATCCTTGGATGCAGGCCCCGGCGGTTGCGAATTTTCGCGGGTGTTGTCGGTGGAGAATCAGATACCAGGCTTTGGCCCCGAGGTAACCCAAGGCGCACGCGAGTAGGGACACCCCTGTTGCCGCCACAGCGTTGGCGTGTACCCGCGAGAGCAAAACTGACTGCAGGACGAGGGCAAGGACAACACCCACACTGATCAGGGTCGGCCACGTCCACAGCCGGACTCCGGGCCCTTGAGCCAAGGCAGCCAGGCGTGTATTGGTGACGATCGTCTGTGGATCGCCTGTGGCCTTCGACGGGAGCATAGGATCGAAGGGAACGGCCTTGATTCGCCATGCGCCGGAGTTGATCCCTTTGACTTTCGTAGTGACAGAAAGCCTTCCGCTATCATGGGTGAGGTTCTCCACCCGTGCGACGCGTTCGAACCGATCGCCGTCCCCTAGTGGGCCGGCAACGTCGGTGCGGATACCTGAAAACCGGACATGCAGATCACCAGGTGGCCGTGTGGTTGCCCCGTCGGACCAGTACGTGGCGGCCAAACCAGGCTCAATGTCCGCGGTCGCCTCCGAACAGCTACCCGGGCCGGGGGATGGGGGAGGAGAGTCGGGATCTTCTCGGAGCGCCCGTTGTTTTGCGGGATTGATATCTGTGGCCTGAGCAGTTGGACGAGCGCGTGTCGAAGACGGTGCCGTCTGCGTATGTCCCGGTTGCGTGCGGATCAGTGGGTTCGGTGCAAAGGCCGGCTGAACAGGGCTTGTCGAGAACCTCTGACCGATTGCGAGGGTCGGCTGGAGTTCGAATGAGGGAGTCGATGGCTCCTTTGTGGCATGGGTCGCGGGGTTGCGCCGTTGCTTGACGTGAGCCGCCCGTGCGTTCCGCTTGGATCGGTTCTTGTGTGGCTTCTTACCCAACGTGCTCCACCCAATTTCTGGCAATGGCGTCAGTGACGGACGCCGATCCCTAACTACTAAGCAACATAGTAGTTAGGGATCGAGGTCCACGCCAGGCCGGCCTAACGGGAGGTCGTGGCCGCCTCGAGGTCCATCGGGATACCTCGAAGAGGGATCGAGTTGCCCCGATCGCTGGAGGGGATGGAGCGCCGCGACGCATCCCGCACCCAACGCTGTGAGGGGCACCCATGCAAGGATCGGCAACCCGCATCGCGCATGATCCCGAAGACCACACCAGTCCCCAGATTGCCGAGGAGAATCCCGACGCCGACGACCGTGCTGTAGAACCCATAGTGGGTCGCGACCAGCCCGCCGCCGGCGAGCGCGACGACGGTGTCCATCTCAAAGGGGGGAAGATCGCCGCGGTGCCCAAGGCCAATAATGCAGCAGATGCCAGTAGCGCACTCTCGGCAATTGCGGTGCCCATCTTCTGGGAGGTCCGTACCAACATCAACGGTAGGAAGGCTGCGGCGAGTACGGCCACGCCGATCACCACGCTTCGGCTCGATCCCCTCGTTGGACAAACCAGGAGTGTGGCAAGCGCACTACGGCTCAGGTGACGACGGTTCGAGTTCGTCGCTCGAGCCACGCTATTGTTGCCGTCGTGCACGCCCAGGACACGTCGACGGTCGCGCAGCGCGCACGACAAGTGCGACCGCTGTGGCTCTCCTCTTCGGCGTCCTCTTGATGCACGCATTGCTGCTGTCGCCGCCCGCCGAGACTCACGCGCAGACCGCGGTCGCAGGAACCGGCGACGCCCCAGACCACCATGTCAACAGCATGCGTACTGTCACGGCGATGCCGTCGATTGCCGCGACATGTGATCACCCGTGCGGCGGCGAGCATAACGGAATGCATATCTGTCTGGCCGTGATCGCAGTGATCGCAGCAATACTGCTCTTCAGGCCCCAGTGGAGCACGGCATACCCCTCGACGTCGCCACAGTCGCTGTTTTCGCTCGGCGGCGCGAGTTGCCGGGCGCCTCCGTGGACTACTCTGACGCTCTCCGAATTGTCGGTACTACGGGTGTGACAGGTGACTCACCACGGTGAGATCCCTGCCGAGGCATGCCATGTCTCTCACAACACGTACACCCGTCAATTCAAGGAGCAAATCAATATGTGGTCAAACACTGTTAAGATCATCGCCTCTGTCGCCGCGACTGCTGGTGCACTCGGTCTTGCGGGCTGCGGCGGGGGCGGCCACGACATGAGTCAGATGTCTGGCGGTGATATGTCGATGTCCGCGTCCGCTGATACTGCGGCGGAGTTCAACGACGCGGACGTTATGTTCATGCAATCGATGTATTCCCATCATGCCCAAGCAGTGGAAATGGCCAAGCTGGTCCAAGGACGCACCGAGAACGTCCAGATCGCTGAGCTGGCGAGGGCGATCGACACCGCACAAGCTCCCGAGATGGAACAGATCAGCTCTCTCCTTCAGGACTGGGGAAAGCCGGACCCCGCATCCAACGTCAACGGGATGGATCACGGCACCATGAATGGGATGATGTCGCAAGAAGATATGGACTCATTGGCCACCAAGAACGGCGCCGACTTCGACGCCGCTTGGTTGAAGATGATGATTGAACATCACACCGGCGCGGTCGACATGGCGCAGACCGAACTGTCGGACGGATCCAACCCTGAGGCCAAGCAGCTGGCAAAGTCTATTGTCACAACACAGCAGGAAGAGATTCAGACGATGCAATCGCTGCTGCCGCGAAACTGACCAACGGTGCTGGGTGGGACCTGGTCGGTCCTACCCCAGCGCATCAGGCACCGACGGGCAGCCTTGGGTGTCGGCGGTTTGAAGGGGTGATTAGACGGTCGAATATGTACGAGTCCAGTATTCCCGGATGGTGAGGCTTGCAGGCTAACACCGTCGATGTGTCCGGGGTGCGCAGCACGTAGGGAACGACTACGCGACGGCAAGACAAGAAGTCAGTGTCATTACGCAGAGGAAGAGCACTCCTGGCAGAACTGGCAGTGCCATTGCGGTGACGTACGCGGCGAAGGATCGCCTTACCCCCGGCTGGTGATTGCGGTCGGTGGCCAACGCATGCAATCTGACTGCAGTGCAATCGGTGTCGGTCGCCATCGCCAGTGCGGGACTTGGAACCGCATGGGGCCGCAGGGTCCGCAACGCGTCGTGGACAGCACTCCTGCCATGGGTGCGTGCGGCACTTGCGTCGGCGGCGAGTTCAACCAGGGTACGGACCAATACAGGGGACGCTCGCATAATCGCCAACCACGGCAGTACCAGGGCCACGGATTCAGCCAATCTGACGAACAGGTGGTGCCGACCGCGTAGATGTGCACGTTCGTGCGCCAACACTGCAGCGACGGACTCGCTGCGAAGGTGTGAGCGCAAACCCGTACTCGCCACGATGAGAGAGGGCCGTCCCGCGATGCTGTAGGCCAGAGGCTGTTCGAGGGGCACCCACAGCGTGTGGTCATGAACCTGGAGCGTGCCCTCGAGGATATGCACGATTCCCAGATGCTTGTCATGGGTATGGCGACGCTCGCGGGCCATCCTTAGCCAGGAAATGAGGATTCCGGCTGTCATCGCTGTGATCGCAATTGCAGCAACGGCCCCGACAAGCGTTTCGACGCCATTCGAGGCGCCATCGTGGAGGGCGAGCCAGCATTGTTGAGCCAGGTGGAACAGCGCGGATACCCCCCCATGATTCGGTAGCAGCAGTACCACAGCGGGGACGGTCAGGTTGACGAAGGTGCCGACTACGATCGCGGTCCAAGTCGCCAAAATAACGGTGGGGTTGACGAATCGACAGATCATCGTTGTGAGGATGCGAGGTGAAAGCATCGCGAGCAGGAGGCCGCCGAGCATCCACAGCGTCGCCACGATCATCGCGCGGTTCGCTCTCGCAGCCCTCTGGCCAGGATTTCTGATTCTTGCTCGGAACTGCCTTTGGCGAAGTGCATCAGTACGCCGGCGGGGTCGCCGCTGGTGGCCAACAACTCACGCACTGCAGCTGCTGTGGCCTGCTCGCGGCTGCGAGTAGCACGGTACGAAAATGCTCGGCCTTGCCGTTCGCGCTCGACCCATCCCTTGCGGTGCAGATTGTCCATCACCGTCTGGATCGTCGTGTATGCGGGTTCACGGCCAGTGAGGCCCTCGAGAACGTCGCGTACCCGTAGGGGCTCGTCGGAGCGCCAGAGCGCGTCCATGACGACCCCTTCGAGTTCACCCAGTCCATGCATCATTCCTCCCACTCATAGAAGATGGCCGCTGAGCTCAACTCTCCCGACCTGCACACGCCCAGATTCGACGGTGGTCGCCTGCGCCCGCAGTCACGTGGACGGCGCCGGGCCGACTCTGTCTATCCAATGGCGGCGCCGTGGGGCCGATGGGCCGCTGCCCAAACGAGTAGCCGCCACCGCTCGTACTGGACAGGCCGCGGCGTCGAGCTTGTTCAGTGTAGGTTCCCTTCTTGGTGCGCGTGTGTGCTTACTACTAATTCCCATAGTAGTGAAGATTCCGTTCGTGTCCGCCAGCCAGGGTGTCGAATGAGGATCAATCCACGACTCGGACTGCCGCGCTGCCCGCTCGCAGTCATCATTCAATGTGATCGTGGTCAGCAGAATGGCGGAATCTTCCATTACCTCGAGTCGACGTGGCTCAGACGGCGGGACTATCAACCAGTCTCCGGTGACACCCACTCCAGTGAGACCTGCAGAAATCAGTCGTACCCGTCCGTGCAGCAACGTAGAGAGTGAGTTCCTTCCCCGAGGGCCTTGGTGCGCGGCCATCACATGGCCGTGTGTCGGGCGATGACGGTTTCCCGTAATACGCGCTCGTGGCTCCCATAGACCGTCTCTGCACTGCGACCGCCGGTTACCTTCTTGGCGTGTTCGAGTCGACGTCGGACGATCGCAATCAGCGAATATCTACGCAGCGTGTACCCGACTTTCGTCATCCTTCACGGAACGTTCAGCGCAGTGCGTAGAGAGATTGGTCAGTGGCAGCGTAGGCGTTGTCGTAGTTCGAGGCTGTCAACGCGTCGACGGGGCCGATGGAGGAATGCATTTGCCAAGTACGACCTCCTCGGCTGCGCCAGGGGTTGCCGTCCACGTCTACGCCCCACAGGGCTCCGTCCGTGCCCGCGGACACCACAGAGAGCGGGGGAGCGGCGGGAACGACCGAGAACGTGCGGGCTGCGTCGGTGCTGAGTTGTAAACCGCTTGTTGTCACTGCCCATACTCCGGCATCGGTGATGGCCAGTGAGGCCGTGGGCAAAGACGCTCCTGCTGTCCAGCTGTTTCCACTATCGGTGGACGCCAGCAAACCGGTGGTGCCGTCGAAGCCCACGATGATCCCGCGCCCTTAGAGGTCAAGACATGAAAGTCCACCTCTCCGATCAACGATTTCGTTGTCCAATTCTGCCCTCCGTCGGTGCTTTCCATCAACCCCAACGGATTCGGAGCGTCACTCGAGCGCCCAGGATGCCCGGAAGGCAGGACAGTGTTCGTTCCCGGAACCCCCGTCATCCCCATCAGGTCGTCATCGGTGTTACCGACACGCGACGTACTGCCCGAGGGTTCGATGGCGAAGAGTCCGGTATGTGCACCGGCCAGCACTGTCCCATCGGCATTGATGTGAAGCCCATGCAGATGGTTGATCTCGGGATTCAATTTCACGCTTGGGCCGTTCGAGTTGGCTGCTTGGGGATGCTCCTCGGATGGCGACGAGCATCCGGCAAGGACCAGGGATACAAGGGTGAGTACGGGGACCATAGTCCGACGGAGTCCTATATTGCTCATCGAGCAAAGTTCCCGTTTTCTCCAGAGATGCAGAAGCCCCAGTGCGTTTCAAGGACATATACAAGTTGTAGGCCACCGAAGGTCCTGTCGGCAGAAGGTGCGCGTGGAATGCGGTTTCGACGTGATGAGGGATGGATTCAGGCCGTCGGTTCGACAAGTGGGTGAGGCCAGCGTGGTCGACAGCCTAGGGACCTGACGCTGTGTCCAATGAGGTGTCAGGCCCATGCACATCGGATCGCAAGTGATGGAGCCGGTGGACTCCCACCGCCCTCCCGATCCACGGATGCGGGGAAGGCGCTGAGAGTTGATCCGGTGAGTAGCGCTCGGTGTTACAGCGAGGACAGCAGCTCCTCCATGGTGGTGATCTCCTTCTGCTGGGTGTCAATGATGTTCTGCGCCATTTGAACTGCGGCTGGGTACTGGCCGGTGTCAACCTCGGTCTGCGCCATCGCGATCGCTCCGCGGTGATGTTCGATCATCTGCGTCAGGAACAGTCGGGCTGCGTCGACGCCCTGAGCATTGGCGAGTGCCTGCATATCTTCCGGCGACATCATCCCTTCCATGTCGGGCATACTCATGCCGGTGCTCATCGGGGTCGACATGCCGGGCATGTCCATGCCGCTGCTCATCGGCGTGGAGGAAGCTGATTGGCCCCATTCGGCGAGCCAAGCGTTGAGTTGCTCGATCTCCGGAGTCTGTGCCGACTTTATTTGTTCGGCCAGAGCAGTGACGCGTGGATCGATGCCTTCCTTCGCAAGGAGTGTGTCGCTCATCTCGATAGCCTGCGTGTGGTGCGGAATCATTCCCTGAGCAAAGGCCACATCCGCATCATTGTGCTCACCGGTGCCCGCCTCGGCGGAAGCCGATGTCATGGTGGCGCTTGCTGCAGTGGTGTCGGTTGCTTGATCTGTGTCCGAGCTTCCACAGGCGGTCAAGGCGAGCAGCACGGCAGCAGATGCGGCACTGATAGCGAGAGATTTCTTCATCGAGAGGTTCCTGTTCTACGTCGGTGAGCGGTCAACGGTCCATACAAAAGAGCCCTGGCCATGATCGCCAACTGCCACGGCTGCGGGGCGAGCGGAAAGACCTTGCCGGTGCGTTGTCGCGTTTCGGTGCGGCGATGGGGCTAATCGAGCGCTGCGAACAGCTCGCGGCATCTCGCATCGCTGACACGCACCGGCACAGACCTTGCAGTGTTCGTGCATCGATGCATGCGCTGCGCACTCATCTCCGCACGACTTGCACGCTGCGGCACATGCTTCGAGGACAATGCAGGACAGATTCGCGTCGTAGCCGGTGTGTGGCGCGAGAGCACCTGGCCGGTGGTCTCGCAGATGTCGGCGCAGTTGAGGTCGGTGTGAATGCAGGTGGTCAGGTCCGTCACGGACTGCTCACTCAGGCACGCGTCGGCGCACGCCGTGCAGGCCTGCGCGCACTCGACGCACGATTCGATGCAGATCACCAGCTTTGCTTTGTCGATCTGGCCGAGATCCTCGGGATAGGTGTCGAGCATGGATGCGGTCGTGCTCATGGTTCTTCCCTTTCCGTGGAAGGACACGCCTACGGCGGCTGCCTCCAAACGACGACTCAGGGCGAGCCTATACCCGTAAAATCGTACGGGTAAACCGTCAGCGAGGATGGGTGCATGGGCCAAGTCGTAGCGCACCCGGTCGATCCGGAGCGGGTGCGCATGCCCGTGAGCGGTTGCTCAGCCGTGACGACGCCGCCCGGTTGAGCAGCATTTTGAGTCTGCTCGCCGACCCCACCCGGACTCGGGTGATCTACGCCCTCGACCTGGCCGAGGAACTGTGTGTGGGCGATATCGCCCTGACTCTCGACCTTGGGGAGGACGCCGTCGGGTACGCCCTGCGGATCCTGCGCACCGCCGGTATGGTCACCCGCCGCAAGGCGGGCCGCACCGTCTATTACCTCCTCGCGGAAGGGTTTCCGGAACCGTTGCGGATGCATTGCCTACGCCGCCTCGTCGAGATCTCCGACGAGAACGCCGGGGTGGACGACGACTACTGATCCTCGAGCCGGGCTGTGTAGCGGGTTTTCAGGAGCGGACGAGCCGGGCGATCGCGTCGGTGGCCTCTTTGATCTTCGCGTCGGCTTCGGGACCGCCGGCAACGGCGGCGTCGACGACGCAATGACTGATGTGGTCTTCGAGCAGTCCCATGGCCACGGCCTGCAAGGCCTTGGTCATCGCGGAGACCTGGGTGAGGATGTCGATGCAGTACTTGTCTTCCTCGACCATCCGCTGCAGTCCGCGGGCCTGGCCTTCGATGCGCTTGAGGCGCTTGAGGTAGGCGTCTTTTTCGGTGATGTAGCCGTGCGCGGCATGGTCATGGCGGTCGGTCTCGGCAGGTGCCTGGGTGGCCGCGGGAGTGGTGGCCATGGTGTCCTCCTGGAATCCGAGTGTCATGCCGAGCACCCCCGATTATGCCCGCCCGGGGTATCCGGGGCGGGGTGTGGGCCCTCGGACCGGCGGCCGATCGCCGATGCGGCGCACATCACCGCGCACCGGACCGCCGCCCGGGTCCCGGGATGCCGGGCTATGCGCACCAAGGTCGTTGTCACCGTTGCCATGGTCTTGTCCTTTCGGGACCGGATTCGGGTTGATCGGCGCGGGGTGGGAGGCGACAACACCGCCGCCGCCCGCGCGATCGCCGACCAGGTCGGTATCGACGAGGTGATCGCCGAAGTGCTGCCCGCCGACAAGGTGGACGTCGTCAAACGGCTGCAGGATCAGGGCAAGGTCGTCGCGATGGTCGGCGACGGTGTCAACGACGCAGCCGCCCTGGCGCAGGCCGACCTCGGTCTGGCGATGGGCACCGGCACCGACGTCGCGATCGAGGCCAGTGACCTGACGCTGGTGCGCGGGGACCTCCGCGCCGCCGCGGATGCGATCCGGTTGGCCCGCAGGACGTTGGGCACCATCAAGGGCAACCTGTTCTGGGCCTTCGCCTACAACGTCGCCGCGCTCCCCCTGGCCGCGGCCGGGCTGCTCAACCCGATGCTCGCCGGTGCGGTGATGGCGTTCTCGTCGGTGTTCGTGGTCAGCAACAGCCTGCGACTGCGCCGATTCCGGTCCCTCACCGGATAACCGCAGGCAACGCATCCAGGAGGCGCGGGGTGGGGCGTGCACGCCCCTTGATCAGGATGCCGAGCTGGGCGCCGCGGCCGGTGCCGACCATCAGTGCGGTCGGGGTGGCCAGGCCGAGGGCGCAGGGGCAGGCGATGATCAGCACGGCGACGGCGGCGGTGAACGCGGCCGCGAGGCCGCCGCCGGTGCCGATCCAGAAACCCAGCGTGGCGACGGACAGGGCGATGACGATCGGGACGAAGATCCCGGAGATCTTGTCGGCCAACCGTTGCGCCTGCGCCTTACCGGTCTGGGCGTCTTCGACGAGTTTCGCCATCTGCGCGAGCTGGGTGTCGGACCCGATGCGGGTGGCGCGCACGGTGATCCGGCCGCCGACGTTGACGGTGGCGCCCACGACTTGGTCGTCGGGTCCGACCTCGACGGGCACGGATTCGCCGGTCAGCATCGACGCATCCACCGCGGAAGAGCCGTCGGTGACGACACCGTCGGTGGCGATCTTCTCCCCGGGGCGGACGACGAACTCGTCACCGACGGCCAGTTGATCGACCGGGATGCGCTGCTCGACACCGCCGCGCAGCACCGAGACCTCTTTGGCGCCGAGTTCGAGCAGGGCCCGCAGGGCGGCACCGGCGCGCCGCTTGGAGCGGGCCTCGAAGTAGCGGCCGGCGAGGATGAATGTGGTGACCCCGGCGGCGGCCTCGAGGTAGATGTTGCCGGCCCCGTCGGAGCGGGAGATGGTCAGCTCGAACGGGTGGGTCATGCCGGGCATTCCGGCGGTGCCCCAGAACAGTGCATACAGCGACCAGCCGAGGGCGGCGAGGGTGCCCATCGAGATGAGGGTGTCCATCGTGGAGGTGCCGTGCCGCAGGTTGGTGAAGGCGGCCTTGTGGAACGGCCACGCCCCCCACACCACCACCGGGGCGGCGAGGGTGAGCGAGAGCCACTGCCAGTGGGTGAACTGCAGCGCCGGAACCATGGCCATCGCGATCACCGGCACGCTGAGCACCAAGGACACGAGCAGGCGTTGACGCAGTGCGGCCGCGGTATCGGCGGCGGGCGGCGCCGGGACCTTGGCGGTGTAACCGGCCTGCTCGACGGTGGCCACGAGATCCTCGGTCGACACAGCACCGACGTAGTTGACGCGGGCCTTCTCGGTGGCGTAGTTCACCGTGGCGGTGACGCCGTCGAGTTTGTTGAGCTTCTTCTCGATCCGGTTCGCGCACGAGGCGCAGGTCATGCCACCAATTTCGAGCTCGACCTGGCCGTCGGCGGTCGGGTGCTGGGTGACGGGATTCATCGTTCCTCCTCTCCGGTGGTGGTGTTCGTCAGTGTCCGTGCCCGGTGGGCATCGGCTGGGGCGCGGTGCCAGATTCGGATCCGACGTTGTTGGTTTGGGTGGCTGTCGGTGCACTGCCCGTGGGGCCGACGAGCGCTCCGCCACCGAGCGTGACGGCGAAGACTGCGACGAGGCCGACGATGAATCCGAGGAACTTGTGGGATGCCTTCATGGGGGATGAACTCCCTGTAGGAGGTGGCCGACTACTCGGCCAGCTGGTAGCCGGCTTCTTCGACGGCATTCTGGATGGCGCTTCGCTCGAGGGGTTCGTGGCTGTTGATGGTGACCCGCCCGCTGGTGAGGTCGACGTCTACGGCTGTGACGCCGTCGATATTGCCGATCTGTTCGCGGACCGAGGAGACGCAGTGGCCGCAGGTCATCCCGGTGACGGTGACGGTGGAGGTGCTCATGGAATTCCTTCTTCGCTTTGGCGATGTGAGGTCTCTGTGACCCGCGTAAAGATTTACCATACCCCCCTATGGTAATCAAACCAAGTGGATCGGCGCACGTGTCCCTCATAGACAACCACCTTGATGAGTCTGAGTTGATGAAAGTGACCACTCGCTACGACTACACCCCCGAGGCCACCTGCTGTTCATGACTGCTTACGCAGGCCGTATCGGCTTTCGTCCTGCCGTGTCGCAGTGCGGCACAGGCGTGAAGTACGGGGGAGAGGTTCGATGATATGGGCCGGAAGACCCGGCAGCCACCCGATGGGCGGTGTTACCTTGGGGAAGTGAGTGGTGTTCGCGCGTCCTTGCCGTGGCGTCATCTGATGCTCGGCATCACGGTTCTGGCTGCAATTGCAGGAATGCTGCTGACCCAGCAGGTGGGACATTCCGCCGCCCCGTCGGCCGCGGATGCGCATATCGCGATCCCGGTCCTCATTCACGACACGGCAACCGCTGACATAAGTGAAGTCGCCGACCGGTCGTCAACCTCCGACGAGAAACACCAGCACCTGCCGGCGGGTGCCCTCCCTCTCCAGGTGTGCCTAGCGGTGCTCGCCGGGACGCTGGGTTTGTTGCTGAACTGCGGTGCAAAGAGGTCGTCGTCGCGCCGTGACGGCAATAGTCGGCCGCGGTTCCGAACCCGGACTGGGACCGGGATATCGACATCGCTGAGGCCTCTGATGCCCGTATTGTGCAGCACGTGTGTGTTGAGGATGTGACAGGCCGACACTGACCCGGTCGCAACGTCGCCCTCGGCGTGAATCCAGGTCCTCCAGGGTGTGAGCTCACATCAGGAGAACTTGCGTGCTTCTGCCTCGATCCTGATCCAGCTGTACCCAAGAAAGAGAACGCACTGCACCCGAGCAGCAGCGCGGGCCATGTGCGGCGATGTCCGGGTACGAGCGTTACCACTCGAGTCTGCTGCCCTATCTCGGGCAAGTAGGCACATCGCCCATCCGAACAGGCGCTTGAACCGTCCAACTGCCCACCTGCACTTGGTATCTGCCAGGGCCACTTCAAGTGAGGTTGTAACGTGTCGATTTCCAACACTGTGCTGAAACTTGCAGGATGCTCACTCTTCGGGGGTATTCTACTCGCCGGGGTGATGTTCCCCCTGGCTGGCGGATTCGGCTACCTATCCAACCGTGCGACGGACACTGTCGACAACACGGCTGCCGAACTTGTCGAGGGCGTCGTGCCTGCCGTGACGACGATGACCGATGTTGCGGGCAACCCGATTGCATGGTTGTACGAACAGCGACGGTTCGAGGTCCCCAGCGACCAGATTTCGAACGAGATGAAGCTGGCAATCGTCTCGATCGAAGACAAACGGTTCGCCGAGCACCAGGGCGTGGACTGGCAGGGCACGATGCGAGCATTCCTCACGAACACCACCAGCGGGCAAGTCGAACAAGGCGCCTCAACGATCAACCAGCAGTACGTGAAGAACTATTTGCTGCACGTAGTAGCCAAGACGGATGCCGAACGCCGCGCCGCGATTGAAACCACACCGGGCCGTAAGGTCCGTGAGATCCGGATGGCACTGTCGCTCGACAAGCAGCTGACGAAGGACGAGATTCTCACCCGCTATCTGAACCTGGTGCCATTCGGCAACGGCGCCTTCGGCATTCAGGACGCAGCACGTACCTACTTCGACATCGACGCGAAGGACCTGAACTTGGCTCAATCGGCGATGCTCGCCGGAATGGTGCAATCCAGCTCGGCGCTCAACCCATACACCAACCCTGAGGGAGTCCTCGCACGCAGAAACGTCGTGCTCGACACGTTGATCACGAACATCCCGGAGCGCGCCGACGAGATCCGAGCAACGAAGCAGACCCCGCTCACAATTCTCCCGGAGCCAAACGCTTTGCCCCGCGGATGTATCGCTGCCGGTGACCGCGGATTCTTCTGCGACTACGCCCTCCGATACCTCGAGAACGCCGGCCTACCCAAAGAACAGCTCGACAAGGGCGGCTACCTGATCAAGACAACCTTGGACCCGACAGTGCAGAACTCGGTGAAGTCGTCGGTCGTTTCCTACGCCGACCCCAAACTGAAGGACGTTGCGAGCGTAATGAATGTCGTCCAGCCAGGACAGGATCAGCACCGCATTCTCGCAATGGCAAGCAGCCGCAACTACGGCCTCGACGTCGATGCCGCTGAGACCGTACAGCCTCAGCCTTACTCCCTCGCCGGTCACGGCGCCGGATCGATCTTCAAGATCTTCACCACCGCCGCCGCCATGGAAAAGGGACTCGGCATCAACACCATTCTCGACGTACCCGCCCGGTACAACGCCAGAGGAATGGGCGACGGCGGGGCCCCCGGCTGCCCTCCCGCCACGTACTGCGTACAGAACGCGGCCCCCTACCCGGCATCCCTATCGGTGACAGATGCGCTTGCACAATCACCGAACACCGCCTTCGTCAAACTCATCGAGGCAACCGGCGTCACCCCAACCGTCGACATGGCGGTGCGTCTGGGGATGCGCTCGTACACCCAGCCGAGCACCTCAGGATTCGGCGACCCGAGCATGGCCGACATGCAAAAAGACCAGAACCTGGGTTCCTTTACGCTGGGACCGAACTGGATCAACCCGCTCGAGCTATCCAACGTGGCCGCCACGCTGGCATCGCACGGCAGGTGGTGCCCACCGACTCCGATCGACTCGATCGTCGACCGGCAGGGAAATCCTGTGCCCATCACGCAACAGGCATGCGAACAGGTCGTGGAGCCGGGCCTCGCGGACACCCTTGCCAATGCGCTGAGCAAGGACGACAAACCTGGCGGAACCGCGGCTGCCGCCGCGAACAGCGCGGGCTGGACGTTGCCCGTGTCGGGGAAGACGGGAACCACCGAGTCGAATATGTCTTCCGGCTTCGTCGGCTTCACCAACAACCTAGCAGGCAGCGTCTACGTCTTCGGCGACTCACCGACTCCCCGCGAGATCTGCACCAGTCCACTGCGCTCGTGCGCAGACGGCAACCTGTTCGGCGGCACCGAACCAGCGCGAACCTGGTTCAAGGCAATGATGCCGATCGCGAACAACTTCGGGCCCACGCGACTACCACCGATCGACCCGAAATACGTCAGCGGATTCCCGGCGATTCCCGCACCGCGGTAGGTGGTCGAGCCATGACGTCGAAGGTGGGCAGCTGTGCGCTGACAAATGTTCGATTCTTGGTTCGATTTGTTCGCGTCGGGGTCACCTGCGCAGGTTCTGTTCGCGAGGTGTTTTTGTGCCAATACCTGTATATCTGAACAGGTGAGCAGGTATACGATCGATTCGGCGTGATTTCCGGTGTTCGAGCATTGCGAGGCCACCATGTCGGAGACAGCCCGGCCGGCCCGGATGATACCGATCAGGATGTGGCGTCAGCTCGATCACGGACAGCGCCGCAGCACCCTCGGGATGGCGCTCACCGTTGCCGTGCTCAACCTGATCGGCTGGGGAGTGCTGATGGTGTTCGTGGTCCCCGGCCACTACACGGTCCAGGGCAGCGTCTTCGGAATCGGGTTGGGCGTCACCGCCTACACACTCGGGATGCGCCACGCATTCGACGCGGATCACATTGCGGCCATCGACAACACCACCCGAAAACTCCTCGCCGACGGCAAAAAGCCGCTGTCCGTCGGCTTTTGGTTCTCTCTCGGGCACTCGAGCGTCGTGTTCGTCCTGGTTGCCCTGCTGTCACTGGGTATCCGGCAACTCGCCACCAGCCTGTCGAATGACCACTCCGATCTGCAACGGTGGACGGGCCTGTTCGGCACCACCGTTTCAGGAATGTTCTTGCTGCTCATCGGCCTGCTCAATCTGGTTTCCCTGATAGGCATCTACCGCGTCCTCCAACAATGCAAACGCGGCTCCTTCAACGAGGCACAGCTCGAAAGCAAACTCGACAACCGCGGCGGTCTGAACAAAGTCTTGGGGCCGGTCGTGAAGATGGTGCGCAAGCCCTGGCACATGTATCCCGTGGGCGCGCTGTTCGGGTTGGGTTTCGACACCGTCACCGAGGTCGGACTGCTGGTTATTGCCGGCGGAGCCGCAGCCACCTCGCTGCCCTGGTACGCGGTCCTCGTTTTGCCCGTCCTTTTCTGTGCGGGCATGTCACTGTTCGACTCCGTCGACGGCTGGTTCATGAATTTCGCCTATGGCTGGGCCTTCGCCCGACCCGCCCGCAAGATCTACTACAACCTCGTGGTCACAGGATTATCGGTGGCCATCGCGTTGCTGATCGGGGCGCAGGAAATCCTCTCGATTTTCACCGACAAACTCGACATCACTGATGGGATCCTGGGAACGATCGGCAACCTCGACCTGGGCGCGATGGGCTTCATCATCGTGGCACTGTTCGTCCTCACCTGGCTCGTCTCCATCCTGGTGTGGACGTTCGGCGGCGTCCGGGACCGCTGGGAATCTGAGTTGATCGCATCGACTCCGCCCGTCGAATAGCGTCACGGTCGCCTGCCCCGCCTGACTCACGCCCCACCACAGCGGGCTCGACGATGCACGAATCACGTCGCCGGTCGGCCAGCGAACCGGCACGCTCACGCCGTTACCACGGCGCGAGCGCGCCGATCCGGGCTTCGATCGCGGCGTGAAAGTGCGGACAGGACGCGATGTCGTCGTGATCGCAGTCGAGCCCACAGTCGATCAGGGCGAGCGAGGCCTGCGCCTGGGCGATCCGCACCGCCAGCGCATTGCGGTGTCGCCCGAGAATGGCTGTGCGCCGGACCGGGTCGTCGGTGTCGAACATCTCCCGGATGTCGTCGAGACCGAAACCGGCCTCCTTCGCGCGCAGGATCATCGCCACCGCGTACACATCCGGCTTCTCGTATCGGCGGCGCGAGCCACCTTCTCTCGATGGATGCAGCAATCCCACCGATTCCCAGTGGCGCAGTACGTGCGTGGCGATCCCGAACCGCTCGGCGACCTCACCGATGCTCCAGGAGCGGCTGCCCTCGCTTGACTTCATGTCAACATGAAGTCGCATCCTGGCTGTCATGTCAACCACCAACACTGCCACCGATACCGAGGCCCTCGTCGCCCTGCTCGACGTCATCGACAATTACCCCGGTGCCGCGGCATTACGGGCACGATCGATCGAACTACTGGCCGCCCCACCTGGAGCGGTGATTGTCGACGTGGGCTGCGGCGCCGGCCGCGCCGTCGCCGAGCTGGCCGAGCAGGGATGGGATGCGTTGGGGATCGATCTGGATGAGCAGATGATCACCATCGCCGGCCGGCGGTGGCCACGGGGCCGGTTCGAGCAAGCCGACGCGGCCTCACTTCCGCTCGCGGACCACTCGGTGCACGGATACCGGGCCGAGAAGGTCTTTCACGACATCGCCGATCCCACCGCGGCGCTGACCGAGGCGCACCGGGTGCTGGCCCCGGGAGGACGGATCGTCCTGATCGGCCAGGACTGGGACGGGTTCTTCATCGACTCCGACCATCCCGCACTCACGCGAACTATCGTCCATGCACGCGCCGACACCGTCGCGGCGCCGCGGGCGGCTCGCCGCTACCGCAACCTCCTGCTCGACACCGGCTTCGGAGATCCCCGGGTCGAAGTCCACACCGGTGTGTTCACCGACCAGACGCTGCTGCCGATGCTCACCGACATCGCCCACGCTGCGGCTGCCGCCGGGGCGATCACGGCTACGCAAGCCGAGGACTGGATCAGTGACCAGACTCGCCGAGCCCGCCGTGATCGCGGCTTCGTGGCGATCCCCCTCTTCGTGGCCCACGCCGACCGACGCGGACAGTGTTGAGGTGCTGGAGCGCTTCCTGCTGAACCCTGACACGGCTTCACGTTCGCCGCCCGCCAGGACCACTTCGAGTTCGACGGCCCGAAACGCATTGGTGGGGGCGATGAAGAGAACCCTGCGCGACATCATGGCCGCAGAGCTGGCCTTGGCGGCTCGAACAAACTGGGCTGCATCAGATTTATTGCAGCGCCGCGGCCAACGCTTTCGCGGTGTTGGTCTGCCACTGAATGTAGTCGAGTCCCTCGGGCAGCGTTTCGTTCACCTCTACGACAGGGATCCCGGCCGCCTCGGCCGTCGCCCGCACGTCCCGCGTGACGTCATCGTCGGTCTGCACGTTGTAGACCAGTGCCCGAACCTGTTTGTCGGTGAAAAGTTGGCGGGTGGCTGCGATGTCGGCGGCTGCAGGGTCGTTGCCGTTCTCGACGGCGCTGGTGAACCCTTCCGGAGTGACGTCCCTCACGGAGGACTCTTCCAGAAGGTAGTGGGCGATCGGTTCGGTTTGCGCGACGGGCGCACCCCCTTGCGTGGCGGCAATGCCGTCCGTCACGGCCGTGATCTGCTTGAGCCGACCGGAGAAGGTGTCGGCGTTCGCCTGGTACGTGGCGGCGTTGCCTGGATCGAGTTCGCCCAACTCGTCTGCGATGGCCTGCGCCGTGGCATCGACGGTGCCGACGTCGTACCAGACGTGCTCGTTTGCCTCACCCTGATCACGCACCTGCGACTGGCTTTCGAGGAGGCCGAAGGCGTTGACGGTACGTTGATCGCTGTTTCCGCCATTGCTGCTGAGGACATCCTCGACGAACGGGTCGTAGCCCCCGCCGTTGTAGACGACGAGGGATGCATCGGAGACCTTCGCCGCGTCGGACGGGGTGGTCTCGAACGAGTGCGGGTCCGATGACGGCTCCGTGATGATCGAGGTGACCTCGACCTTGTCACCGGCGACCGACTGAGCAACGCTGCCCCACACATTGGTGGATGCGACAACTGTCAACGGGCCAGCAGCCGTGTCGGTCGCATTATCGGAACCACATGCGGTGAGGGTCAGCACCGCCGTGAGGGATAAACCCACGGCCGCGGCGGGGAGTCGGAATGTTCGGGACACACGCAAGGAAACTCCTTATATCAGGCGTCAACATGAAACACGCATTGAGAATCATTACCATTAGAACCTCCCCGTGAGTAGGGTCTGGACGTGGGACTTTGTAGGCGTACACCGTCGCGGGCAGCGATCCCCCTCCATTTGCCGCTCGACGGCCGGTCTGCGTCCCGGTCCACAAGACCTCCTGGCCGGACTTACCGGTGACGAACTTCAGGAACTGCTGGGCCGCGTTCTGCTTCGTGCTCGACTTCAGGACCGCTACCCGAGGCCCTGGCGAACGCTCCCGGATCCTCGTTTTGAAATAGTGCAGGGCGACGTGGGCTGATCGCCGAACCAGTAGTAGTGGTGTAGATCACGCCGGGATCTCACCGGCATTCATGACCTTCATGACCGTGCTGTTGCCCTGCCGCTGCCGGTGCGCACTTCGACCTCGATCTCCGTCTCGGCCCCGCGAAGGCGTCGGCCCACTCCTGAGTGAGCGACTCGTGCTGGGCGTTGTACACCGTGATCTGGTTGGCGTCGGTTGAGCCGTCGCGGCCCGCACACCACTGATCCTTGCCTGAAGTGCGGGCGCGAAGAGGGGACGGTCGGAAGACTCAGTCGAGGACGGGGTCGACTTTTCGGCCTCCGCTGCGGCGCGTCAACACCACCGGGGATGCTGCGATCAGCACGGCTAGGACCGCATAGCCGACGGCGAGAGTGGCGGCCGCGGCTGCGCCGGCGACCAGCAAGGGCCCGCCCGCGTCGCCGAGTTCGCGGCCGAGTTCGGCAGCGCCCATCGTCTGCCCCATGCGCTCCTCGGGTGTCGATGTGGCCAGGGCCGCGAAGGCCAGCGGTGTGATCAGCCCAGTGCCAATCCCGATTCCGATTCCGGCCAGCAGCACCCCGGCCGGGCCCGGGAGCATCGCGCAACCCAGACCGGCGCCGGTGATGAAAAGGCCGGCGGTGATACCCGTGCCTGTCGAGACGCGGCCCGCATCCAACGCCCGTCCGGCGCGCGGCTGCACCAAGGCCGCGCACGCCGCGAGAACCGAAACCGCGGCTCCGGTCACGACCGGGCCGAGACCGGCGTCCGCCCCGGAAACCGGAAGGAAACCCACACCCACAGATAGGGCGGCAGTTGCCGCGGCCAGAGCTGCGGTCGGCCGCAGGAACGCCCCCTCCGACAGGCGTCGGGCCAAATCCACGACGGTCTGCCGGGCCCGCGGCAGTGGCGGAACCGACGGGACCACACACCCCACCCATACAGCGACCGCGCACGCCAGGACCGCCATGAGCGCGAACAACAGTGGCAGCCCTCCCAGCCAGACGACGGCACCACCGAGTAGTGGGCCCAGCGTGTAACCGATGCTCTTATAGAACCCGTAACTTCCGAACGCCTTGCCCTGCTTCGATTTCGGGTTCATCCGTGCGACCAGCGCGCTAGCGGCAGGCGAAAACGCGGACGCCCCCGCGCCCTGCCCGAGACGGGCCAGCCACAGCCAGCCCAGATCATCGACCACCACGAATGCGGCGGAAGCGAGCGCGAACGCTACCAGCCCACCGATCAACACCGGACGAGCGCCCACCCGGTCCGCGATGGAACCGAAGACCGGTTTGAGCACCACCTCCGCGCCGTCATACAGGGCCAGCAACAATCCCAGATACAGAAGAGAACTGCGCAGATCTCCGGTTTCAGCCCCCAGATTCGCGGCAATACCGTGCGCACCGAACGCCGTAGTGAAACCCGCCGCATATAGCGGCCACATCCGCCACGGCGACATCACTGTGGGAACACCGGCGGGGACAGTAGGCCGTCCGCCGACTCTTCGGGTGTGTGCAGCGCGGCGAAGACCCGCTCGGTGTAGTCCTCGAAACGCTCTGTGCAGTACAGCAATCGCTGCGTGGCCTCGGTAGCATTCGGCGTGCCGAACACGTCGCGGGCCTTCAGATCCCGATGCCACCGGCGCAGGCGCTCAAGGCTCTGCTCTTCCTCCTCGAGCTCGGCCAGCGTGAACTTGGCGGTGCGGATCTCCTTGTCCAGCTCCGCCTCGTACTTGCCGCAGTCGGCTATGAGCTCGGACCAGTCGTCCTGCCGGGCGGCGGTGAACATTGCCTGGAAGCGGGCGGCGTCGGCGGGGCTGGAGCCCACGGCCTGCAAGGAAATCGCCTCTCCGTCTGACTTTTCGGTTAGCTCCAGCGCTCGATGGACGCCAGTCGCAAAAACCGGCAGGTCCGGCACGGCCCACACGCCCTGCCCCAGTGACAGCGCTCCGATTCGGCGTAACTCCCGCCATACCGCCACTCGGTGCCGGGATGGCTCCGATGGCAGCTTCAGTAGCAACACGATCCAGCGCGCCAGCGACGCATCATCAGTCACACGTAGAAATGTAGCAGGCGTTACACATCAGGAAACGGCTGCGTCAGACAACGATGTACGCCTCTGAAGACTCGAACGAATCGGGGATTGGCAAAGACAGGCGCCCCGGCAACTGCCACGGCAGCAGACCGAGGGCTGGATAGCGATCAGATTCGTTGGCCAGCACACAATTGGCGGCTTTGTGGCTATACCCGATTGCCTAAAGTCGACCGCCGATGACGGCGAAGCAGTCCACATAACCCCTGCCGGGCGGTCATCATCAGCAGGTGGGCCGGACATTTCCGGCCCTTGCGGTTGTGCTCGTGTCAGCGCCCGAGGCGCAACCCATCCAAGGTGACCTGAACGAGCCGCTGGACAGCGGCTAGGGAAGGGAGACCGGCGGCTGCGGTGAGCGCGTGAAGACAGTACCTCGCAAGCTCATCGGAGGCGATATCGTCTCTGATCTCGCCGTGCCGCGCTCCCTCGGTGAGCAAGTCGCTGATGAATTCGGTGAGCTGCTGCTGCGCCCGCACCACGTGCTCGCCTCGATGCAGGAGCGCCGCGAGTTCGGTGTCGCGGTGTCCGTGGGATTCGTGGGTGATGAGGGCGAACGCCTCGAGGACAGCTTCGAGCCGCTGGTCGGCGGCCCAGGCCCGGTCTCGGGCTTCGACGAGATAGCCGAGGTGGGCCGTGATCTGGCGCTCGTGCCAGGCGAAGAGCAGCGTCTCGACGTCGGGGAAGTACTTGTACAGCGTCGCCCGGCCGATACCGGTCTTTTCGGCGATCTGCGACATCGTGACCGACAGCAGCCCGCGCTCGGTGACCAGCGCCGCGGTGGCATCTAGGATCGCATCGCGCACCTCACGGCGGTGCGACTCGATCGTCTCGTTCCACAGCCTCGGCATCAGCCGATGATACATTTCGCCCGATATAGAGACAGCATGGCTACTGTCATAGACACAATGTCTTATAAACTCCGTGTTATGAGCGAACGAGGCATTGAACTGATGACGACGGCGAGCCGGCAGCTCGACGAGATGGCCGACGTGGTCGCCAGTCTGAGCGGGCCGGATCTGCGCAAGCCGTGTCCCGACGACAGTGCCGGAGACACCATCGGCGCGCTCGCTGTACACATGGCCGAGGGCTATCACTTCCTCGGCCGGTTCCTGCAGGGCGCCGGGTATGGCCCGGGCAGACGGCCGCCGGGAAATGGTCATGGGCACGCCCATGGCCACGAGCGTGCCCAGCCGCCCGCCGCTGCGTCGGAGGTTCTGGATCGGGTGAGCGCAGGCAAGGCCCCGATCGGCCTGCTGGCCGACCTGACCGATGAGCAGCTCGCCAGTGTGCCGGGGACAGGGAGTAGCCGGTTCTCGGACGGCCGCCGGACATTGGAGCAGGTGATCGAGGCAGTCATCGCCCACCAGGCGACCCACCTGAACATGCTGAGACGGGCAGTCTCATGACGAATCCGCCGTTCGTCGCGTCATCTGCGGGGCAGGACGGCGAATCGAGTTCACCGCGTCGACCACGACCCGTCGATGATCACGCCGCGACGAAGGACACGCCCATGACCGACCCGCACCCCGACCCCGACTCACATGATGACCCCGGCGTCGGGGACGGGCACGGATCCACGACGCGCGGCCGCCCGCGGGTGATCGTGTTCGGGATCATCCTCGTCAAACTCGGCATCATCGCCCTCATCCTGCTCCTGCCCGGCTGGCTGGGAATCTCACTCGCTGTCGGCCACGGCGCCGTCCTGGTGGTAATACTCGTGGCCGCGGCGGTGACCCTGTCGGTGCCCGGGCTGCGCGGCCGGTTACTGGGCCCGACCCGGTCGCGGCGGCCGCCTCACGCGCACGGAATCGGCCCCGCGTTGCGGTCGGCCATAGTGCCCCGGAACAAGCGCCACAAATGAGTACCCTCGACGTTCCCGGCGCCCGGCTCTACTACGAGACCCACGGCAGCGGGCCCCTCCTTCTGATGATCCCTGGAGCGGGCGGCAACGCCGACGGATTCAGAATAGTGACCGACCACCTGACAGCGCAGTACACCGTGCTCATCTACGACCGCCGCGGCTTCTCCCGGAGTCGGCTCGACGGGCCACAGGACTACGGTCGACGCCTCGCGACCGACGCCGATGATGTCCGGCGCTTGATCGAGTGGGTCAGCGTCGAACCCGCGATCGTCCTCGGCGCCAGCTCAGGAGCGATTGTGGCCCTCGAACTCCTCACCCGCCACCCGACTGTGGTGGACGCGCTCGTTCCCTTCGAACCGCCGGCCGTGCGGCAACTGCCCGAGGGACAGAAGTGGGTGGACTTCTTCTCCCGCCTGTACGACCTCTACCGCACATCCGACATCGAGCCGGCACTCGTGGAATTTCGCGAACAGACCTTCGCGGAGTCCGACCGGCTGGCGATGGCCCGCGCCCCCAAGAACCCGGCCAACGCGACCTACTGGTTCGATCACGAGCTGCGCCAGTATCCCGCCGTCGACCTCGACCTGGACGTGCTTGCGGCGCACGCCGATCGGATCGTCCCGGCGGTCGGGCGGGAATCGCGTGGATATCCGTGCTACGAGGTGAACATGGAACTGGGAAGGAAAGTCGGTCGGGACGTGATCGAACTACCCGGTGGGCACATCGGTTTCGTCACCCACCCCGAAGAATTCGCACACGAGCTGGTGCGGGCTCTCACACGGCAAGGGGCACCCATCACCTTGACGCCCCGCGGCGACACGCCGCTCCCCGTCAGCCCTTCGTCGGACCCATGCAGCAGGAAGCCACGCGCGGCGGCGAACGGGTAGCGGACGGAGTGCGGCCCGTGCCTCGCGCCGGGACGGAGCAGTAAGCCTTCCGTCAGTCGATCCCGATGATCGACGCTCCTCGTTTGGTGAGCCATTTGAGGGGGTCAGTCTTGTCCCCGTCGGGGGTTTCCACTTCGAAGTGCAGGTGCGCCCCGGTCGAGTTGCCCCTGTTCCCGATGGTTGCGATCTTCTGACCGGCTTTCACACGCTGGCCGACCTCGACGAGGTTGTCGTTGTTGTGGCCGTAGGTGATGATGGTCCCGTCGTCGTGCCGAATCCGCACCCACAGCCCGTACCCCTGGTCTGGTCCGGCATTGATAACCTCCCCGTCGGCGACGGCGACGATCGGCGCGCCCAACGCCGGCGGCGGTGCGACCGGTGTCGCCGACAAGGTGTAGCCGAACCGGAAAGCGCGTCGCTGTGCACCAGGTTTCACCTGACGGTACAGAAATTTCTTTATTCAGGTCTCGAAGAAATCGACCGCCGCGAAGCTCTCGTCCAGCCGGCGGGTGTCGTCCTATGTAGTGTTGAGGGGGTCAGACCACACGGAGGTCCGGTTGGAGGTTGGGATGCGTCAACCCGGGAACGCCAAGGTGGAGAAGGTCTTCGACGCGATGGCGCGGCACTACGACACGCAGATGGGATTCTTCGAACGGTTCGTGCTCGGACCGGCGCGGGGCTGGGCGGTCGCGCAGGCCCGCGGCCGGGTACTCGAGATCGCGGTCGGGACCGGACTCAACCTGCCCTTGTACGGGCCGCAGGTCGAGAGTGTGATCGGTGTCGATTTGTCCGAGGGGATGCTCGACGTCGCACGCCGGCGGATCGCCGACTACCGACTCGACCGGGTCGAGGTTCGCCGCGGTGATGCTCAGGCACTGGACGTGCCGGACGCGTCCGTCGATACGGTGATCTCGACCTTCACGTATTGCGCGATCCCCGACCCGCTGAAGGCGAGCGAGGAAGCGCTACGGGTGTTGGTCCCGGGCGGGCAGATGGTGTTGGCCGAGCACGGGCCGGCGACCAACCGGCTCGGTCTCACCCTGATGCGTGCGGTCGAACCGCTGTCCGTGCGCTTCGGCACCGACCACCTCACCCGCGATCCGAGACCCTACCTCGACCGTGCCGGGTTCGTCATCGACACGGTCCACCGAAGTGGTATGGGAAGCATCGGATTTCGCATCCTCGCGCACAAGCCGGCCTGAGCTGTAACCGGGCGCTGGCCCGAGGCCGGGGCGCTCCGGATGCATGAATCCATGCGACAGCGGGTAGGTGTGTGCCAGGTTGGTGCTAGGCGCAGGGGAAGAGTGCAGCGGCGGTGGCGGCGACCGCCCATTGCCGGGTGAACCGTTCGTAGATCTCGTCGAGTGCGGGGCGGAGCGGCTCGATCCGGCGGGTGACGAGCGCGCGGTCGTTGGTGGCGGCAACGGGATGCCAGTAGACGCCGTCGGCGGTGACGGTGACCTCGGGGACGAGTGATTCGGGGGTGAGGACCAGCCCTTTGACCGCGGCGCCCTGGCGGGCGATCGGCCTGATCAGCTGGTCGCGGCGTTCGATGCCGAGCTGGTCGCGGAAGTCGTGCAGCGCGGTGATCGTTCCCGGACCCGGCGAGGCGATGGTGGCTGCGATCCGCACCCGGAAACCCCGCTGCCGGGCCAGCCGGATGCCGGCGACCGCTTTTGCCCAGCTGCCTGCGCCGCGGTGCGAATCGTGCAGGCCGGGTGTGGCGGAGTCGAGACAGATCTGCAAGGCCAGACCCTCCCGGGGCAGCGATTCCAGTGCCCGCAGCCCTCGGCCCTTGAACACCATCGCGTTGGTCAGCACCGTCGTCGGCAACACGTCCATGCAGGTGCGCACGATCGTGTCGATGTCGGGGAGCGGAATGGGTTCACCCCCGGTCAGGTAGATCTCGCCGCCTGGCGACGCGGCCGGCGCATGGTGCGACCGGTCCGCAGCAGGGGTTTCTTCCCGCGGATCAAGCCGCCGTGGGCGGGCCGGTAGACCGCCTGGTAGATGGTTTCGGGTGCGAGATGCATGTCGGTGAGGTGCGGAAAGCGGCGCAGTCTGCACACGATCTGCTCGGGACTCCACCCCTTGTCGAGATGCCGTTGAATGCGTCGCCGCAGCGTGGGGTACTTGATCAGCTTGGCAGTCTTGGGTCGTGGGCGGCGTGCGCCGGCACGTTGCTGGGCCGCATAGGGCCGGTACTGCCCGTCCGTGGGATCACTGTTGCGGCGGATCTCCCGGCTGATCGTCGAGGGGCTCCGATTCAACTCGCTGGCGATCGATCGGATCGAGGCGCCTTCCCGGAACCGGTCGGCGATACGGATGCGTTCGGTAGTGCCCAGGTACCGGCCCGACTCGGTGTTCAGGGCGGATGTTGTCACCGGCGGAGCTCCCGGGTGGCCGCCGGACGGTTGGTGTCCGTTGCGCCACCGCTTGCCGGTGCGGTAGTTGATCCCGACGATTCGGCAGGCCTCTTGACTAAAATAGGCGCGCCGTTCCCGATGCAGGGTCTCGCCACGCGAGGGACCCCGTTGCTTGCGTATCTCGAATTCCATCGCCACCCTGAACTGTCGGGTGTTGCGACGACCGATAGAACCCAAGCACCATTGCACGGGGCACGAGAGCGCGAGCGTCGAACGACCACATCAGCCAGGGTGCAGCTCAGACGCGTCCGTTCGGATGTCATTAGGGACACGGCCAACCGAGATTGGGTAGGTCTCGTTGTAACGGGGTGCCGGGCGTCGATGCCGGATCGGCGACCGGTCGACCGAGACACAAGGGACGACCCCTGAATGGACTCGAACTACTGCGGCATCGACGTCGGCAAAGGCGAGCACCACGCCGTCGGACTGACCGCCGCCGGAAAGAAGATCTACGACAAGGCCCTGCCGAACGACGAAGCGAAGCTGCGGGCGGTGTTCGACCGCCTGGCCAGCCACGGATCGGTGCTGGTGGTCGTCGACCAACCCAATACGATCGGCGCCCTACCGGTCACCGTGGCCCGCGTAGGCGGCCACGACGTCGGCTACCTCCCCGCCGCGATCGGCCACCAGTTCGGTCGGGTGAGCAACCTCTGAAGACGAGCGAATGAGGCTCCCGGGCACCGGCCAGGACGGTGCCTGGGTCCCGGTGTCGCCGCCGCGGGACACCGGTCGACGAAGTCCCGCCTCACCCTTGTTGGCCGGGAAACTGGCCGACGGTGCGGGTGGGGTCGATGACACCGAAGGCCTCGCCCTGCGGTCCCTGGACGATCCCCATCCGGCCCGCGGGGCTGTCGTCCGGTCCGGCGACGACGGTGGCGCCGAGTTCGGTGGCCCTGGTCAGGACCGCGTCGGTGTCGTCGGCCTGGAACCACGTCAGCCAGTGCGGCGGATTCTCGCCCGGCATCTTCGTGTCGTCGTTGATGCCGCCGATGCCCTTGCCGCCGGGCAATGCGAATGTCGAATAGGAGAAGTTCTCGCCGTCGCCGATCTCGGTGTAGGACCAGCCGAAGACCTTCGCGTAGAAGTCCTTGCCGCGCTCGTACTCACGGGTGTGCAGCTCGTTCCAGCAGTACGCGCCGTGCTCGTTGAAGATGCCGGCACCGGTGTGGGCTTTCGCCTCCCAGACCCCGAACGCGGCCCCGGTGGGATCGGCGGCGACGACCATGCGGCCGACGTCCATGACGTCGAACGGCGGCATGAACGTTTGCCCGCCGGCCTCGGTCACCGTGCCGGCGATGTCGTCCGCGCTGTCCGCGGCGAAATACGTTGTCCACGCCGAGGGAACGGCCATCCCTTCCGGCTTGGGGCCGATCCCGGCGGCCGGTTTGCCGCTCTTCATCGCCATCAGATAGCCGCCGGCCTCCTCCGGACTGTCCTGGATGTCCCAGCCGAAGAGTTCGGAATAGAACTCGCGGGCCTTGGCGGTGTCGTCGACCTGACAGTCGACCCAGCAGGGGGTTCCCTGCGGCCAGGCGTCGTCACGTGTGGGCATGTCCGATCCTCCCGTGATCGTGTGTGGGTGTGCGGCCGGCCGCTGACACGGCCCGCACCACCAGCCAACCATCTCGGAGCCGCACCGAGACCGAATCGCACGAATTCGGGCTGAACTCCGCGACGCACACCATCCTGAATTCACCGATCGGTCGGTGAGGTGGCATGCCCGGGGGATCGGCTGGGAACGGATGACGTGTCCGTGGGTCGCGGCGGTGGATCGTCTCTCTGTGAGTGTTGTTCTCGTGTAGGGATATAGCGCCCTGGCCAATGGTGGAGGAAGCACGAGCAAGTTCCGCGATCGGTCCGGTCGTAACCTGATATCACCAGCTCGTTTCATTGTCGGTCGGACCGGAGAACAGTTCCCCAATCCATGGCCGACTCACCGGGTGGCCCGCGGGAGCCGGAAGCGTCCCTGGTGTCACCGGGGGATAGTAACCCTACCGAGACCATGGTCTACCCCACCCTGCTCGCCACCATCGGCGACGTCGCCCACCCCGCCTGGCGGGCCCGCGCGGTCGGCGTCTACCGGCTCTGGCGCGACGGCGGCTTCGCCGTCGGCGCCCTCCTCGCCGGCATCACCGCCGACCTCTGGGGGCTACGCGCGGCCATCGGGATCGTCGCCGCCATCACCGCGATCTCCGGCATCATCGTCGCGGTACGCATGTACGAAACCCACACCCACGCGCCTCGGACCGACCAGTCCGACGCAGGAATTCAAAGGTAGCGACCACCCACATCGGAAAGTATCGACACACAGTTGACTGCCGCTTTCGTTCGGGCAGACTTACCGATATGTCCGCTACTGCTGCCGTCGTCCTCGACGCGTTGGGTGATGCAACCCGGCGGGCGATCTTGGAGAAGCTTGCCGGCAGGCTGTTGGAGGTAGGGGTATTGGCGGATCAGTTACCGATCTCCCCGCCGGCAGTTTCGCAGCAGTTGCGGGTGCTTGAGGACACCGAGTTGGTCGTTGAGTCGGTCTCCGGCACCCGGCGGTGTATTGCCTCGATCGTGCGGGGTTGATGGTTGTGCGGAGATCGTTTCGGGGAGAAGGCGAGGGCGGAGGCGAGGGCGGAGGAAACCGCCGAGATCTGCTGCCGCGAGCACTCGGTCGCCGACATCGAGTGGCTCGCCCGCACCGGCGCCGTGCCCACTGCTCGTGATCGGATCATCGCCTTCGCCCGCACCACGTACATCTACTGAATGAAAGCCGAACACTGCAGGAAGCACTGTTTGACACCTGATGCCCCGACTCTGTTTGGTCGGGGCATCACGATCTTGGAGTCGTTGCGCAACGCGGCGGGATCGGAGCCGCGCTGGTTCCCGTACGTTCTGGGAATGCCTGCGGGCGGCTGTGTGTGGCGTTACCGGACGTGGATTACGTCAGGCAGATGCGGCGAGGGAATCGCTCGTTGAGCTGCGTTCGACTCGGCGGAAACCGCGCCGGTCTGTCGCAGACAGGCGCAGCGGTGGTGGTCAGCTTATTGGCCCGCCGTCAGGTAGTTGTGTACGTCGAAGAACGTGACTTGCGGCTCCGGTAGTCCGAACTCCGCAGTGAACGGGCGGATCTGTTCTTCGGAGAACTTCTCGAATTCGTCTCTGCCGAGCCACAAGTCGCTGACGCGGATGCCGTCGTCGGTCTCGGCGACCCAGTGACTCAACGCGCCGGGCGGGCCTTGGCCTTCTGGAGTGAGGCCCATCTTGGCAATCACATTGTCGTACTGCTCGAGGGTTCCCCCGGGAAAATCGAGAACGACCGCAACGGCCATTGTGCACCTCCGAGTTGGGATGTGATTGCCCGGCCCAACCGGAACGGACCGGCGCGGATAAAACGCTAGTCCCGTGCATCGCGGACAACAAGGGTGCGATCGGCCTCTTGCGGACGCGCGCAAAGTATCTCCACCCCGGAAGAGTCGGCGGCGCTGGTGGGGTGGAGAATGTCGTGCTGCGCCAACTGGGACGGATCGGTCGAGCGCCCTGGAGTGCCGGCTGGTGCTGGTCGCCGGAACCGCCCGTTCCATCCTCCTCAAGTTCGAATTCTCGACGCGCCTGTCGAAGACGGCACTCGCTGTGATGGCATGAACCAGGCAGGCGCCGAGGTCCATTTCGTCGGACCAGGACCGGTGACGCACTGACGTTGATTGCTGCGGGGGGCGATCCGGCCGGGGCGCCGGGTCACCGTGTCCGGGAGGCGGCGACAATGGCAACGGTAAGGCACCCGGCCGGGACGCACGCGGAACCGCACGCGTACTGGCGGTCTCGACCAGCACGATCTCCGAACTCGACCCCAACAGCGCCCCGGCGGCGTTGCTGTCGGCCACGCTGGGATAACCAGGGCCCCAAGCCGCCGGCGGGTGGGGAGCGAAACCGGGGGATGCCGAAGCGCGAGCCGCGGCCCTCCCCATCGACGACAGCAGGACGGGGCGGTTGACAGCGCCACCGATCACGCCGACGGCAACTGACACTCACCGGCAGCGCGGGCCGTTTCGCGCCGTTGCTCGGTGGCCCGAACTGCCGGACCAGCCTCACTGCGGCCGGGGCGGGTCGGCTCCACGGGTCGTCAGGCGACCACGAGGAGTCCGGTGACATACATCGTGAGCAGGCCAGCGGTGATCCCGCCGATGGTGGCGGGACTGAGCACTCGCCCTGCGCTGTCGCGCAGGGCAGGGGCGATCTGGATGATGACCTGCGCGATCGCACCGACACCGATACCGAGGAGCAACGCCGAAAGCTCGGCGTTGTTCACGCTGGCACCGATGAGCGCACCGAGAATGGCCGGCGTCCCGGCGAGCAGACCCAGACCGAGGAGTTGCAGCAGTGGTGGGCGCCGTCGGGTCAGCGGCGCCACGACCGCCAGCCCCTCGGTGGTGTTCTGGATGGTGAATCCTACGACCAGGGTCGCCCCCAGGGCGAGCTCGCCGACGGCGTAGGCGGCGCCGATCGCCAATCCCTCGCCGAGATTGTGCAGTCCGATCCCGAGGGCGATCATGAACGCCAAACGGATCCCGCTCGACGCCTGCGTTTCGCTGACGGCGCGGCGGGACCCGAGATAGCGGTCCAGCGCGGTCAACGCGAGGAACGCCAGCACCGCGCCGAGGACGAGCAGGGCCGGGCCGCCGAAGGCGCCGCCACCGCGTTCGGAGAGTTCGACGCCCTCGATGGTCGCGTCGACGGCCAGGAAGGCCAGCAACCCGACCGTGAGCCCCAGCAGGACACGTATCCCACCGGGGCCGATCCTGCGGAGTACCGGCAGGAACAGCATTCCCAGCACGACGGGGATGATGCCGACGTAGGTCCCGATCAACGCCATCAGCCCGAAGAACCCGGCATCGGCCTGCGGGGTGGTCACCGCGGCCGGGATTTCGTGTTCGATCACCAGGCCGGTCGAGGTCAGGAACGAGAGCAGGTACGGTTGCCCGTCCTGCCACGGGTAGTCGAGCCGCAGAACCTCCGAGTCCAGATGGCTGATCGGCTGCTCCCCACCGGTCAGATCGACGTAGGAGTCGTTGACGAACACCTGCGCGACCTGGACCGGATCGGGGCCGGTGTTGCGGACGGTGACCTCGATGTAGCCCGGGACCAGTTCGGTGTGTTCGACCGCGAGCTGCTCGATCGGCGGACCGGCCCGCTCGGGCAGGGTCCGGCCCCCCACCATCGCGAGCACGACCAGGGCCACACCGATGAGGAGGGCCGCACCGACCGCGGACATCCAGGTCCGTTTTGTGTCCACTGAGGTGTCCATCTACTCGGTCACCTCGAAGAACCCCATCCAGCCGAGTTCGGCGAATTCGGTCTTGTGGGCGTGGAACATGAATCGGCCGGTGTACGGGAATCGCAGTTCGCAGATGCCGCGCTGACCTTGGGCTTGCATGATGGTGTCGGTGTACTCGGACGGCTGCAGGCGGGTGCCGGTGGGGTAGTAGTCGAAGAAGTTCCCGTGAACATGGAACGTGTTGATCGGGTCGTATTCGAGGGCGTTGACCAGGTAAATCCGCACCAACTCGTTCCGCCGCACCCGGATCGGTTCGTGCATGTAGTGGAACGGGATGCCGTTCACGGCATAGAGCTGATTGCCTTCCCCGTCGAAGGTGGTGTTGTAGCCGTGCATGACCATGACCATTTCGTCGGCCGGCGGACGAGGCTGGGGTGGATCGACGATGAAGGTTCCGTACAGGCCGCGGGCGATGTGCTCGGCCAGCGGGCCGACATGGCAGTGATACAGGTGCACCCCGAACGGTTGCGCGTCGAACTCGTAGGTGAAGCTACCGCCGGAGGGAATGACACCCGGACCGATGTCGGGGACCCCGTCCATTTCGGCGCGGTGGATGCTGTGAAAGTGCATCGTGTGTGGGTGCATGGAGGCGTTGATGAACGTCACGCGCAGCAGGTCCCCTTCCTGGCAGCGCAACGTCGGGCCCGGGATGCGGCCGTTGAACGTCCACGCCGGATACCGGACACCCGGCGCGATTTCCACGTCCACGTCGGCGGCGGCGATGTCCCACTCGCGCAGTACCCGCCCGTCCGGTAGACGGGAGACGCGGCCGTAGTCGAAGTCGCGCAGAATCTCGGTGGGATCGAAGCCGTTCGCCTCGTGGTCGACGACCGCACCCTTGCGGAACGTCGGGCCGCTGACCCCACCGCCGTGGCCGCCGGCATGCGCGCCGCCGGAGTGCGCCTCCTCGGGACCTGCCGGAAGGGGCGCGGCCGACACGCCCCGGACCCCGAGCGCTGCCGCGCCGGCGGTGCCGAGCAGGGCCGAGCCCAGCAGGAACTGTCGCCGCGATTCGCCCATCACGCGGCCCTGCCGTAGATGAGGCCGCCGACTGCGGCCGCCAGCTCGTATGGGTGGCCGTCGATGTCGACGCACACCGGCCCGCCGTGCGGGGAGGCTTCGGCGCGGGCGATGACGCGGCCCGGGTAGATGCCCAGGCCCGCGAGCAGGCGCAGCCCGTCGGTGTCCCGGTCCACGACCCGTTCGACCGTGAAATCTCGGCAGGGGACCGCAGCCCGGAGGCTCTCCGGCCACGTTTCGACGTACTCGCCGGTCGCCGACGGAATCGGGTTGCCGTACGGATCATGCGTTGGGTTGCCGAGTGCGGCTCTGAGCCGGGATTCGAGACGCGGGCTGATGGCGTGCTCAAGCACATCCGCCTCGCCGCCGATCTCGTCCCAGGACAGGTCCAGGAATTCGGCGAGGAACACCTTCGCCAACCGATTTCGGCGAACGACGTCCACCGCGTGGTGCTGGCCGTGCGCCGTCAGCGTGACCCGATGGGGTGCGGGTCGCCGGATCAGGCCGGCCCCGGCCAGCCGCCGGTGCATCCCGGACACGGTCGGGGCCGCCAGATCGAGGCGCCGCGCCAGTGCCGACGCCGAGGTCGTCTCGTCCCGCGCCGAGAGGCAGAAGAGGGTGCGGAGATAGTCCTCGACCGCCTCGGTGAGCAGGGATCCGCAACACTGCGAGGGGGCACGCATCGAATAGTTAGACATGGCCACACCTAAAGTTAGCCAACCCGAACATTCAGAACAAGAGCTCGAATCCCGGCGCAAGGGTGTGCCCGGTGCGCAGCCGCGCGAGCGGTCGACCGGGAGCGCTCCGGGAAGATCAGACGAGCGTGCGCCAGTACACCCAGGAACGCCTCGGCGGTCAGCGCCGGATGATCCGTTGTCGGCGGAGCAGGTGCGGTACCTGGTGGACGAGTGCGGGGGAGCTGCCCTCGCAGAGATCATGGGGGCAAATCGGTCGCAGACATCGAGGTGGGTGTCGGGCAAGGAGCGGCCCGGGCCTGCGGCTGCCCGCGGTTGATCGATCTCGAGCACGTCCTCGCCCGGGCACGCCTGGGGTGGGGGAAACTGCACAGCCTGGAGAGCCCGAATGCGTATCTCGACGGGGCACGCCTGGTCGACGTGATTAAGTTGTCCGGACCCTGCGTCGGTCCTGGAGGTGCTCGATGCAGAAACATGGGGCGGGGCAGCTTGAGTCCTGGTATATCGGGTCTTTCCCTATCTGCCTTCCGCCAAGCCCGGCCAGCCGGGGGACACCCCCTCTACGAACACCGACCCCCACGTGGTGGCCACATCGACCATCCGGACTTTTACGCCTGGGTATCTCTCACGGTTGGCCGAAGAGGCGTGCGGCGAGACGTTCGGCAACCTAGCGCACCGGGAGCAGTCGATGTTCGGGTTCCCGCAGCTACCTGGTTCTCACCGGGCGCTGGGGACCTTCCGACTGCCGGACGACTGGGGGTTCTCGACCTCGACGACCCGGCCCAACTGGTGCGCCTGTCATTGCGGGCCACGCACATCGGTGATCCGCAATCTTGCGGTGACACAGGGATCGGGTTACCCGAACTGGTCCGAGACCGACCGCAAGGAGCGTGGCAGGCAGTGCAGTGGTGGTCCTACCACCGTCCCCAGCTGGACCGTGCTGGCCAGTTGGCATCGCCCCGAGGTGGTCAGCATCGAACTCCTGGAACTCGAACACCCCGCGATCGTCGATGCCGCGGCATCCCAGCACCGTGTCTTGGACCGCTGAGGACCGTACGAAATCCGCTCGGGGCCAATGGCACTCAACCGCAACGCTTGGAAGTGGTGCCGTGCCCTCGCTACTGCATGTCGGTTCCGGCGGCCTTCGCGCGAGAGTCGACCACCCAGCCTTCGTAGTCCGGATCCGTCCGGTGCGCGTCCGGGTGAAGGTAGCGCACGACGGCGAGAGCGTCGGTGACCTATCCGTCCCGCTGGCCCGCATCCGCCGTGGCTCCCGGGGCGTTCAGCTGATCAACGGATGAAATAGATCGTGGCGAACAGGGCGATCCACACGATGTCGACGAAGTGCCAGTAGTACGAGACGACGATGGCGGCGGTGGCCTGTGCAGGTGTGAACTTGCTGACCTTGGTGCGGGCGATCAGGAAGACGAACGCGATGAGGCCGCCGATGACATGGAGACCGTGGAAACCGGTGGTCATGTAGAACACCGAGCCGTACACGCTGCTCGAGATGGTGGTGCCCTCCTCGATGAGGCTGAGGTACTCGTAGCCCTGGCCGAGGACGAAGAAGGTGCCCATCGCCAAGGTCAGCAGGTACCACCGGCGGAGGCCGAAGACGTCGCCGCGCTCGGCTGCGAACACGCCCATCTGGCAGGTGAACGACGAGGCGATCAGCACGAGTGTCACCGGTACGGCGAGGAACAGGTTCAGCTCGGTCGGCTCCGGCGGCCAGTTCCCGTTCGCCTGCGCTCGCGCCACGAAGTACATGGCGAAGAGCCCTGCGAAGAACATGAGCTCACTTGACAACCACACGATGGTGCCAACGCTGACCATGTTGGGCCGGTTCAGCGAGTGCACGCGTTGGGTGATTGCAGATGCTGAAGTCCCTACTGCGCTCGTCACAGAGTGAAGTATGACGCCTTGTCGTACGAGTCGGCTACCCGCGAGTTCCAGCCTGGGTCTTCCGGTGACTCGGACGCGGGCGCTCTGCGGTGTTCGCGCCGTGGGACACACCCTTCTACCACCCGTCCGACAAGGGCCATTGACGTGCAATCCGTCACTTGATTTCGGGTGCGGTCGACGTCGAGTGACATGCCGGCATGCGGTGTCGATATTGCTGTATCCAGGGGCGGCAGGCTGGTGGCGGCAGCGGCAGTATTCGCACCTTCCACGTCGAGACCGATGTGCACCGCTCCCCGGCGACCGGTTTGATCGCTCGCGTTATCGCGGTCCCATATCCCTTCCGTCTGGCTTCCGGATGCACGTACAGGTCGTACGGCCATGCCGAGTTCGAGGTGTGCTGGGATGTGGGTCGGGTCCGATCCAGCGCCGCGCCGACCTGATTGTCCTCAGCGCCCTCGGCGATGGCGTGCCGCTCGGTGTCGACACCGGTGGGCAAGAAAATGTGTGGTCTCGCGAGCTGTTCCTGCTCGTGCCTCTTCGTGAGGCATCATTTGTCGGAATGGTCTCGGTCTCACGTGTGCCGCGGCGTACTCGACGATGCCCATGTTCGCCGCGCCCGGCGAGTCGGGGAACCCGCCATGACCGAGGACGCGATCATGACCATCATCGTGTACGGATGATGGACGAAAATCGGCAGCTCCGACCCGACGATTCTTTCGCAGCGCGGCGGTGTACTCCAGACGCGGCGCAGCAAAGAGAGCCCGCCGAACATCCAGCGTGGACAAAAAGTTTGCACCACACCAAGCCCCGCGGGATCTCCTCGTACCACTGTGCAGCGAGATCCCAATAAACATACCGTTCATACTTTTCGCAGGGGAGGCCCCTATGAAAGGCAGGATGCTTGTATCCGCAGGTGCGTTGGTACTCGGTTTGAGCGCAGTGGTCGCTCCCACGGCCATGGCGTGGCTAACGCACTGACCCTACAACGCTGATGACCGCCGGGCGGTGGCCTTGCACCCCTCGCCGGATTCATGCTGACGCGCTACCCCGCTCGAGCGGACTGGTGTACGCGCGTGCTCTACCAATTCCTGCGGGGCGACCCAACCGAACCGATCATTTCTTGTGGTGAGGCCTTTCACCTTCTCCGACGTCCCTTCACGCCCAATTGTGTGCAGTTTCTCGGCGGGTGTGGGACTCATCGCGCTGATAGTCTGCGCCGCTGCTGCCCTCGTGTTGCTCATGACAACGAGTACCGCATCTGCCGGAGATGCGGCATCTGCAAGAACATGTGTCCGGCGGCGGGTGACGACGCATTCCGGGGTGACGCTCGTGGCCGTGACGAGAAAGTAGGTGAGACCCGCGCGAACCTGCAATGCGTTTCGTGCGTGGCTCCGTGGGTAACCGGCCGATGTGTCGGCCACCGGACATCTTGGGATGAGTTGTGGAATGGTTATTCCCGGAAAACTGATCGTTGTTGAATGGAATGCATTCAGGGATAGTTCGTTTCGAACGCGAGGCAGCCCGACTCCGGGTCCGTCGCTGCCGTTCCGGTAGGCGCAACTCGTGTGGCTGGCAAAGGTGCGGTGCTCGAAACAGTGGCAGGGCGCCACCTGAGGAGAAACGAGCAGGTGGAGCCGAGATTCGAATCGCTCGAACGAATCTGTGATGACTCGCGTGGCGGCGATTTCGTGGTTCCCGGATGCATTGCCGTTGGTTGTGATGCGGACACCCGCTGCGCTGTCCGGCACGAATGAGATCCATCAGCACGAACTGAGGCACCGCCTGGTCCGCCATCGGGGACGATGCCGCGCCGGCGCGACACGGCAGCACGCTTGCTGTCGGCGCCGTTATGCCGGCTCCGGTGACAACTCTGTGGAAACCGTTGTCGGTGCCCGCCGAGACGCAACTTGCTGAGGTGTCAGGGACGGGGGACACATGCTCAGAGGAAAGCGCGACTCCGACCCGTGGATCGTGACGGCGGCGGTGGCCCTCGTCGTTCTCGGGTTGCTCAATCTGATGTCGATCGGCATGACCGCGTCTGCCGTTCGTCAGGTTCTCTTCGCCGCCGCCGGCGTGGGGTCGATGTGGGTGGTATCTCGCGTGCGGCTCGGTGACCTCCGACGTTTCGGCTTGGCGATACTCGTGGTCGCTACGGTGCTGCTGGCGGCGGTGCCGCTCGTCGGGGTCGAGACCAAAGGCGCTCAACGTTGGCTGGACTTCGGGTTGTTCACCGTTCAGCCGTCCGAATTCGTCAAGCTCGGTGTGGTGGTGGTCCCTGCCACCATGCTGGCTGGTGGGTACACCCTGGGCCGGTTCGTGGCGACCCTGTCGGTTGTGAGCGTGCCGGTTGCGCTCGTGGCCCTGCAACCGGACCTGTCGACGGCCGTGGTGCTCCTTGCGACCGCCGGGTTGATGCTGATCCTTGCCCGGGTCCCGTTGCTCCCGTTGCTCCCGTTGTTCGCGCTGGGGATCGCCGCCCTGCCCCTTGCGGTTCTTTTTCTCCGCCCCTATCAGCTCGAACGGGTCCACGTGTTCCTGTCCAGCAGTGCCGACCCCGCCGGGGCGGGGTGGGGGAAGTTGCAAGCGGACATTGCGATCGGCAGCGGTGGGTTCTGGGGACTGGCGCGCGACCCGCTGTACGGCCTGCGGGCCGAGTACCTTCCCGAATCGGAGCACGACCTCGCGTTCGCGAGTGTGGTGTACGGGTGGGGTCTCTTCGCGGGCCTGGCAGTCGTGGTGGCCTCGTTGGTCATCGTGTGGCGCGCCGCACTGGCCGCCCGCGTTGCGAGGACCCGGGAGGCTGCCCTGATGGCGGTAGGTGTCGGCGGGTTGTTCGGAATTCAGGCTGTGGTTGCGATCGGTGCGAGCCTGTCGCTGCTGCCGCAGACCGGGATGCCGATCCCACTGTTCAGTTACGGGGGCACGGCGGCCATCGTCGGATTCGTCGGTATCGGGTTGGTGCTCGCGGTGCGCCGAGATGGTGTCGAGCGCCCGCTGTGGGCTCCACCGCCCAGGCGCCGCCGCAAACCGAGGGGGGTGACGGCGGGCTCGGTCACCGTGACGGCGTCCCTGGTCGTGATGTCGCTGTTTGCCTGGCAGCTGCAAAACGATCGGGGTGCGCAGTTGCGTGCGGTGAGCGACGCGCAGATGATGCGCTGCGTTCGCCTGCCCGCCGAGCGTGGTCAGATCCTCGACCGCAACGGCGTGCCGCTCGCGATCAATGTCGTCGAGTACACCGTGTCGGTGGTTTACCTGATGTTCGACGACAACGACGCGGCTGCCCGCCGCGAACTCGCTGCGCTGCTCGGCGTCACTGCCGACCAACTGACCGAGACCCTAGGTAGCCGGGGCGAGGAACTGCAGGTCGTGGTCGGTAGGGTCTCGCCCGAGCGGGCTCGGCGGATCGTCGATGCCCGACTCCCGGGGGTACTCGTTGCTCCGTCCGGCAAGCGGTATTACCCGCAGGGGGCGCTGCTCGGCCCTGTGCTGGGCCACGTCACGGTTGCCGACCAGGATGATATGGAGCGCTGGCCGCAGCTCGCGCTCGGTTCACGAGTCGGTAAGGCAGGACTCGAACGGCAGTACGATGCGCTGCTTCGGGGCATCGATGGTGAGCAGTGTATGTATGTGAACCCGTCCGGGCGTCCGGTGGCCACCGGCGGGCGGGTCGACCCGGTCCGCGGTTATGACCTGCGGTTGTACCTCGACCTGGGGTTGCAGCAACTCGCGACCGATGCGCTGACCGAGGCTGTGCGCACCAGCGGCGGTGACCTGGGCGCTGCGATCGTGATGGACGCGCGCACGGGGGCGGTGTTGACCCTGGCCAGCGTGCCCGGATTCGACACCAATGTCTATGGTCCGCCAGCTGACGTGGTAGCCCTCGCCGCCCAGGCGCGGGCACCGGGCGCGATGCTCAACCACGTCACTCAGACAGCGGTGCCGCCGGGCTCGACCTTCAAGATCGTTGTCGCGGCAGCGAACGCCGTGTCTCAGGTGCTGGCGCCGGAGGAGGTGATCGAAACCGGCGCCGCCTACATCTATGGCGGGCAGACCTTCCGGAACTGGCAACCGATGGGACCGAGCAATCTGGTGCAGGCGATCCAGTGGTCGGACAACGTCTACTTCTACAAGCTCGGTGAACTCCTCGGCCCTGCGAAGATCGCCGCGGTTGCCGACCAACTCGGTGTCGGCCGACCCTCGGGGATCGACCTTCCAGGCGAGGCCGAGGGCTTCCTCGGCACCCCGGAGAACGTCGGAAGCATCGGGGCGACCTGGTATCCAGGGTCGACGCTGCTGATGGGCATCGGGCAAGGCACTGTCAGCGCGACCCCGGTCCAGGTGGCGCGCTGGACGTCGGGTATCGCCACAGGTGCGATGGTCACACCGCAACTCGCGGCGGAATACGGGTCGGGGGAGGCCATGCAGATTCCCCCAGCACCGCCTTTGCCGTTGCCGTTCGCGGACCGGCTCGACCCGGTGCGGGCGGGGATGCGGGCCTCGGCCGCGGCCGGCACGGCCGGGCAGCTCGCGGACCTGCCTGTACCGGCCGGAGCCAAGACCGGCACGGCGGAGGATCCGTCGGCGCCTGGGGAAGGTCTCAATGCCTGGTTTTCCGCGGTGGCGCCTTTGGATGATCCCGAAATCGTCGTTTCCGTGTTAGTGCGTGGCGGTGGTTTCGGGTCGGCGACGGCGGGGCCCGTGGTGAAGAAACTCCTCGAGCGCTACCTTGCCCAACGACCCGGCTCGGTCCCGACTCGGTGACCCACTGCTGCACGGCGACCATCCATGAAGCACCAAAAGGCGATAGGCACTTCCTCCTGCCGGGCACCAGCACAGTGGACAGTCGAACGAAGGTGCGCCCATATCGGTTTGCGAAGGTAACGATTGTCGAGCACTTCACGGACAACAACTACGTCAACAGGTATTGATCACCGGAAGATATTCGTGGGTGTCTGAGGTGCCGGTAACTGGAGCGCTGATTCTGGCGGCTTTGTGCGCGCCGGCCGGAAGGGAGGAACGTGTGCGGTGGACCGAATCCTGACGCCGTCAGCGGCCGGACCGAGCGTCGACGACGAGGCACGACCTCGGTCGGTGCAGCGCGGTGGCGGTGGCCACGTCGGAGACGTGGCCACCGCCACTCCAGCTGTTAGCTACCGAATCCGCTGAACAGGTCGAGGAGACCGTCGAGGCCGAAGTCCAGGCCGCCGCCGCCCGGGGTGGTCGAGCTGACAGTGACCCGCACGGGGGCGATGGGGTCCTGGTAGTCGACGTCGCCCTCCTCCTTGCACTTCGTGCGCACCTGGTACTCGCCGTCGGGGAAAACAGCCGAGGTGCCGACGCCGGACGCGTTGGTCAGCACCTGACCGGCCACCATGGTCGGACCGGTCACCGGGAAGCTCTGGCCCACTTTCGTCGTGGAGTCGAGGACCGTTGCGTCGGCGCTGTAGACGGTGCCCTCGCACTTGACGAACGGCTTGGTGGTGTTCAGTCCGGTGATCGAGGTGGTGATCGTGCCTGCACCGGCGTCCGCGGTCACGGTCGCCGCACCGGTGATCGCTGCGGAACCGATGGCGGGGTTTGCGATCAGTGTGAGCGCGGAGAGTCCGGCGATGATGCCGGCGCCGGCCAGGCGCCGCTTGGTGGAAGAAGCCACGAGAGTTGTCCTTGTCGTTAGTCGCCGGGCCCCCGCACGCGGCGCATGTGGTCCTTGCACCGCCAGTTCAGGACCACCACGGGGGTGAGCTCTGCTGACCGTGCGGGAATCTTAGCCTGCCCTGAGTGAGGGCACCCTAAGTAAATGTTACGGAGGCCCTGAAAGTCAATGGCTGTGGTAGCTGTCACACCTACGCAGTCGGTGACACGGGCAGGCGGGTGTCGACCAGCAATCCCGCCACCCCGGCCACCACGCAGACCGCGGTCACGGCCATCAGTGCCGGATTCGTTTGTCCGGTCAACGCGTCCCCGAGTAACACCACCGCGACCGTGCCCGGCAGAATCCCGACCACGGTGGCGGCGGTGTAGGGCAGCAGGCGCACTGCAGAGAGCCCCGAGCAGTAGTTGACCAGGGCGAACGGTGCCGGGGCGATGAGCCGCAGGGACCCGACCGCGAGCCATCCCCGCCGGGCCAACCGGGCATCGATGGCCTTGACCGCGGGGTGCGTGAGCCGCGCCTGTACGGCGGTGCGCCCGAGCGTGCGCACCAGCAGCAGTGCCAGCACGGCGCTGACCGTCGTGGCGGCGATCGTGACGGCGACTCCGGCAGCGGGACCGAACAACAGCCCGGCGCTGAGAGTGAACACCGTGCGCGGCACCGGGGCTATCGTCAGCACCGCCTGGGTCAGGAAGAACACCAACACGAACGCCGGGCCCATCGACTCCGCCCAGTCCCGCACCACGGAGATCGGGGGGCGGGGAACGAGGGCGGCGGCCACTGCCAGCGCGGCCAGCACCGCCACGGTGGCGAGGACTCGGCGATCGTGCAGGATAGTTGGCACCCAACGGGTCCCGCGGCGCGGGGTTCTGGCGGAGGTGTCCCTGGCGGAGGGGCTCGGGCCGGCACCGTCGCGCGGTGCCAGCTCACCGCCCGAGCCGTCCACCACGGCGGTGTAGGCGGTGTAGGTGCGCGGCACCCAGGACGGTGGGGTCACGCCAGCGCGCTTCCGGCGACCCATTGATCCCAGGGCACGCTCCAGTCGCCGTTCTGCCACAACTCGAGCGGTGCCCCGCCGGTGTTGCGGACTTCGACGATGTCGCCGGGGACGGAGAAGTCGTAGAACCATTGAGCGTGGGCTCGGCTGAGGTTCAGGCAGCCGTGAGAGACGTTGGTGTTGCCCTGCGCCCAGACGGTGTCCTCGAGTTCGTGGAGGTAGATGCCGTCGTTGCTGATGCGGGTGGCGTAGTTGATCGTTTCCTTGTAGCCGAGCCTCGAATTGACCGGAAGCCCATAGGTCGAGGAATCCATGACCACCGGGTTGGCCTTGTCGATGACGGTGTAAATGCCGGGCTGGGTCCAGAACGTCAGGGTTTGCCCGTTGATGGTTTCGCTGCCGCCCATGCCCATCGAGGTGGGCATGGTGCGCACGACTTCCCCGTTGTTGGTGACGGTGATCTGTTTGGTGATGTCGTCGGCGACAGAGATGTGGGCGTCGCCGATGGTGAACGAGGTGGCGGCATCCTCCTGACCGAACAGTCCGCCGCCGAGGTCGACGCCGTAGACGTTGGCGCGGGCGGTGACCGTGGTGCCGGGGGTGTAGTAGTTCTGGGGCCGCCAGTGCACGTTCTGATCGTCGGCCCAGTGCCAGGATCCCTGCACCGGTGGGGTGGTTTCCACGGTCAGCGTTTTCTCGGCGGCGGCGCGGTCAGTGATCGGCTCGTCGAAGTGGGTGACGATGACGATTCCGATGCCGAAGGTGCCGCCGTCGGTGAGGAGATTGCCGCCCGAGGTCACGAAGGTCGGTTTGGTGAGGTTGCCCGGTTGCACGGTGGAGAAGGTGCTGGCCTGTTCGGTGCGGGTGCCGTCGTCGTGGAGTGCGGCGGCGGTGATGGTGTAGGTCTTGCCGTATCCCAGGGGGATTCCAGGTTTCCAGGCGATGCGGTCGGGGGTGAAGATGCCCTCGATGACTCTGCCTTCGTTGTTGGTCATCGTGACCGATTCGAGGGTCCCACCGGTGGCGTCGACCGACACCGGGTCGGCGGGGTTGACGGTGTCGGCTCCATCGGCGGGGTCGATGGTGATCGTGGGGGCTGGTGGGGCGGCCGGATTCGCGTCGCCGCTCGGCGAGGATGATCCGGTTCCGGACGGGGCGCAGGCGGCCAGGACTGCGATCAGGATCGCCAGGGCGAGCAGGACCGGGATCCGACGTGGCGGGCGAGTGTTCATGGGGTTCCTCCATACCGGCGAGGCGGCAGCGAAGCGGGGGCCGAGAAAAGGGTGGGGTGCACGCTGTGCGTGCGTAGGGGAGGAGGGTGGGACCGGGAAGGGCCGCGGTCCCACCCTCATCGGGTTAGTTCTGTTGCAGCAGTGCCTGCATGGTGGTGATCTCCGCCTGCTGGGCGGCGATGATGTCGGTAGCCATCTTCTTAGCCTCGGCGTTTTCTCCGTCGGCCAGCTCCGTCTGAGCCATCTCGATCGCACCGGTGTGGTGTTCGATCATCATGTTCAGCCAGGCGGTGTCGAAGTCGGCGCCGCTCTTACCGGCCAGATCGGTCATCTGCTCCGGTGTCATCATCCCGCTCATCCCGCTCATGCCGTCCTCGGCCGCGCCGCTCGGGCCGCCGTGGTTCATCCCACTCATGCCGCCGCTGGCGTCGGTGGAGGGAACCGTCAGGCCCCGCTGCGCGAGCAGGGCGGTCATCTGCTCCATTTCGGGTCCTTGGGCTGCGGCAATTTTTTTGGCGAGGTCGAGTACCTGCGGATTGGTGGTGCGGCCCTCGACCATGTTCGCCATCTCGACGGCCTGCGCGTGGTGGGGATACATCATTTGCAGGAACATCACGTCGGCGTCATTGAAGGCGGCGACCGCACCCGTGGTGGTGGACGAGCTCGACGTGGTGCTCGCGGCGTTGTTCGACATTTGACTCATGTCGTGGCCGCCGCCGCTGTTGTCGCTACAGCCGGCGAGCACCAGGACTCCGGACACGGCTGCGGCGGACAGGGCGAAACGGGCACGAGTGGAACGGGGTGACCACATGGATAGGACTCCTCGAAAGGTCGGTGTTGTGAAAGGTGAAGCAGGCGTGCATGAGAGACGTCTGCGCAGGTGACCCACCTGAATGTGGGTCACCTGTCACACCCGCAACACCGACAGCTGCGCGAGGGTGGGAGTCGTCCACGGCGGCGCCCGGCCGGCGCAGTGACGCAGCAGGGCCCGCAGACCGGGGACCGCGGTCTGCCCGGTGGTGGCGGTGGCGTACCAGCGGGCCAGGACCAGCGCCGCGGCGATCGTCATCACCGACATGCACAGATGCAGGCCCGTGTGGGCGCTGCAACTGGTCCCCTCACACCCTGTTCCGGCCAGTACGACGGGAGCGCCGAGGTCCATCAGCGCGGCGGCGCCGTCGTGCGCATGTGCGGGCGCATGTGCGGGCGCACCGGAATGATGCCCCGATGCGGTGGGGGGCGTGCCCGAGTGGTCGAGCAGGGGGGAGGAATGCATGAGCAGGACACTGAACAGCACCGCGACGACAGCGGCCACCCGCAGCAGGTGCTGCATCGTCGGTGTACCCAGCGCTTTCACAGCCATGATGTTACTGACCCGGTGTCGAGGTCGACGCGGTGAAGGGCACGACCGGGTCACGGTGTCGCTGGGGGCGGCGCCACCGTGACCGCTGCCCCATCGCCCGCTCATTGCCCGCCGGACTCGGGGTAGAGGAATCTGCGGGTGACGAGATGTTTGGTGTCGGTGAGGGTTTCCTCGCTGATCCGGCCGGCGGCGTCGAGGGTCAGCAGCACATTCATCCCGGCGGCCGGGTAGCCGAGCGCCAACCGCACGGTCCCATCCTGGTGCGGCAACCGGACGGCCAGCGGGGCGGTGCCATCGGCGTACGGTTCCTGCGCCAGGAAGAAGTCAGCGGGCAGGTCGAGTCGCTGCGGCTCGGGCGCAGCGGTGGTGGTGTCGCTGGTCACCGACTCGTAGACCGTCAGATCGGTTTCGGCGCGGGTCGCGGCCACGGCGCGGGCCAGGTCGGCGCCGCCCGGTGTGGTCGGCCAGGGCACGAGCAGGCTGACCGTGCCACCCTGCCAGCCCGCTGCCGCGGCGACGAGGGTGAGCAGGTTGTCCCCGCCCTGCCAGGCGGCCGGTGCGACGAAGCAGCCCGGCCCGCACCCCCGCAGGGCGAGGGTGCTGTCGCCGCCGTCCGCGGCGGCGATCCGCCCGGACAGGGTGAAGTCCTGGCCCGGTTCGGGGGCGTAGTAGTCGCCCCGCCGTGGGGTGGACAACCGCACCACCAGCTGCCCGTCGCTGGCGGCGACCGATACCCCGACCTGCCCGGCGAGGGTTCCCAGCGGCAGGACCGGACCCACCGGCGGCGGGGGACCGGGTTGCGGGGAGTTGTCGGCCGGGGTGGTGGAGACCAGGGCGGCGCTCGCCGCCAGGACCGCGATCAGCAGCACGCTCTCGGCCCGGATCCGATTGCGCACCGTGGGGAGTCGCTCCGGTCTACGCAGAGACGATCGCGCCGTCAGCGCCGCCGCGGCCGCGGCGGCGACCAGCGCCAGTTTGACCACCAGCACCTGCCCGTAGGGGGTGGACAGCAGGTCGGAGACCGGGATCAGCAGCACCGCGGAGACGGTGCCGGTGGCGACCACCATCAGGAAGGTCCACACCGCCAACCGGGTGTATCCCGCCAGCACCCACCGCACCGCGGCCCGCTCACTCCACCAGGCCAGCACCGCGCGGGCGGTGTGCAGCAGGGCGCCCACCCAGATCGCGGCGGCCGCCAGATGAATCGCGGTCAGCGCACCACCCCACCCGGGTGAGGCGAGATTGGCGTGCGAGCGCACCCCTTCCGCGGCGATCACCAGCACCAGCGGCACCGCCGCCCACCCCCGCCGCCCGGTAGAGGCCAGCGCGGCGGCCAGCACCAATCCGGCGGCCTCGGTGAGCACGACCAGGCCCGCACGTTCCTGCCACAGCACACTCACCGTGCCCGCGGATGCGGCCAGTGCCGCGCCGAGTCCGAGGACGCCGGCCAACCCGAGCAGGGCGCCGACCGGCACCGGGGACCGCACCACCGGGAGCGCCGGATTCTCTCGCCGGGCGGCGGCGGTGACCCGGTCGGCGATCAGGCCGCCGAACGCGAGGGCGAGCCCGAGGAACAGCAACCACCGCAGCGCAGCATCCCGCCAGGACGTCGACCCGCCGTCGCCCGCGCTTGCGGCGCCGGTCAGGGTGAGACCGACCGCGAACCGGAAATCCTGCTCGACCAGGTCGCCGTCGGCGCCGGTCACCTGCCAGCGCACGGTGTAGGTGCCCGGTGCCAGCGCTTCGGCCGGGCGGGCGGTGAGCACACGCCCGTCCCGGGCGGTTTCGGCGACCCCCATCGCCGCCGTTCGGCCGTCGCTGTCGGTGACGACGATCGCGGGCGCTCCGGGAGTGACCGGCTCGTTGAACATCAACGTGATCGACTGCGGGGGAGCGGAGACTGCGGTGTCCGGTCCGGGGTCGGTGAACAGCAGGGTGGGATGGGCGCCGGCCACCCCGGCCCCGGCGACCGTCAGCGCGAGCGAGGCCAGCACCAGGACGAGGCCGCGAAGCAGAAGTCGGGCGGCGGTGGGCATGCCGGGTCAGTTCAGGGTGGAGAGCGCCTGCGAGGTGGCGGCGTAGGCGGTGTCGTAGTTGGCAGCGGTCAGTGCATCGACGGTGCCGACCTGGGCGCGTTTTTCCCAGTCCTGTCCTTCGCGGCTGCGCCAGGCGTACCCGTCCTCGTCGATGCCCCACAGCGCATCCCCGGCGCCGGTGATCATCACCAGTCGTGGGGCCTTCGGTACGGGCGAGAACGTGCGGGCGGCGGTGGTGCTGTGTTCGAGACCCGCCGGGGTCACCGCCCACACCCCGCTGTCGTTGATCGCCAGTGCGCCGGCGACCAGTGCCGCGCCCGGGGTCCAGGTGGTGCCGCCGTCGGTCGAGACGAGCAGCCCATCGGTGCCGTCGTGGCCGACCAGGAGGCGGCCGTCCGTGGTCAGGGCATGGAAATCGACCTCCCCGGCCAGGGAGCGGTCCATCCAGCTCACCCCCCGGTCGGTGCTGCTGCGCAGGCCCAGGGGGTTGGCGGCGAAACTGGAGGGCCCGGGGTGACCGGAGGCGTAGAGGTTGTCGGTGTTCGGCACGCCGGTCAGTCCCATGAAGTCGTCGTCGGAGGAGCCGACGCGGGAGGTGGAGCCGGAGGCGTCGATGGCGAAGATGCCCGTGTGGGTGCCGGCGAGCACGGTGCCGTCCTTGCTCACGTGCAGTCCGTGCACATGGGACAGTTCAGAGCTGAACTTCACTGTCGGCACGGAGGTGTCGGGTTTCGTGACCTCGTCGGCCCCAGAGGTGCAGCCGGTGAGCACGAGCAGGGCGACGGCGGTGGGCAGCAGGGTGCGGGTGATCCGGTGGTGGGCAGGCATCTTCAGGTCTCATTCTGTACGCGACGGGACGGGGGATCAGGGGCGCACCGACAGTGCACCTTCGGATGTCGGTGTGACAGGGGGTTATTCGGTGTAGGACAGGGTGGTCATCATCCCGGCCTCACCGTGATAGAGGTTGTGGCAGTGCACCAGCCACTGACCGGGGTTGTCCGCATCGAGGTCGACCTCGACGCTCTGGTTCGGCAGCACCAGGGTGGTGTCCTTGCGGGGACCGGCGCCCTGGCCGTCGACGACCTGGAAGGTGTGCCCGTGCAGGTGCATGGGATGAAACATCATGGTCTGGTTGACGAACCGCAGCCGCACCCGCTGACCTTGGCTGATCTCGAGCGGGGTGTGCTCGTCGTAGGCGGCGCCGTTGATCGTCCACCGATACCCGGACATGTCCATCCCCAGCATCAGCTCGTGCACCCGGTCCGGGGCCCGGCGGTCGAGCCGAACATCCTCGCGGGCGCGCAGCACCAGGCCGGTGATCGGGGGTGCGTCGAGCTCGGCAGGCCGCACACCCGGGTCGAGTCGCCCACCGGCCCCGGTGCGGACCACGGCGAACCCCTGCCCCTGCTTACCCTCCGCGGAGGCGACGAGGGGGAAGACCCCGTCACCGAGCGTGACGATCGCATCGAACCGCTCACCCATGCCGATCAGCAGCGACGACCCGGTGACCGGCTGCACCGGATATCCGTCGCTGTGGGTGACGGTCAGCTGATGGCCACCGACGGCGAGGCGGAACGCGGTGTCCGCGCCGGCGTTGATGATCCGCAGCCGCACCCGCTGACCGGGGCGGGCCCGCACCGTGAACGGGTCGGCGCCGAGGGTGCCGTTGATCAGGTAGTAGGGATACGTCACATCTCCGGTGTCGGCGCCGAGCGGGTTCCCCGGATCGACCGGTGCCCCCATCCCCATCCCGCTCATGCCGCCGTGGTCCATGCCGCTCATCGGCATCCCGCCCCGGCGCAGGGCATCGAGTTGCTGGTCCGGGCTGCCGCCGGCCACCCCGTCGAGCCAGTCATCGAGCACCAGAACGGCCTCGAGGTCGTAATCGGCGCCCTCGGCGGGATCTTCCACGATGACCGGGGCGTAGAGGCCCCGGTCGAACTGCATCCCGACATGGGGGTGAAGCCAATGGGTACCGGCGTCCGGGGCGAGGAACTCGTAGGTGAACGGGCTGCGGGAGGCGACGGCGGACTGGGTCAACCCGGGCACCCCGTCCATGTCGTTGCGCAGCGCGAGGCCGTGCCAGTGGATGGTCGACTCGGCCGGAAGGTCATTGCTCAGTTCGGCGCGGAGCAGATCCCCGCGTCGCAACCGGATTTCCCGGCCGGGAATCCGGTCGCCGTAGGCCCAGGTATCGACCTGGACACCGCCCAGGTCGATCCGGGTCGGGCGGGCCTGCAGCGACGCCGTGACCGTGTTCCCGGTCCCGATATTGGCTCGGCGGACCTGCTCGGCCGCCCTCACCGCCGACGAGTCGGGGCCGATAGGGGTGGGCGCCGGTCCGGCGTCGCTGCCCCTGCTACATGCGGCCGCCGTCGCCGCGGCCCCCAGGCCGGCCAGCGCCAGAAAGTTCCGACGCGACAGGCGGGCGGCGCCGGAAAACTGTTCGATCAATGCACAACTCCTGTTCGAGCGCAGAGGACGGCGCAGGACTCGGCCGAGAACCCCACCCCAATCTACGTAGTTGCATAGTAGATGGGGTGGGGTCGGATCTGATCAGGGCGTGAACCCCAGGTGGTCTAGCTGGCGGCGGGTACCTCGCCGGTCTCGGTCACCGCGGCTTTCGCCGGTGGCGGGGAGAGTCGGGCGGAGCGGTCGAGCAGATACAGGGCGATGACACACACCGCCCCGACACCGGTCAACGCCACCCAGATCAGCGCACCCAGTTCCGCGTCGCGCAGGATCCCGAAGACGGCACCGGTGCCCAGGTTGCCGAGCAGGATCCCGACTCCGACGACGGTGTTGTAGAAGCCGTAATGGGTGGCCACGAGCCGGCCGCCGGAGAGGGCGACGACGGTGTCCATCTCGAACGGAAACACCGCGGCGGTGCCGACCGCCAACAGGGCGGCGGTGAGTACCAGGGCGCCGGCGGCGGCCCACCCACCGAGGGTGGCCGGGCCCGGTAGCGCGATCAGCGGCAGGAACGCCAGTGCCATGATCGCCATGCCGACCACCAGGGACCGTCCCGAACCCCACCGGCGGGAGAACCAGGACGTGATCCGCAGCTGGCCGGCGATCGCCACCACCCCCGAGACCACGAACAGCGAGGTCACCAGGGCGGTGTCGGACCGGCCGTCGCCGACCACCACCGCCGCCTGCAGGGGCAGCGCCAGATAGATCTGGAACGAGAGCACATAGGACCCGATCATCGCCAGCGCGAACAGCACGAAGGGCCGGTTGGCGACCACCACCCGCCAGTCCTCGAGGACCGACGTCTTGGCCGTGGGCGGTGCGGCCTTGTGCGCGGGCAGCGCCCAGATCTGCACGATCGTCAGCACGGCGAAGACCGCGGCCGCGGCCAGCGCGGTGACCCGGAAATCGAGGGTGGTCAGGGCGAGGCCGATCAACGGGCCCAGCAGAATCCCGGCCTGATAGAACACGTTGAACACCGCGAACGCCTCGACCCGCCGTGGCCCCGCGTCGGCGGCCAGATACGCCCGCACCGCCGGATTGAACAGTGCCCCGGCGAACCCGGTGGCCACCGAGGCGAGCAGGATCGCCGGCAGCGATTCCACGGCCGCGAGCAGCACGAACCCGGCGACCCGCAGCAGGCAGCCGGCGACGATCAGCGGTTTGTAGCCGAGGCGGTCGGCGAGGGTGCCGCCGAGCAGGAACATCCCCTGCTGGGAGAAGTTCCGCATACCCAGCACCAGGCCGACCGCCCACGCCGCCAGACCCAGGGGTCCGGCCAGGTATCCGGCCAGGTACGGCATCAGCATGTAGAAGCCCACGTTGATGGAGAACTGGTTGACCATCAGCACCTGAGCGGGCCGGTCGAAGCTGCGGAACTGGGTCAGAAGGTTCTTCATGACTCGCTCTCTGTGGGATCGACCACGGTGGCGCACCGGGTCCAGGACTGCACGATCTGGTCGGTCGGGTGGTCGATGGTCGCCGGCTCGGTCGGCGGGTTCGCGTTCAGCAGGCCGTGTTCGGCGCAGTAGTCGTCGTTGTAGATGGTGTCGAAGTAGCGTTGCGGGCCGTCGGGGAAGACCGCCGCGACCCGGGTGTCCGGGGGGCTGGTGCGGGCGATCCACCCGGCGGTCAACGCGACGGCGCCGACGCTCCAGCCGCCGCTGGCGTGGTGGGTGGCGGCCAGGGTGCGGCAGGACCAGACCGCTTCGTGCGGGGCCACCCAGTGCACCTCGTCGAACGCGGGATAGTCGATGTTGTCGGGATAGATGCTCGAGCCCAGGCCGCGCATCAGCCGGGTACTGGCGGGTTGCCCGAAGATGGTCGATCCGACGGTGTCGACGCCGACCAGTTTCAGGTCCGGGTTGAACTGGCGCAGCACCCGGGCCACACCGGCGGAGTGCCCGCCGGTGCCCACCGAGCACACCAGTGTGTCGACGCGGCCGAGCTGGGCGATGAGTTCGTGCGCGAGCGACTCGTACGCGGCGACGTTGTCGGGGTTGGTGTATTGATCCGGGCACCACGACCCGGGATGGGCAGCCAGGAGTTCGGCGACCTTCTCGCGCCGGGCCTGCTGCCAGCCGCCGGTGGGATGGGGGGTGGTGACCATTTCGACGTGGGCGCCGTAGGCGGCGAGCATCCGGTGCACGATCGGTTCCAGACCGGGGTCGGTGACCAGGGTGACGGGATGGTGATGGGTGATCCCGGCCAACGCCAGGCCCAGGCCGAGGGTTCCGCTGGTGGATTCGATGATCGTTGCGCCGGGGGCGAGGTCACCGCGCGCCTTCGCTTTCTCGACCATGTGCAGGGCGGGGCGGTCTTTCATTCCGCCGGGATTGCTGCCTTCGAGTTTCGCCCAGAAGCCGCGGCCGGAATCGGCGAACGGTTCACCGATCCACAGCACGGGAGTGTTGCCGACCATGGTGCTCGGTTGCGGGCACCGGTGGGCGTCGGCCGGCAGCGGGGAGGACGGTGGAAGGAGGGTGGAGGGAACAGCACTGTTCATGATGAAAAAAATCCCTGTATGTGACTGCGACAAGAGCAGTGGGTGAGTGATGGGCAGCGCGAGCTGGGCCACGAGGGGAAGTCCTCAGATGGCCTGCGGGCTGCCGATCAGCACCTGTTGATACAGAGTTCGTTCAAGACGGTCCGGCCGGGCCGGATGGGGATGGGGAGATCCGGCGGGGCCCGCGGAGTGCGCGGCGCCGACAGCACGACCAGCACCACCGCCAGGGCCATCGCGACGACCGCGGCGACGGTCAGCGGGCGGAGCGGATTATCCGATCGGGGCATGGCGACGACGGTGTGCGCCTCGTGGGACACGTGGGTCGATCCGTCGTCGACGTGCGCGTGCCCGGGATCCGATTCCTCGGCCGGCAGTGAGGTTGTGGACGAGGAGGAGACGTGGACGTCGTCGCCCTCGTGACCGTGCACGAGGAAGATGCCGCATTGGGCGATCGTGTGCGCGAGCAGATACAGGACAGCGACGACAGCTATGACTGTCCGCATACGCGGGGGGCGTATCGCAAGAGCCGTCACAATTTCCCGACTGTAGCAGCCGTGACCGGGGTGTTGGTCCAGACCGTCGAGCGATGGGCGAGTGCGCGCGGTCGATCCCCGCTGGTCACCAGGCCGCCGGCAGGCACCACATGTGTTCCCGGTCACCTCGAGTACGGCCAGAATGATCGGGGCGGCGCTCAGTGCGGCGACGGCCGCCGACAACACCCGCATCCGCAGCTTCGCCGACCGCGGCGGTGGGGAGGCCAGTCGTCTGGCCCGGTCCAGGAGGGCGATGTTGCCGGCGCCGAGGGCACCATCGGGGACCTGCGCCGGAGCGGACAACGCGATCAGACCGGTGAGCAGGGTCCGCGAGCCGTGCACGCGGGCGGCGGAGTCGTCGGCGCACATCTCGAGCAGGCGAGCCACCTCCATCGCGCCGGCGGTGAACACGGTAATACCGGACGTGGAGGTAGCGAGCACATGCATTCCTCGCAACACCGCTAACGGACACAAGAAGCGGGTCGAGGGGAAGCCTCTGGACCACCCGGGCCCCTGGGGCCCTCCTCCGCGCCGCGCCCGTTCGAGGTCTCGAGATCGATGTGATCGCGGTTAGGTCTAGGAGACGACAAAGACGCGAGAACATCGTGACCACCTGCGCGTTGTCTCAGAACAGCGATGAGAGGAGCGAGAAGGAGGCATCCCGTAGAGGGCGACGATCACGGGCTGGGTACCGCGCACCAAAGAAGCGCCCTAAATTGTCGTACCGACGGTTCGCTTCCTGCCGGAACTGGGAAGTTCTCCAAACGTTCTCGGTGGCGTCGTCACCATCGTCATGGGGGTGGCCTTCATCGGACTGACCTGGCTCGGCAGAACGACACTTGGTCCCAGCCCTCGACGGGTTGGGCACCTCGGGGTGTGGTGTTGATCATTGCCTACTGCGCCGGCCTGGGATTGCCCTTCTCCGCTGGCGTTCGGGTCGACGAGGGCCATGGCCTGGTTTCGGCAGTATTCGTGAATATCCAAATCGTCGGTCGAATCGCCCTCGCCGATCGGTGTTGCTGATGATCGGAGCGTTGGATCCATTCATCTGTTCATTGCCTGCTTCGGGACGAGTTCGTCAGCAACTATGTGCTACCAATCTGACTGATGTTTCTGGATGCCAGCTTTGAGAAAGAAGGGCATTATCGGCACTGAAGGGAAGGAAATGCACTAACGTTACGGCGTGTCGTCTTGACTTACTCGCGCCGCCTCGTTCGTTCGGTTGACCGTTCATTGTCGGAGCGTGAATTTCAGAAGGGACCGCGATGCGAGGCACAACAGGCGCTTTCGCCGCACGTAGGAGGCTTACCGCGCTGGTCGTCGGCGGATCGACCGCCACCGCCGCGCTCTTTCTCGCCGGTGCGCCGACCGCATCCGCCACCCACGTGTCCCCGCCGTCGTCGTTCGCGGCCGCGGTCGCCAATGCCTTGACCATGACCGCGGATACCGCCGACCCGGACGTGGTCATCGTCGACCCCAGCCTCTGGCAGAAGGTGGCGAACATCGCCTCCACCAGCCTGCAGAACGCGCAGGCCAACGGATCCCTCGAGGACGCCCTGGCCACCCAGCAGATGCTCACGAGTTGCCTGGGCGCGTGGTCGGCACACGGCGAACCCGGCATCGGTGGTGCCCTGAGCGCCTGCACCGATGAACTCGACAGCATCGACGCGAGCATCGGCCCGAGATTGCTCGCTGCCCTCGAATTCGACCCTCCCACCGGTGCGTCGCCACCGATCTCGGCGCCGCCGGACCTCTCCGGAACCTCCACCGAACCGTCGGGTGCGACCGCCGCCCCGGTCGATGAATCCACGGCCGCGGAGGATCCCGAGGCGCCCGGAGCAGCCAGCGCGCCTCCCGCGGCAACCGATTCCGCCGCACCGCAGTACGAGACCTCCCCGGAGGGGCCCAGCACACCGGCCGGCGCGACCACCGATTCCGCCGCACCGCAGTACGAGATCTCCCCGGAGGGGCCCAGCACACCGGCCGGCGCGACCACCGATTCCGCCGCACCGCAGTACGAGACCTCCCCGGAGGGGCCCAGCACACCGGCCGGCGCGACCACTGCACCACAAGAGACCACGGTCGAGCCGATGACGCCGTCGACGGAAGCACTGGCCGAGGGGGCGGCGGAGGTGTCCCCCGAAACCGGCGCGGGCATTGGGACCGAGACCGAGGGTCACGACGAGACCGGTGTCCACGATGGCACCGAAACGCTCGATGGCACCGAGTCTCTCGAGGGCACCGAGTCTCTCGACGGCACCGAATCTCTCGATGGCACCGAGTCTCTCGAGGGCACCGAATCTCTCGAGGGCACCGAATCTCTCGACGGCACCGAATCTCTCGACGGCACCGAATCTCTCGACGGCACTGAAACCCTTGATGAGACTCACCCCAGTGACGGGACGGATCCGCACGACGAGGAAGCTGGGGCGGCGCAGGACGACCCGGCGCCGGCACCGCAACCGAAGACCTGGAATCGGCCCGGTAGCCGCGCGTTCGTGGCACCGTCGTCCGGAACGATCACCTCACCCTTCGGAGACGGGCGCGATCACGGCGGCATCGATATCGCCAACACATTGGGTGCGCCGATCGTCGCGGTCGCCGACGGGGAAGTCATCAACGCCGGACCCGCCCAGGGATACGGGCTGTGGGTGCGAATTCGGCACGACGACGGAACCATCACCACCTACGGCCACAACAACGACAACCTCGTCGAGGTCGGCCAGCGCGTGAAAGCCGGCCAGAAGATCGCCACCATCGGGAACCGGGGCAATTCGACCGGACCGCACCTGCACTTCGAAGTCGAAACGCCAGACGGGGACAAGACCGACCCCCTCACCTGGCTCACCAAACGAGGGGCATCGATCATCGGCCTGGACTGACGACTCCGTAGCCCGCTGCCCCCAAGGCGGGTGTGAGCTACCGGGTCGTCGCCGCACGTTGGCGCCGATACCCATACCGCGTCAGACCCCGCGGCTTGTACACCGCGAGCACGGTCGCGGCGAGCAACACCAGGACTGCGCCACTGGCGTGGACCACGTGGGTGGGATTCCTCAGCACGAGTACATCGGCATCGGACAGGGTGGTTTGACTGGCGATGGCGGCGGAGTAATCGATGGACTGCGTGTACAGCCACAACACGGCCGAGGCGCCGACATTGAGCGCCAGTTTGAACAGCACCCAATAGTGCCGGAGCAGGCCCCACGGGGTGCCCAGCGACGAAATGAGCCCGGTGACCAGCGATGCCAGACTGAGCGGGAGGATCACCGTCCAGACGAGAAGTTCCATCGCGGGATACAGGGCCCGCCCGGTCGACGCCGCGGGACTCGTCAGCGCGGCGATGGCCAACGCCAGATACGTGAGTATCGCACCGAGCCAGCCGGCCGAGGCGCTGATGTGCACGGTCCGCGCGAGCTTACGTAGGCCCGGCGACATGCTCACGCAGCGACCGTCCGCACTCCGAGACGATCACCGACAGAACCGCCACTGGACTGCATAACGTCGACGTCCCCGCTGATCGCGGCAGAGCCGACGGTGGTCCCGGCGGACAGGTGGCGACCGGGACCGTGATTGCCGCCGCCGAACACCATCATCAGGATCACCAGCACGAGCAAGATTCCGACGACGATGCCGACCACTTTTACCCAGCGCGGCGTGGGTTCACGCCGGGGAGGAGAACCACGGTCCTCGTCGGATCGGGGGGGACCGGCGTCGGGGGTGGGGTCAGTCATCGTGGGGGTCCTCCATCCGAGCAGCAGAAATGCCGCAGCAGTACCGGACTTTTACGATACACAATGTCACTCCCGAATCACACCGTGTTGAGTACGTCGGTGCGTACACTTGCGGGGTGCCGAAGCTGTGGAACGAGACGATCGAGGAGCATCGCAAAGCCGTCCGCGAGGCGGTCATGGACGCCACCGCAACGCTCGTCGCCCACCATGGGCTGGCGGCGGTGACGATGTCGCGGATCGCCGAGGACACCGGTATCGGGCGGGCGACGCTGTACAAGTACTTCCCCGACGTTCAGGCGATCATCCTGGCCTGGCACGAACGTCAGATCCTCCGTCACCTCGAGCAGCTCGCCGAGGTGCGGGAGCGCACCGTCGGCGGCGCCGCCGACCGGCTGGGGGCAGTGCTCGGGGCCTACGCCCTGATCCTCCACGACCATGAGCCCACCGTGGACACCGCCGCGTTGCATCGCGGTGAGCACGTCGGCCGGGCGCAGCACCAGCTCACCGGGTTCGTCACGGACCTGATCGCCGAGGGCGTCGGCCGCGGCGAGCTCAGAGACGACATCGCCGCCGACGAACTGGCGAGGTATTGCCTGCACGCCCTGACCGCGGCCACCGGTCTGCCCACCCGGGACGGGGTACAGCGGCTCGTGCAGGTCACCGTGGATGGGTTGCGGAGGAGGTAGGTGAGGCAGTCGCCGCGCCGCCCCACCCATTCCGGTGCGGACCGGCCGCTGACGAGAGGGTTGGTCGCGATGGTGTCGGGGTCGGCGGTGTGGGCGTTGCCGTGAGCATCGGAGCTTGTGCCGTCGGTTAGGGTAGGGCAACTTTCAGGCCGCCGATCTTTCAGGAGAGTGCATGACCGTCCCTGCCAGTCTCGGCCGCGTGCCGTTGCGGAGCGGACAGCTCGCTGCCGGCATGGTGGTGCTGGCAGGCGCGCTGGTGCTGGTCGCGGTGACCGGGCTGGCGGTGGGAACGCGTGCGCTGCCGGTGGCTGAGGTGCTGGCGGTACTCGGCGGTGCGCGAGAAGGCGACGCCGCGATCATCATCCTGGAGCAACGGTTACCGCGCACGGTCCTGGGGCTGGCAGTGGGTGCGGCGCTGGGGGTCGCGGGCGTCGCGGCGCAGGGGCTCACCCGCAACCCACTGGCGGATCCGGCGCTGCTCGGCGTCTCGGCCGGCGCCGCACTGTCGGTGGTGCTGGGAATTTCCTTCTTCGGGACCGGCGCGCTGCCCGCACACATCGGATTCGCGATCGTCGGTGCAGCACTGGCCGGAGCCGCCGTGCTCCTGTTGGCCGGCCGGTCAGATGTGCGCACGAATTCCACCGAACTGGCTCTCGCCGGAGTCGCGGTCTCCGCGTTGCTGGCCGCCGCGACGACCACACTGGTCCTGATCGACGCCGATACCCTCGAGGAGTACCGGTTCTGGGCCGTGGGCGCACTGTCCGGACGGGGCAACAGCACCGCCGCCCTGGTGGTCCCGGTGCTCGGCGTCGCCGTCCTCCTGGGCTGGGCCTGCGCCCGCTGGCTCGACGCCCTGGCGCTCGGCGACGAGGCGGCGCGCGCACTGGGCTTGCGGTTGGGACGGATCCGGCTCGCCATCGGCGCCACCGTGGTCCTGCTCACCGGAGTCGCGGTCGCGGCGACCGGCCCGATCGGGTTCATCGGCCTTGCGGTGCCGCACGCCGCCCGCGCCCTCACCGGTGCCCGGCACGGCTGGCTGGTGCCCTACGCGGCGCTGCTCGGCGGCACCCTGCTCGTGCTCGCCGACGTTCTCGGACGAATCGTGGTGCGCCCCGGCGAGCTGCAGGTCGGCATCGTCACCGCGGTGGTCGGAGCCCCGGTCGTGCTGGTGGTGCTGCGCCGGATCCGGACAGCTGCCCGGTGACCGCTCCCGCATTGAGCGCCGCCCGGGCCGGTAACGGGGCCGTGGTGGTGCAGGCGGGGCCGGTGTCGGCGCTGCTGCGTCCACGCGCGCTGCTCGTTGGTGTGGGTGCCACCGCCGGGGCGGTGGGCCTGTTTCTGGCCGCGCTCGCGGTCGGCTCGACGGACCTGTCGCCGGGCGAGGTGGTCGGCGGGCTGCTCGGGCAGGGGAAGTCGTCCGTGGTCTTCACCGTTCAGCGGCTGCGGCTGCCGCGCGCCCTGGTCGGTTTGCTCGTCGGGTTGGCGCTCGGCGCCGCCGGTGCCCTCACCCAGGGGCTGGCCCGCAACCCGCTGGCCTCCCCGGACGTTCTCGGCGTGACCGCCGGCGCCAGTGCCGGGGCGGTCCTGGTGCTCTTGGCGCAGGGTTCGACGACGGCCGCCGCCGGCGGAGCGTCGGCCGGGCTGGCCCAGGTCGGCCTGCCGCTCGGGGCGGTCGCGGGCGCCGCCCTGGCCGCAGTTCTGGTGCTGGCGCTCACCGGTCGCCGCCGGGTGGACGGCGCCGGGCTGGACCCGCACCGTCTGGTCCTGGTCGGGGTGGTGCTCGCCGCGGCGTTCACCGGGCTGGTCGAGTACACCCTCGTTCGCGGGGACGTCGACCAGGCGACGAAGGCGACGGTGTGGCTCACCGGTTCTCTGCATGGGCGCGGGTGGGAGCACGTCTGGGGTGTGGCGACGGCGTTGCTGATCCTGCTGCCGTTCGCGGCCGTGCTGGTCCGCCGCCTCGACGTCCTGCTGCTCGGGGACTCCGCCGCCACCGCACTCGGCATCCGGGTGGGCCGGAGCCGGTTGTGGATCGTCGTTGCCGCAGTCGCCCTGGCCGGCACCGCCACCGCAGCGGCGGGCCCGGTCGCGTTCGTGGCGTTGGTAGCGCCCAACCTCGCGCGGCGGGTGGTGCGCGGCCCGGGTGTGCCGCTGGTGACCTCGGCGCTACTCGGCGCGGTGGTAGTGCTGGCGGCCGACCTGGTGGCACGCGGGGTGATCCCCGGCTTCGAGTTACCGGCGGGCGCGGTGTGTGCGCTCGTCGGCGCCCCGTACCTGCTCTATCTCATCCTGCGCACATCCAAGGAACGTTGACATGGCCGACACGGCACCCAGTCCCACCGTCGACCCGGCCACGGTGATCCGGCCCGCGCCGTCGCTGGCGGCCCGTCAGCTGCGCGTCGGGTACGGGCCCGGCCGCACCGTGATCCCGGATCTGGATCTGGAGGTGGCCTCGGGTCAGGTGACGGCGATCATCGGCGCGAACGGCTCCGGGAAATCCACGCTGCTGCGGGCCCTGGCCCGACTGCACCGTCTCGAGGCGGGAACCGTGCTGCTCGCCGGCCGGGACATCGCCGGCCTCCCGACCGGGGTCGTGGCCCGCGAGCTGGGCCTGCTGCCGCAGTCGCCGATCACCCCGGAATCGATCACCGTGCGCGATCTCGTCGCCCGTGGCCGGACACCGCACACCAGCATGTGGCGTCAGTGGTCCCCCGCCGACGAAGCGGCCGTGGTCGACGCGTTGACCGCGACCGGGCTGGTCGAGCTCGCCGACCGGCCCGTCGACGCACTCTCGGGCGGTCAGCGTCAACGCGTGTGGATCGCGATGGTCGTCGCCCAGGGCACACCGCTGTTGCTGCTCGACGAACCCACCACCTTCCTCGACCTGGCCCACCAACTCGACGTGCTCGAGCTGGTGCAGCGACTGAACCGGGAGCAGGGCCGAACCGTCGTCATGGTGTTGCACGACCTCGCGCAGGCCTGCCGCTTCGCCGACCACCTCGTCGCCCTGCGCGACGGCGTGATCGTCGCCTCCGGTGCACCGTCCCGGGTCGTGGACCGTCAGATGGTGCGGGAGGTGTTCGGTGTGGAGTGCCATATCCTCAGCGACCCGGCCAGCGGCGGCCCGGTCGTCGTGCCCTACGCCCGGATCTGACCGGGCGGCCCCCACCGGTACCGTGCAGCGGCGCCCGCCCCGCCGGGTAGGCAGGACGGGCGCCGATGCATCCGCGAGTGCTTAACCCTTAATCAGGGTTTCATCGGGTCCACCCCGAAGACCTCGGCCATGTCGTCCATCATCAGGTCCGCACCCTGCAGACTGACCGAGGTCATCCAGATGGCGTCCTCGACCTGGTGCACGTTGTTCGCCTGCACGCCCTTCAGCCCGCCCCACAGCGGATTGCGGCGGAAACTCTCGGCGGTCGCCTCGGCACCGGAGTACACGGTGACGAAGATGTGATCGGCGTCGGCCTTGCGGATCTCCTCCTCACCGATCTCGACGCTGAAGGCATCGACGGCCTGGTCCGCCGGCCGGGCAAGGCCCATGTCCCGGAAGACGATTCCGCTGAACGATTTGTTCGCGTACAGGCGGGTCGGGCCGTCGACGAACCGGACCATCGACACCGTCGGGTTGCCGGCCTTGTCGTTGATCGCCTTGCCGAGTTTGGCCGCGCGGGTCTCGTACGCGGTGAGCACCTCTGCGGCCTTGTCCTCCTCACCCAGGGCGGTACCGAGGTCGCGAATGTTCTGCTTCCAGATCGGGCCGGTGGTCTCGACGAACACCGTCGGGGCGATCGCGGACAGCTCGTCGTAGAGTGCCTCGTGACGCACGCTCGCCGACACGATCAGGTCCGGCTGCAGGGCCGCGATCGCCTCCAGATCCGGCGTCGCCATCGGGCCGACGTCCTTGGTGTCCTTGACGGCGTCACCGAGGTACTCCGGGAATCCCGACTGGTCACGGTAGGAGCCGATGCCGCCGACCAGCGGGGCGTCGAGTGCGACCACCGCTTCGACCAGACTGTTGTCCAAGGCCACCACCCGTTCGGGTTTGGCCTCGATCACCGTCTCACCCTGATGGTGCTGCACGGTGCGCGGGAACACCGCCTCCGAGCCGCCGGCCGACGCCGTCCCCGACCCCGAGTCGGCGTCGCCGCCCCCGGGTGAGCCGCACGCAGCCAGCGTCGCCGCCAGCACCACGGCGGCGGCCACCGACGCCGGGCGTCGCCTCAGGACGCGCGAGAAGAAAGACATGAAACCTCCACGGAGAGAAGAGAATTAGGGGATACTTACCATAGCAGGAGGGGGTGTGGCCCGCTCGCCCGGGCCGGACCCGGTGACGACATCGAGGTGCCGGCGCAGGGCCTGCGCGGCGAGGTCGCGTTCCTCGCCGAGAACGAACGCGGTCACCCCTTCCGATCGCCACCTGGCGTGGTTCTCCGGTGTGCGTGCCATCGCCGCAAAGGGCACCCGGTGTTCGACACAGGACCGGTGAATGCGTTCGACAGCCGCCGTGACCAACGGGTGGCGGGTTTGCCAGGGCACGCCGTAGGACTGGGACAAATCACCGGGGCCGGGCAGCACCAGGTCGATACCACCGCCGGTGAGGATCTCGTCGATCGCCTCCACCCCCTCGGCGTCCTCGATCAGGGCGATGACCATGATCTCGGCGTTCGCGCGCCGGATGAACTCGGCCGGGTCGATACGGCCGAAACCGGTCACGCGACCGCCGCCGAGCGAACGCATGCCCTCCGGGTGGTACCGGGCCGCCCGAATCGCCTCGTCCACACTGTGCCGATTCCGCACGTGGGGCACCACGATTCCCATCGCCCCTGCATCGAGTGCCCGCAGCACCGCGCCGGGATCGGCCTCCGGCACCCGCACGAACGGGGTCAGCTCGACGGCCTCGGCAGCGCGGATGAGCGTCTCGAGTTGCTGGGGGTCGACCAGGGTGTGCTCGGTGTCGAGGATGACGAAGTCGTAACCGGTGCAGCCGATCATCTCCACCGGTACCGGGTCGGGGGTCGAGCAGTACAGCCCGTACACCTCCCGGCTTGCCGTGAGCGCGTGCTTGACCGCATTGGGGCGCAGCATCTTTCGTCCTCCTTTAGGGGCGTGAGCCCGGTTGATGGGGATCGCGGCGCCGCGGAAGGTGCACGACCGTGGGAGCGGGATGCATGAGGAAGTCGTGGTGGCTGATGTTGTGCGCGTACGCACCGGCCATCGCGAAGACCACCAGATCGCCCACCGCCAGTGTGGGCACGGGTACCTGGCGGGCGAGTACGTCCTTGGGGGTGCACAGCTGGCCGACGAAGGTGATCGCCTCGTCGGAGACCGTCGGGCGTGGCCACGGGTGGTCCCAGGCACGCACCGGCAGCACGGCCAGCGGTTGGTCGTGTCCCTTGGCCGCCGGGGTGCGCAGGTGGTGGGTGCCTCCGGCGCAGACGGCGAACCAGCTGCCTTGGCTGCGTTTGAGGTCGAGGATGCGGGTGGCGTACCACCCGGAGTAGGCGCTCACCGCGCGTCCGGGTTCGATGCGCACGGTGAGGGGTCGGCCGGTATCGGGCGCAGCGGCGGCCACGATCCGGTCGAGTCGCCGGGCGTAGTCCGCCCAGTCGAAGAGCCGGTCGGGCCGGTGATAGTCCACCGCCATACCGCCGCCGACGTTGACCTGGTGCAGCGCCAGGCCGTGCCGGTGGGCGTAGTGCCCGGCCCAGGTCAGCACCGTGTCGGCGAGGCCGGCGCAGCCGGCGGCGTCGTGCCCGCTGGCCAGGTGGGCGTGAATCCCGATCACCTCGATCCCGGGCAGCTGTCCACGTTCGGTGGCAACCGCATCGGCTTCGGCGGGGTCCATGCCGAACGGGCTGGGCACCCCGCCCATGGTCAGGGCGGCGGCATCACCACCGGCCGGTGAGTGTGAGGGCAGGTTGACTCGCAGCAGCACCCGGGCGGTTCGGCCGACGGCCCGGGCGGCGGCGTCCAGCCGGCGCGCCTCGTGCAGACTCTCGACGTGGTAGCAGTCCACGTCGGCGGCCAGTGCGGCCGCCAGTTCGGCGTCGGTCTTACCGGGGCCGCCGAAAGCCAATGGGGTGGAGGGCAGGTGCCGGCGCACGTGGGCCAGTTCGCCGCCGCTGGCGACTTCCAAGCCGTGCACGTGCCGGGCGATGACCGTCAACAACTCCGGATCCGGGTTGGCCTTGACCGCGTGCAGGAGTTCGATCCGGGTATCGGTGGCGTCGAAGGCGGCGCGGACCGCCGAGACGTGCGCGTCGAGAGCCGTCAGGTCGTAGAGATAGGCGGGCAGTGCGCCCTCGGTGGCCAGGGTCCGGGCGGCCGCCGCGACAGCGGCGGTGACCGGGGTCCCGGCGGGGACCACGTACGGTTCGTCGCCGACGGCCGGGGGATACGGGGCGGTGCGCGTCATCGAGTGCCTCCGAAAGGGTTGGGGTCGGTCGGATCGGCCCCGAAGGGGTTGGCGAACGCCACATACCCGGCACGGCGGTCGGCGTCGCGGGCCCACCGCACCAGCAGGTTGGCCTTGGCCGGTAGCGGCACTCCCGCCAGGAGCGCCCGCAGCCGCGGCGGGTGACCGAGCTCGGCGCTGGCGTGGGCGACCACGTCTCCCAGCATGTCCCAGAGCTCGTCCTCGAACCGGCACATGTGCGGGGCGGACCCGTGGGCGAGGTCGGCCAGGGCGCCGGCCATCTCGGTGAGGTGGTTGACGAACAGGCAGTAGGCGATCCGGTTCCAGCCGCGTTCCTCGTCGTAGGCCACGGCGTGGGCCAGATCGGACGGCAGTCCCGCCAAGGTAGCGGTGTGCCGGTCGGCGAGCAGCTTGGTGCCCTCGAGATCGCGGGCCAGCACCCGGGTCGGCATTCCGTCGGCGGCGACCACCACCAGCACATTCTGTGGGTGAGGTTCGAGCACGATGCCGTACTCGGCCCACAGGCGGAGCACCGGTGGCACCAGCAGCGCCAGATAGCGTCGCCACCACTGGCGGGCCCAGTGCACCGGGTCGGCGGTGCCGGCGGCCTCGGCGAGATCGGCCAGTCGGGTTCGGGTGCCCGCGGGGTCGGGTTGTGCGGCGGCCAGCGTCGCGGCCAGGTGCGCCCGCTCGCCTGGGCTGAGGTGGCCGGATATCCCTGCGCGGACAATGACCCCCAACCCTTCCAGCAGCTCGTGCCGCTCCTGCGCCGACCCGTACCGGTCGGGGAGATCCACACTGCGCGCGGCCGGTTCGGGAAGAAACGCGAACCCGGGGTGGGCGCGCGCGACCTCGGCGAACGGCTCGGTCAGGAGGCGGGTCAGCTCGACGGCGCCGGCGAGTTCGTAGGATGCGTTCTTGCGTAAACAGTTGGTGATTCGCACATGCAGGCTCGTCTTGAGGAAGAGATCGGCCTCGGGTTGGTACAGGGTTCGCACGCTGGCGGTCGGATGCAACGGGGCACCGCATTGGCCGAGGTCGTGCACAGCGCCACCGGCGAGCGCGGCCCCCAGCACCGGCCCGAGCCGAGGATCGGTGGACAACAACCGGAATTGCCACGGGTGCACAGGAAGTGGGCGGCATCCGGCGGGTACCCGTTCGTGTCCGGGGCCGAGAAGTGTTGCGGTCTCGGCGTGCTGGTCGAAGTCGCCGCCCACGGCGTGCTCGTGGACGAGTTCCTCGGGAACCGCGAGCCAGTGCATCGGGAAACAGGTCCGGGTCTCCGGGGAATGGCGCCGCCACTGCCCCGGATCACCCGAGCGCCACTTCGGGGCGGGATGACGGGCATGGCCGGCGATCAGTCCCTGTTCCGAATCGAGGTAGTCGGCGGCGGGCTGGGTGGTCGATCGCTGCGGGTCGGCCGGCCGGGCGGTGAGGATGTCGTCCAGCGCATCGCGGCTCGCGCGGACCTGTCCGGCGAATTCGTCGTTGCCGTAACCGGTGCGGGCGGTCAGTTCGGCGGCGATCAACGCCGCCAGCGCGTCGAGTTCGACCGGAAGCCAACCGATTCCGTCGTCGTGCTGCTCGACCGGACCGTCGAACCGATGCGCGCCCACGGTGGAGGTCCGGCGCAGCCGCGCCCGGAGCAGCTCGCCGGTGTGCGGCAACCGGATCAGCAGATGGTCGGAATCGATCGCGATCTGGCCGTCCGGCCCGGTTACCTCACGAACGAGGCAGCCGAGGAGCGTATGCGCCGAAATCAGGTCGGCGGAGGTGTGCGAGGCGGTCGGCACCGTGAGATACGGGGCGGGAACGAGAGGGTGGGTCACAGCGAACTCCGTTCGGAATCGTCGTGCGGGAGAGGGGATCGGGATGCGGTGAAGCGGGTGACGCCGGCCGCGAGTGCGATTCCGGCGGCGACGGACACGACCAGTGGGGCGCCCGCGCCGACCGCGACCAGCGCGGAGGCGCTGACTCCGGCCACCACGGCGCCGCCCTTGGAGCAGGCCTCGACCGTGCCGAACAGTTGGCCGGGTCGCCGAGAGGCCACCGCTTCGGCGGCGAGCAGTGACAGCGACGTCAGCCCGAAGGTCAGGGCCGCACCGAGGAGCACGCGTCCGGCCAGTACGAACACCAGACCGGGCGCCGACGGAATGAGCACGGGCACCAGATGCGCCGCCGCGGAGGCGGCGGCGAGACCGTAACCGGCGATCAAACCCGTCCTGGCGCGGTCACGGAGCCAGCGCAGTGCCGGTGTGGAGGCGACGATGTAGCACACGTGCGGGGCGGCGAACAACAGTCCTCCGGCCACCGGGGGGAGGCCCGGCGCGACCTGAGCGAGGAGGGGCAGGAAGTACGGGTAGGTCACGACGGTGACCAACACGAACCCGGCCTCGGCCAGGCCCAGGCCGGCGACGGTGATGCGTCGTTGTTTCTCGCCGGGCGGCGGTGTCGTCTCCGCGGCCCGGTCATCGGCCTGGCCGCCGTCGGTCGGTTCCGGAAGCAGCATGACCGCGACCGCGGCCGCGGCAGGCAACAATGCGGCCAGCCCGTACATCTGCTGGATATCGAGGGTGGTGGAGAGCACTCCGACCACGACCGGGGCACCCGCCAACGAGGTGCGGGCCGAGATCTGCATCATCGCCAGCCCCCGGGCCAGGGCATGGCCGCGCAATCCCGCGGCCAGGTAACCGGTGCTGGCGGAATAGGTTCCACCGAGCAGGCCCTGTGCGGCAAGCGCAATGGCCAACGTGGTGATGCTCTCCGCCAGCGCCGCCAGCCCGAACGCCAGCATCAGTCCCAGCTGGGCGCGCACCAGCAGTCGCTTGCGCCCGTAACGGTCCGCCAGCCGGCCCCAGACGGGGGCGGACAGCGCGGTGCAGAGGGTGGGAAGGACATAGAGCAGTCCGGCCCACCGCGCGTGCGGGTCACCGAGTTCGGGTAATAACTGCGACAGGTAGGGCGGCAGGCCCAGCGCGGCGAAGGAGGTGGCGCAATGCGACGCCGCGATGGCTCCGACGTGTCCGCGGCGCAGCCCGGTGGTCGGCGTGGGATGGTCGACTGCCTCGAGCGGTGGGAGACCCGACGGTGTCACGGCTGCGCCGCCCTGAGGTAGTTCGGCCCGCACCGCAGGTAGTACTTGTTGACGTCGGAACAGTCGAGTCGGTGTTTGGGCAGCAGGGTTCCGGCGGTGATCATCGCCTTGATCGGCAGCCGATCGGCGTCGAGGACCCGCGAGCGCAGCAGCGCGGCGGCGGCGTGCGAGCCGGGATCGCCGGGGTCGTGCCAGCGCATCAGCGCCTCCTCGAGCCGGGTGCGAGCGAGGTCGAACAGCTCGAGCCGGCGCCGGGGGTCGCCGCCGGATTCCTCGACGATCAGCGCGGCCACGCACAGATGCAGGGTGATCGTGGTGAACATGTCGGCCAGTTCGGACGGTTCGGTGATCGGCAGGCGCGGATCGGTGAAGTCCTGCGGCCGCACGGTCTGACCGAGGGCGGCGGACAGCCGTGGGCAATCGATCCGGCCGCTGTCGTTGTCTTTGTAGATCAGCCGCAGTGCGCCACCGGGTGCCTGCGCCACCGTGATGTTCTGCTGGTGCGCCTCGAGCGCGATCCCATAACGCAGCCACAGCGCCACGTGCCAGTCGAACAGTGCGGTCAGGTATGCATCGAACCAGGCGAGGACGTCTCCTCCGGTGGCCTGCTCGGCCAGCCGATCGATCATTCGGTGGCCGGGCCGGGCCGGATCGGCAGCGAGGAGCCCCGCGACCGGCACCAGCGTGTGATCGGCGACCTCGGGTGGGTAGAGGCGGATCAGGAACGCGAGCAGTTCGTCGTCGCTGTCCGCCCAACGGGACTCGTCGGCCAGTAACACCCGTGCGTGCAGGGTGGTTTCGCGTTCGAGCACGGCCGCCAGCAGCTGGTGCACGGTTTCCCCGTTCGCCAGCGTTCCGGGTTTGATGGTGCGCCGATTGCGCTGCCCCAGCGTCGCGGTCGGCAACGGCAGCTTGAGGTGCACACGAGGGTCACCGGCCAAGGCGACGGTGCGGGTAGAGAGTGTGGGCAGCACGTCCGGGCCGGGCGTGGCGGCCACGACCAAGCCCTCGCGTTCGACGGTGAGGGGATGCACGGGCACGGGAATGTGATCGGCGGGCAGGCCGAGCGCCTGCGTGGTCGGCCACCACTCGGGCAGCCCGGCCGCCAGCGCGGCGGACAGTCGCATCCGCTCACGGGGAACCGCGGTCCAGCGCAGCGCGAAGGTCGGCAGGTATTCGGGGGCATAGCGGCGCACCTCGCCGGCGGTCATGCCCCAGCGGCATCGGCCGGTCGGATGCACGGGATGGTCCCGCAGCGCGGCCAGCGCCTCGTGCTGCAGCAGCCCGCCGAACCCGTCGCCGGCGGCGGTGGCCACCCGGGCGTGCAGGGCAGGTTCCGCCGTGACATGCAACCGGACCACCTCGGCGGTCTGCCGGCATTCCTCAATGAAGGCCGCCCACCCGGCCTCGGCGTCGGCGTCGTCGCGGGGAGCCAGTGCGGCCAGTACGCCGGTCAGGCTCGACTCTTCGTCGACGCTGCCGGCGGGATCGGTGACCACGATCATGGCGGCGGCCAATGCGTGGTCGGCGAGGAACCCGTCCGGACGCACCGGCAGGTGGACCATCCGCCCACCCGGCAACGGCGCCCGCCACCAGAGGGAATGCCCGAACCGGTCGCCGGGACCGCCGGTCAGTTCCCCGGCGGTATGGATTCCGAGGTGATCCTCCCGTAGCAGGGCGTCGAGCACGCGGAGCAGCAGTTCGGCTTCCGGCGCGGCATCGGCGTCGGGAACGGCGAGTTCGAGTGTGCTCACGCCGTCACCGTCCAGGTGTGGCTGGCCAGGTAGTCCTCGACCGCGGCGTCCACCGGGTCAGGCGCGGGTCCGATGGCGTGTACCACCGAGAGGTAGTCGCGGTTGGTGCCGTGCAGGGGTGCGCTCACCCCGATCTCGCGGAGCTGCCGATGTCCCAGGCTGATCCCGCCCGGCAGTGCGGTGCGCAGGGGCGGCGGCGCCTCGGTGAGTGTGCCGGCCCGGTCCGCGGTGACATAGTCGATCCGCGCATGTCGCCCCAGGTCCACCGGATCAGGCAGGTCGCCGCGCAGTGGCCGTCCGAGGTGAAGCTGGATCAGCTCGGCGAACAGGTCGATGCCGAGCAGTTCGGCGCAGATCAGGTCCATGGTGTCGCCGATGAGCCGGTAATTGACCTCGATGATCCGCGCGCGGTCGCCGTCGATGACGAATTCGGTGTGACAGGCCCCGAAACCCACACCCAGGGCAGCCAGCTGCGCCCGCAGGTGGGTTTCGACGGCCGCGGGCAGCCGAGGGTGCCACTCCCGCCGGTGCTCGGCGAAGAACGGTGGCGCGCCGAGAGTGGTTCGCCAGGATCCGAAATGGTGCAGCCGCTCACCGTCGCCGAGGGTGTCGTAGGTGTAGAGCTCCCCGGGCAGATACTCCTCGGCGACCAAGGCGATCGCGCCGCGCCGCGCCCGGACGCGCGCTACCTCGGCCTCCAGCCCCTCCAGGTCCTCGACGAGCAGGACGTCCTCACTGGCCACGCCCTCCCGCGGCTTGACCACCGCGGGGAACGGCAGATCGGCCGCAGTGGTGCGCACGTCGTCCGTCGGGCCGATCTCCACGCTCGCCACGGTGTCCAGAGCGGACTCGGTCAACGCGCGCCGAGTGAGATATTTGTTCTTACAGCGCAGCGCTGCCCGCCAGTCCTTGCCGGGCAGGCCGAGGAGTTCGGCCGTCTGCGCGGTCGCGGCTTGCAGGTGGTCGCTGTTGCTCAGCACCGCCGTCGCCGCCCCGTAACGCTCGGTCAGCGCGAACACCCGTGCCGCCACCGAGCCCGCCTCACGCACGTCCGCCAACTCCACGGCCGCCGGTGGGTGCGGATGGTCGGCGTACCGGGTACGGTGCGCGTCCGGGTCATCGGTGAGCACCACGGTCGGCAAGCCCAACCGGGCGGCGGCGGGCAGAACGCCATGCGTGACAGCGTCGGTCGGGTTCAGTGCGGTGAGATAGAGGGTCAAACGGGGCTCCGTACCTCGAGACGATCTGGACAACCGAACAATTCGGCTAGGCTAACCAAACTTCCGTGTGGCAGTCTTACCTAACTTTTCCGATAGGTGCCCCGTCAAATCTTTCGAGAGTGGGATAGATCACTTATGGGCCGCCCCGGCTGCACGGCCGGAAGTGGGGGTCCCGGTAGTAATGGCGCAAAAAACAACGAAGTTCGCGTAGTGCCTGGTCAGCGGCGATTTCTCGGTTCGGGCTGCGGGCCGGGGTGGTTGGTGCTTGGCTTGTCTGCCGATGAGGTTGGTCGGCGTGTTGGAGGCTGGGGTTCGTGGCGACGCGGGTATTCGCGGACGAGGAGTTGCAGCGCCTGCGGGAGTTCCCGGAGATCAGTCGTGAGGAGTTGTTCCGGTACTTCACGCTGACCCCGGCGGATCTGGCGTTTGTTGCTCCGCAGGGCAGGGGCCCTGCGGTCCGTCTGGGCCTGGCGGTGGCGTTGTGCACCTTGCCGTGGCTGGGGTTCGTGCCGGACAAGGTGCCGTCGGCGCCGCCGGTGGCGGTGGCCCGGCTGGCGGATCAGCTGAATATCGATGCAGCGCAGCTTCGTTCGTATGGCAAGCGGGCGCAGACGCGGACCGAGCATGTGCGGCTGGTGGCCCAGTATCTGGGGTGGCGGCCTGCCGGGGCGATGGAGTTGAAGGAGCTGGATGAGTTTCTGCTGGCGCGGGCGATGGAGCACGATTCGCCGACGCTGTTGTTCCGGCTGGCGTGTGAGTACCTGATCTCGGCGCGGGTGATCCGGCCGGGCCCGGAAACGGTGGTCCGCCGGGTCGCGCACGCTCGCACGCGGGCGCAGCGGGAGACCTACGACCGGTTGGCGCGCGAGTTCACGCCGCAGCGGTGTAAGGAACTGGATGCGTTGCTGGTCGTCGACCCGTCGATCGAGATGTCGCGGTTGCGGTGGTTGTCGACCGGCCCGGTGGAGGCGTCGGCGACCGCGGTGAAGGCCGAGGTCGAGAAGCTGGTGTTCCTGCGCAACCTGGGCGCGGATGAGCTGGACATGTCGGTGCTGCCGGCGGAGCGGCGGCGGTTCCTGGCGACGGTGGGCCGCCGCTTGACGGGCCAAGCCCTCGAACGCCGGGATCCGCAACGCCGCTACCCGATTCTGCTCACCGTGTTGGCGCAGTCGGCCACCGATGTGCTCGACGAGGTGGTGCAGCTGTTCGATCAGGCGATCTCGGCCAGGTTGAGCAAGGCCGAACGCCGGATGCGCGACGAGCTGGCCGAGCGCGGTAAGGCCGGAGAGGATCGGCAGGGGTTGCTCGACGACCTGCTGGCGATCGTCTGTGACCTGCAGATCCCCGACGAGGAGATCGGCGGCCTGATCCGGGGCGATCGGATCGGATGGGAGCGGTTGCGGGCCGCGGTCGCGCAGGCCAAGCCTCGGCTGCCGCGCGATCACGGGCACCTGGCCGCTCTGGACAGCTCGTACTCCTACCTGCGGCAGTTCACCCCGCAGGTGCTGTCGACAGTCCGGTTCGCCGGCGGCACCGCCGCGACCGAGCTGCTGATCGGGGTGCACATGCTGCGGGAGCTGAACGCGACCGGTACCCGCAAGGTGCCCGACGACGCGCCGACCGGGTTCGTGCCGACGAAGTGGCGCGGCTACCTCGACGAGGCCCGCAAAGCCGGTAACACCACCGCCTATCGGCACTACTGGGAGCTGTGCGTGCTGCTGGGGCTGCGTGACGGGTTGCGCAGCGGGGATGTGTTCGTGCCGGGGTCGCGCCGCTACGCCGACCCGGCCGCGTACCTGCTGACCCCGCAGGCGTGGGAGCCGCAGCGTGACGAGTTCTGCCGCCTGGTCGGCAAGTCCGCTGATCCCGCTCGCGCGCTGGCGACCGCCACCGACGAGCTCGACGCCGCTATGGGCGAGTTGGAGAAGGTGCTCGCCGGCGGCGACGGGCCGGTCCGTCTCGATGAGGCCGGTGACCTGGTGATCTCACCGCTGTCGGCGGAGGATGTGCCCGCGGAGGCGACGGCGCTCAAGGCCGAGCTGACGGAGATGCTGCCGTTCGCGCCGATCGTGTCGCTGCTGATCGAGCTGGACAAACGCACCGGCTACCTGGACTGCTTCACCCACGCCGGCGGCAAACAGGCCCGCAGCCCGGAGCTGAAACGCAACCTCATCGCCGTCCTGCTGGCCTACTCCACCAACCTCGGGCTGACCCGAATGGCCGAGGCGTCGGGCCTCTCCTACGACATCCTGGCCTGGACCAGCGAATGGTATGTGCGGGAGGAGACGCTGCGGGCGGCGAACCTGACGATCATCGACTACCACCAAAGGCTGCCGCTGACCCCGGTCTTCGGCGCCGGCACCCTGTCGTCGAGTGATGGGCAACGGTTCCCGACCCGCGGCAAATCGGTCACCGCCAGAGCGTTGAGCCGCTATTTCGCGAACGAAGGACTGAGCACGTATACCCATGTCACCGATCAGCACGCCACCTACGGCACCAAGGTCATCGTCGCGACGAGACGCGAAGCTCACTACGTGCTGGACGAAATCCTCGGCAATGCAACGGATCTGCCGATCACCGAGCATGCGACCGACACGCACGGCGTCACCCTCGTGAACTTCGGGCTGTTCGACCTGCTCGGATTGCAGCTCTCGCCCCGCATCCGGGACCTGGGCCGGATCACCCTGTATCGGGCGGCGCCTCGGGCCCAGGTGGAGTCCGCGTTCCCGCACGCCGGGCCGCTGCTGACCCGCAAGCTGAATCTGGATCTCATCGCCGAGCACTACGACGACCTGCTCCGGCTGAGCGGGTCGCTGAAGTTCGGGCACGCCACCGCGTCGCTGCTGGTCGGCAAGCTCTCCGCGTCGGGCCGGCAGAACGCCCTCGCGGCGGCGCTCAAGGAATACGGGGCGCTGCGGCGCACGATCTACGCCGCCCGGTACCTGTCCGACCCGGGCTATCGGCGCAAGATCTCCCGACAGCTCAACAAGGGCGAATCCCTGCACGCGCTCCGCCGCGACCTGCTCTACGCGCACGAAGGCGCCGTGCGCGCGAGGCACCTGGAGGGACAGACCGAACAGGCATGGTGCCTCACGTTGGCGACCAACGCCGTCATCGCCTGGACCACAGAGTATTACGGGCTGGCGACCGAACAGATGCGGCGGGCCGGGCGGCGCATCGACGACGAGGTGCTGACGCACATCTCCCCGGCCCACAGCGAGAACATCAACTTCTTCGGCGCCATCGAGGTCGACATCGACGCCGAACTCGCCCAGCTCGGCCCCACCGGGTACCGGCCGCTGCGCGTGCGGGACACCCTGTTCTGACCCGCAGCGCCGGCCCGGATCGGCGGCGGCGCGATCTAGCAGCAGGCGCTGGTTCCGGTGGTCGTGGTCGGGTCGGTGATCGCGTCGGCGAGGGGGCGGGCGAGCTGGTGGTAGGCGTCGGTGACCGGCAGCACCGTCATGCCTGGGAATTTCGCCTGCCAGTGGTGGGCGGCGTCGGAGGTGGCGAGGAACATCTGCGGGTTGCAGCAGGTGGCGCGGAGGTGACCGGGCTGGATCCGGTCGGGGTCGACGAAGGCCACCATCGCGGTGGCCGGTTCCAGGTCGCTGACCCCGGTGACGGGGTCGATGGTCAGGCGCACGGTGGTGCCCGTGATCGGGCAGTCGGATTCGATGCAGGCGGGTGCGCCGATGACGGCGGGGAAGATGAGGGTGTCGGGGGCACACCAGGTGTAGAGCTGGTGGCCACCGACGCTGAACCGGTGCGGGGTCGGGTTGAGGGTCAGGCCCCAGCCGACGATCCGGCCGGCCTCGTCGTATTCGACGTCGGCGCCGATCGGCGTCTGCGCGGGGTCGAGGTCGGGCACTCCCGCGGCGGCGGCGAGTTCGGTGACGGTGACCGGGGTGCCGTGGGCGAGCAGCCGCAGCGCGGCGCGCATCAGCGCCCGGTCCCGGCCGGCGGGCAGGATCTTGGCGAAAACGTCGGCAGTGAGGTTGTCGGTACTCATGGGATCGGACTCCTCGAGGGCGATCGGACAGTGACGGTGCCGACGGTAGGGTCTGTCCCCGGGGTGAGGGTCAAGCCCGTAGCTCGCATCCGCACGGGTCACCGGCCCAGCACAGGTCGTCGGTGGCCAGATGCGCACGGTGTGCGGTTTCGAAGGCGTCGATGCGGTCGAGGATCTGCTCGGCATCGGGCGCAGCCGCTGCCGCGACCGCTGCAGCAGCTCGGCGAGATGGGCGCCGACCGAACGGCCGTGGTCGTCACGGTCGGTGGAGGTGAGCTGGCAGATCTCGGCGATGGTGAGCCCGAGGCCGCGCAGCTCGCCGATGAACCGCACGCACCACTCCGCGTCGTCGGTGTAGAGGCGGTAGCCGGCCGGGCTGCGGCCCAGGGTGTAGATCAGGCCGAGGTCGGTGTACTCGCGCAGCGCCTTCACCGGCACCCCGGTGCGGGCCGAGAGGTCCCCGATCGTCATGTGTCCGTTCATCACTGCCTCCCGTCCGACGGCGTCAGCCTGCGCAGCAGGACAGTTTGGTGACGTCGGTGGTGAAAGTCTGCGCGGTCAGTTTCAGCGCTTCGGCCATGGTCAGGTACGGCGCCCAGGTGTGGGCGAGCCGGTCGACGGTCAGACCCGCGGTCATCGCATAGGTGGCGGCGGTGATCAGGTCCCCGGCGCCGTCGCTGAGGGCGTGCACGCCCATGATCCGGCCGGTGCCGGCTTCGGCGACGATCTTGACCAGGCCGCGGGTGTCCCGGTTGACCAGCGCCCGCGGCACGCTCGACAACCCCAGCACCCGGCACTGGCAGGCCAGCCCGGCCGCGGCGGCTTGCGCGTCGGTCAGTCCGACCGAGGCGATCGCGGGGCTGGTGAACGTCACGCGCGGCACCGTGGTGTAGTCCAGGACGCGATCGGCACCGGCCAGGGCGTTGTCGGCGACCAGGGTGCCCTGCGCGGCGGCCACGTACACGAACTGCGGATCCCCGGCCACGTCCCCGGCCGCCCAGATGCGCGGATTGCTGCTGCGCTGGCGGTCGTCGACCACGACCGCGCCCCGCTCGTCGACGGCGACGCCGACCGCATCCAGGCCCAGCCCGGCGGTGTTGGGGCGGCGGCCGGTGGCCATCAGCACCTGCTCGGCCCGCAGCTCGGTGCTGGCGCCGCCGCCGGTGCGCACGGTCACCACCTTGTGCCCGTCGTCGGCGAGGACCTTCTCGACGGTGGCGGCGGTGAGCACGTCGATGCGCTCGTGGGCGAAGACGGCCTCGAGCGCGGCCGAGATTTCCGGTTCCTCACCCGAGGTCAGCCGGCTACGCGCGATCACCGTGACCTTGCTGCCCAGGCGGGCGAACAGCTGGGCCTGCTCGAGCCCCACATAGCCCGCACCCACCACGATCAGCGACTCCGGCAGCTGCTGGAGGTCCATGGCGGTGGTCGAGGTCAGATACCCGGCCTCAACGAGGCCGTCGATCGGCGGAGCCCAGGGCGCGGCACCGGTGGCGATCAGATACTGGTCGGCCTCGATCACCCGTACACCGCCCTCGGCGCGCGCGACCCGCAGCACGGGTGCCTCGGCGCTGCCGTCGAACACCGCGGTGCCGGAGACGATCTCCCACCCGTAGTCGGCGGCCAGGTCGACATACTTCTCCGCCTGCAGCTGCCCGACCAGCGCGTCCTTGCCCGCGATCAGGGCGGGGAAATCCAGCGGCACCTCGGCGGGGGTGAGCCCGGGGAACCGGCCCGCCGCCTCGGCGGCGTGGCGGGCCTCGGCGGCGGCCAGCAGCGCCTTCGAGGGCACACACCCGACGTTCACGCACGTGCCCCCGACCGTCCCGCGCTCCACCATCACCACCCGTTTGCCGAGGTTGACCGCGGCGATGGCGGCGGCGAACGCCGCCGAGCCGGAACCGATGATCGCCAGATCGGCGCGGGAATCTGTCAAGGTCACGAGGGTGCCTCCTGGTCGGGCAACCGCTGAACCGACAACGGCTGCTATTCGTGTTGACGAATATCTACCGGAACCATATTATGCGTTTATCCGAATAGTTCAAGTCTCGTGGAGGCGATCCCATGGCCCGGTCCACCACCGCCACTGTCACCGTGCCCGGTGCCGAGTCGGCGTGTACGCATCTGGATACGACGGCGAAGTTTTTTCGCGCCCTGTCGGATCCGACCCGGCTCAAGCTCCTCGAATTCATCCTCGCCGGGGAGCGCACCTCCGCCGACTGCGTCGAACACGCCGGCATCTCGCAGCCCCGGGTGTCGGTACACCTGTCCTGCCTGGCCGACTGCGGGTATGTCCTCGCGCGCCGCGACGGGAAGAAACTGCGGTACTCCGTGGGTGATCCGCGGGTAGCTGACCTGGTGATGCTGGCGCGGTCGCTGGCGGCCGACAACTCCGCCGCGCTGGGCTGCTGCCCGCGCATCCCCGCCGCGGACGGTAGTGGGCGGCGATGAACACACCCGACAACAAGGCGATGAACACACCCGACAACGACTCGGGCGGGTTCGGTGGTCTGCTCGCAGTGGCCGGTGGCGTGCTGGTGATGGTCGCCTGCTGCGCCGGTCCCGCCCTGATCGCCGGCGGCGTGCTCGCCGGTCTCGGCGGTGTCTTGACCAGCCCGTGGCTGCTTGCCGCAGGCGTGCTGGTCGTGGCCGCCGCCGTCGGCTACACCCTGCGGCGCCGCGCCCGTAAGGCCACGGGGTGTTGTCCGCCCCGACCCGGATCCCCTCGGTCGGCTCCGGCCGACCGCGACCGGACGGAAACCCCGGCATGACCGTCTCGAACTCTGACACCCCGATGAGCGGTCGCGAGACCGCGCTGACACTCCCTCGCCCCCCGCACGAAAGGCCACTGTCCTCGAATGGCCACTCTGCCACGCTTTCGCCGCCCCGCCCTCGCCGCCGCCGCGCTGGCGCTGTCCGCAGCCCTGGCCCTCACCGGGTGCACCTCGACCGACACGACGGCGCAGGATCCGGTGGCGCCGGTGCAGGTCGACACCGTCACCGGCACCTCCATCAGCGTGCCCGGTGACAAGCCGACCGCGTTGTTCTTCTTCTCCGTCGGCTGCGGCGAATGCGTGGGCGGCGCGAAATCGGTGGCGCAGGCGGCCGGACAACTCGGCGACAAGGCGTCGTTCGTGCTGGTCGACATGGATCCGGGTGAATCCGCGCAGACGGTGGCCGGGTTCCAGGACTTCACCGGCACCCAGGCGCTGCCCGCCGTGATCGACACCGGCGCCACCCTCACCACACGACTCTCGGTGGCGTCGCTCTCGACGCTGGTCGTGGTCGATCCGGCGGGCAAGGTCACCTACCGCGCCACCGACCCGTCCGCCGACCAGATCACCACCGCACTGCGCGACGCGGGAGCGGCGTGATGGGCGGACTGCTGGCGCTGGCGTTCACCGCCGGGATGCTCGCCCCGGTCAACCCGTGCGGATTCGCGCTGCTGCCCGCCTGGATCACCCACACCCTCGGCGACACCACCACCGACGCGTTCCCGGTCCGCATGGCGCGCGCCCTGCGCGCCGGGACCGCGCTCACCCTCGGATTCGCGGGCACCCTCGCCGCGGCGGGCCTGGCCGTCAGCGCCGGCGCCCGCGCGCTCATCGCCGCGGCCCCCGCCTCGGCCTGGCCGTCGGCGCGGCGCTGGCGGTGCTCGGGCTGGTCATGCTCACCGGCCGTGGCCTTGGCCTGCGCCTGCCCCGCCGCGCTCAGCGCCCGCCCCGCGCATCGATGACCACCACCGGTATGGTGGCCGCCGGTGCCGGCTATGCGGCCGCGTCGCTGTCGTGCACCTTCGGGGTGCTGCTCGCCGTGATCGCCCAAGCCCAGGCCACCGCCGGATGGGCAGCGCTGCTGGTGGTGTTCGCCGTCTACGCCGCCGGGGCCGCGACGGTCTTGCTGCTGGTCAGCCTCGCCACCGCCGCGGCGGGCACCGCTGCCACCCGCTACCTCGCGGTGCTCGCCCGCCACGGCACCCGCATCACCGCCGTCGTGCTCGTCGCTACCGGCGCCTACCTCGTCTGGTATTGGTGGCCCGCCGCTATCGGCAGTACCGGTGGTGCCGCGATGGGCTCCACCGCCTGGTCCGCCGCGGTGAGCATCTGGATTCAAAACCACACCGGCACGGTCATCATTCTCGCCGTGGCGGCCGTGGCCGCCACGCTTGCCGCCACCGTCGTTGCCCGCAACACCCGGGCCCGACACCGCGACGCCACCCCCGACAACGACTGCTGCGCCCCCGCACCCGCCACAATCGAGGAGAAACACGCGCGCTGACCGCGCCGACCGGTCGACTGCCGTACCCCTTCCAGAGCGATTCGATCGAGGAAAGGCACCGAGCACATGAGCGAACGCTACGACACCCTGGTACTCGGCGGCGGCATGGCCGGCCTGCCGCTCGCGCTGCGCGCGGCCCGGCACGGCCGCGTCGCGTTCGTGGAGAAAGAACTGCTCGGCGGGACCTGCCTCAACCGCGGCTGCATCCCCACCAAGACCATGATCGCCTCCGCCGCCGTGGCGCACCAGGCGCGCCGCGCCGCCGAATTCGGGGTCCGCCTACCCGGACCGGTCACCGTCGATTTGGCCGCCGTGGTCGACCGCAAGAACACCATCGTCGACTCCATCCGCGCGGGCTCCTACCGCACCGTCGAGAAATCAACGGACCTCGACTTCTACCACGCCACAGGACATTTCACCGCACCCCGCACACTCACCGTCGACGGCACCGACCTGACCGCCGACCGGATCTTGCTGGTCACCGGCACCCGCAGCACCATCCCCGCCATCGACGGCCTCGACACCGTCCCCTACTTCACTTCCCGCACCCTGCTGGACCTCACCGACCTGCCCTCACATCTGCTCGTCGTCGGCGGAGGCTACGTCGGCTGCGAGTTCGCCCAAATGTTCCGGCGATTCGGCTCCGAGGTCACCCTCATCCAACGCGCCGACCGGCTGCTGCCCGGCGAGGACCCCGACATCTCCGCCGCCGTCAGAGAGGGCATGACCGCCGACGGCATCACCGTGCTCACCGGCACCACCTGCACCGCGGCCACCGGCACCACCGGGAACATCCGGCTCGGCTGCACCGGCAGCGAAGCCGACGACATCACCGGCAGCCACCTGCTGATCGCGACAGGACGCACCCCCAACAGCGACAATCTCGGCCTCGAGTACCTCGGTCTCGAACCCGACCCACAGGGCTTCCTCACCGTCGACGCCTCCCTGCGCACCGACGCCGAAAATGTTTGGGCGCTCGGCGATCTGCGCGGCGGGCCCATGTTCACCCACACCGCCCGCGACGACGCCGACATCGTCTACCGCACCATATTCCGAAGCCAGGACCGCACCACAACCGGGCGCATCGTGCCTCACGCGGTGTTCACCGACCCCGAAGTCGGCGCCGTCGGGCTCACCGAACCTGCCGCCCGCGCCGCCGGCTACGACGTCGTCGTCGGGCGCCAGGACTTCACCGGCGTCGTGAAAGCCCGCGCCATCGGCAACACCCGCGGCCTGGTCAAATTCGTCGCCGACGCCGCCACCGACCGTATCCTCGGCTGCCACATCGCCGGACCCGACGGCGGGAACCTCGTTCACGAGGCCGTCATCGCCATGACCACCGGCGCCACCTACACCCAACTCGCCCAAGCCATCCACATCCACCCCACCCTCGCCGAAGCGGTCAACACCGCCGCCGGCGGCGTCCACCGCGAAATCGGCGCATAGACACCCCATGAGCATCGCCCGGTACTCGGGTGAGGCCATTTTCCGACTGCCACGGATAACACCCTGTTATCTGTAGCATCATGACATCCGGCCTGCGCCGACTCCGCTCCGGCGGTGCGCGACGCGGACCTGTTATCTGCGGCAAGCCCAGTGAGGGAGGTACCACCGTGCCGTCCGGGATCACCGTCCGCGCCGCCGGCGACAGCTTCCTCGACTCGATCGGCTCCCCGAACACCCGCCGCGCCTACGGCATCGCCGTCGACAAGACCACCGCCACGCTCGGCGAGACCCGGCGGCTGGCCGACGTCGCCGACGATGAGATCGGTGAAACCCTCGAAACCCTGTGGGGCTCCTCAGCAGTCAACACCTGGAACGCCCGCCGCGCCGCGGTCGCGTCGTGGCTGGCGTGGTGCCGCGAGCACGGCCACACCGCCCCGGCGGTCCCGGCCTGGGTGAAACGCTCCACTCCACCGGACTCCACCACCCCGGTGCACTCGCGCACCGCGATCGACCGGCTCATCGCCCGCCGCGACATCGACCTCCGGGAGAAGACGCTGTGGCGGATGCTCTACGAAACCTGCGCCCGCACCGAGGAACTGCTCCAGGTCAACATCGAGGACCTCGATCTGGCCGGGCGGTGTTGCCCGGTGAAGTCCAAGGGCGCCAAGCCCCGCACCCGCCGCCGCGGTGCCACCTACCACGAGTACGCGCACGAGCTCGTGTACTGGGACGCGGGCACCGCCCGGCTCCTGCCACGCCTCACCAAGGGCCGCACCCGCGGACCGCTGTTCGTCACCCACCGCCGACCGGGCCCCGGAAAGGCCGCCGCCGACCGGGACATCTGCCCCGACACCGGGCTGGCCCGGCTGTCCTACGGCCAGGCCCGCGCCGTGCTGGATGCCGCCACCGCGACGAATGGGCCCGGCACCGGTTGGGATCTGCACGAACTTCGGCATTCCGGCCTGACGCATCTCGGCGAGGCCGGTGCCAGCCTGGTGGAGCTGATGGCCAAGTCCCGCCACCGCAAACCCGAGAACCTACGCCGCTACTTCAAACCCTCACCGGCAGCCATGCGCGGCATCACCAGCCTCATCGGCCCCGACCGCAGCCACCGATAGCGGCCACCAACAAGAGCGTCCGTCTACCCGCTGACCAGGCACTACGCGAACTTCGTTGTTTTTTGCGCCATTACTACCGTGACCCCAAGTGGTAAGAGCGCCGCGCGAAAGCCCGACGCGGAGTCCAAACCCACGCGACAATCCACACGATCACCAACGGCCAGGCGCTGGTGAACGACTGCTCGCGAGATTGATCCTCACGGCGTCGACTTCACTTCTGAGCGCTCTTGTGATGAGTGGCCAGCCATCTCGTCGGCGGCGCGGCCCGTGTCCTCTCGAGGATCGCCGCTTCGGTGTGAGGCCCGGCAAGATCCGGCCGAGCCTGGCCTACCCGCGGCCCGGTAGCGCCCAGGTCCCCGGTGCGTCGAAAGTACTCCGCCGATATCCGCGGGGCCGATGCGTTTCGCGGCGGCGATCACACGGCGCGAGAGGAGGGCCCATCTCGGGCTCGGCGAACCGTGTGAATGCTCAGACACCGACTAATTAGCCTGGCGCACTCCGATTCTCGGGAGACGGGTCAGCGAGGTCCGGCACCTGCGCGATCCGCCGGGCAGGAGCCCAGGAGGCCGCGGCGGCGAAGAAGCACACGGGGCGCTCACCGTGGTTCAGTGGTGGGCGAGCCGGTCCGGGTCGAGGTCGATCCGCCGCAGAAGCTGTGCGTTGAGCGCGACGACGATGGTGGAGACCGACATCAGCACCGCCGCCACGGCCGGGGAGATGGCGACGCCGGCGAAGGCCAGAACACCGGCGGCCAGCGGGACGGCGATGATGTTGTATCCGGTGGCCCACACCAGGTTCTGCCACATCTTGCGGTAGCTGGCCCTCGAGAGGTCGATGATGGAGAGCACCGCGCGGGGGTCGTCGGCGGCAAGGACCACCCCGGCCGATTCGATCGCCACGTCGGTGCCCGCGCCGATCGCGACACCGACCTCGGCCCGGGCCAAGGCGGGAGCGTCGTTGACGCCGTCGCCGACCATCGCCACTTTGTGGCCGCGGGCCTGCAACTCGGCGACCTTCGCGTCCTTGTTCTCCGGGAGCACGTCCGCGAACACTTCGTCGATACCCAGATCGGCGGCGACGGCGTCGGCGACCTGCCGGGCGTCCCCGGTGATCATGGCGACCTTGATTCCCCGCTGGTGCAGGGCGTCGATGGCCTGGCGGGACTCGTCCCGCACCTTGTCCTCGAGTGCCAGGGCGCCGACCACCTCACCGCCGCGGACCACGTGCAGCACCGACGCGCCGCGGCCTACCCACGGCTGGGTTGTCGCGGCGACCTCGGGCGGCGCGGTGACACCGAGATCGGAAAGCATCGCCGGGCCACCGACCGACACGTCGGTGCCGTCGATGGTGGCGGTCACACCGCGGCCGGGCAGGGACCGGAAATCGGTGGCGGAGCTGCCCGCTGAAGCGGGGACCTTGGCCGCGGCGGCGGCGACGATGGCCCTGGCGACCGGGTGTTCGCTGTCGGCTTCGACGGCGGCGGCGAGGGCGAGGAGATCCTCCTCGGTGATGGCCGCGCTCGCGGCGAGTCCGGTGACGGCATGCTTGCCCTGGGTGAGGGTGCCGGTCTTGTCGAACAGGACCACGTCGACGGTCCGCATCCGTTCCAGGGAGAGCCGGTCCTTGACCAAAACGCCTGCCTTGGCGGCGCGTTCGGTGGAGATGGCGATCACCAACGGGATGGCCAGGCCGAGGGCGTGGGGGCAGGCGATGACCAGGACCGTGACGGTGCGGACCACCGCCTCATCGAGGTTGCCGATCAGCGTCCAGACCGCGAAGGTGATGATGCCGGCGAGGGTGGCGAAGTAGAACAGAAAGGCGGCGGCCCGGTCGGCGAGAGCCTGGGCGCGGGAGGACGATTCCTGCGCGTCGGCCACCATCCGCTGGATGCCGGCCAGGGCGGTGTCCTCGCCGACGGCGGACACCTGCACCCGCAGGGCGCTGTCGGTGGCCACCGTGCCGGCGACCACGGTGTCGCCCACCGCCCGGGGGACGGGCTTGGATTCGCCGGTGATCATCGATTCGTCGACCTCGGCGACGCCGTCGGTGACGGTGCCGTCCGCCGGAACCCGGGCCCCGGCCCGAACCAGGACCAGATCACCGGTGGTCAGCTCGGAGATCGGGACCTCGGTGACCCCGTCGTCGGTGATCTTGTCGGCGGTGTCCGGCAGCAGCGCGGCGAGGGCCTCGAGCGCCCCGGAGGCCGATCCGAGGGCGCGCATCTCGAGCCAGTGCCCGAGCAGCATGATCACGATGAGAAGGGCCAGCTCCCACCAGAAGTCGAGATTGAAACCGCCGAGCTCGAGGGTGGTGATCCAGGAGGCGATGAAGGCCACCGAGATGGCCATGCCGATCAGCAGCATCATCCCGGGCTGGCGGGATTGCAGCTCGCTCCATGCGCCGGTGAGGAAGGGCATGCCGCCGTAGAAGAAGATCACCGTGCCCAGGACGGGGGCGATCCACATCACGCCGGGAAACTCGGGCATGGAGTAGCCGAGGAGGTCGGCGACCATGTGGCTGAAGATCACCACCGGGATCGACAAGGCCAGGCTCACCCAGAACTTGCGGCGGAACACCTCCCCGTGGGCGCCGTGGCCTTTGTGTTTGTCCCGTCCACCGCCGTGATCGTGTCCGCCGTGATCATGCCCGGCACCGTGGTGTTCGGCCGCCTGCTCCGCGTGATGCCGGTGATCACCGGCGTGGACGCCGGTCTCGGAATGCCCGCTCGGATGCGCCATCGTCAATCCTTCGTGGTCGGGGGGTCAGCTCGCCGGAGTGGCGAGGTGGTAACCGGCTTCCTCGACGGCGCCGCGGATCTGATCGAGCGGCAGCGGCGTGTCGGTGGTGACGGCGACCCGGGACTGGCCGCCGACCGTGAGGTCGATGTCGACGGCGCTCACCCCGTCGAGTTGTTCGATTTCCTCACGCACGGCTTTGACGCAGTGCTCGCAGGTCATGCCGGTGACCGCGTAGGTGTTGGTGGTGCTCACGAGAGTCCTTTCCGCCCCACGACCGCGGGACGGACGGGGTCGTGGGGGCAGCCGCATATCGGTTCAGAGGGTCGACAGGATCTGTTCCATGGTGGTGATTTCCTGCTGCTGGGTGGTGATGATGTTCTGCGCCATCGCTTTCGCCTGCGCGTTCTGGCCGTCCTCCACCTCGGTCTGGGCCATGGTGATCGCACCCTTGTGGTGCTCGATCATCTGGGTGAGAAAGAGTTTGGCGGCATCGACGCCCTGGGCGTCGCGCAGGGCAGCCATGTCTTCGGCCGACATCATCCCTTCCATCTCGTCGCCGCCCTCCATCCCGGGCATGTCCATCCCCGTAGTGCCCGCCGGCGGTACCACACCCGGTGCCTCGGGCATCTGCATCCCGGTGCCCATGGGCATGGACTCGGTCATGTTCATGCCGGTCGTCGTGGTCGCCGCGGTGCCTTCACCCCACGCGGTCAGCCAGGCGTTGAGTTGCTCGATTTCCGGGCCCTGAGCGGCCTTGATCTGCTGCGCGAGGTCGACCACCCGCGGGTCGATCCCCTGCTTGGCGAGCAGCATGTCACTCATCTCGATCGCCTGGCTGTGGTGGGGAACCATCCCCTGCGCGAAGGCGATATCGGCGTCGTTGTGCTCGGCGGCACCGTTCTCCGCGCTCACCGAGGTGGTGACGGCGGCCGGGGTGGTGGTCGCGGCGCTCTCCTCGGTGCCGGAATCACCGCACGCGGTCAGGGCCAGCAGCAGCGCCGCCGATGCGGCGCCGAGGGCGAGGGACTTGTTCATCGACAACAACCTTCTCTCTTTCTTTCGGCGGATGCGGTGGCACAGACGGGGTCAGTCGAGTGCGGCGAACAACTCGCGGCAGGCGCTCTCACACCGCCGGCACGCATCGGCGCAGACCGAGCAGTGCTCGTGCATCGAGGCGTGCTCGGCGCACCGATCTCCGCACGACTTACACGCGGTGACACAGGTTTCGAGGACCGCCGCCGTGAGATCGGGGTCGAATCCGGTGTGACGGGAGAGCACCCGCCCGGTGGCCTCACAGATGTCGGCGCAGTCGAGGTTGGTGCGAATGCAGGCGGTCAGGTCGGCCACCGACGGCTCACTCAGACACGCATGCGCGCAGGCCGTGCACGCCTGCGCGCAGGCGACACACGCCTCGATACAGGTCAGAAGTTTCGCCTTGTCGATATGCCCCAGATCCTTCGGATAGCTCTCGAGCATTCTCTCGGCTGTGCTCACGATGACTCCCTTTTCGTGAAGGGGCATGTCGGGCGGCGGACGCCGCTGAAACAACGTCGGCCCCGCCACCATATACCCGTAAACCCGTACGGGTAAACAGCCGGTCGGGCCGCGGGGTGGGTATGGCGTGGGTCAGAATGGGTGCATGAGTCACCCGTCCATAGCCGAGGGGCACCCGGTCGATCCGGCGCGGGTGGCGCATGCACGTGAGCGGTTGCTCAGCCGCGACGATGCCGCCCGGTTGAGCAGCATTCTGAGCCTGCTTGCCGACCCCACCCGTACCCGGGTGATCTACGCCCTCGATGTGGCCGAGGAACTGTGTGTGGGCGATATCGCGCTGACTCTCGACCTCGGCGAGGACGCCGTCGGGTACGCCCTGCGGATCTTGCGCACCGCCGGAATGGTCACCCGCCGCAAGGCGGGCCGCACCGTCTATTACCGTCTCGCGGACGGGTTTCCGGAACCGTTGCGGATGCATTGCTTGCGCCGCCTCGTCGAGATTTCCGACGAGAACGCCGGGGTGGACGACGACGACTGACCCTCCGGCAGGCCGGGACCGGTGTTTTAGGAGCGGACCAGCCGGGAGATCGCGTCGGTGGCCTCTTTGATCTTCGCCTCTGCTGCGGGACCGCCGGCGACGGCGGCGTCGACCACGCAGTGACTGATGTGGTCTTCGAGCAGTCCCATGGCCACGGCCTGCAGGGCCTTGGTCATCGCGGAGACCTGGGTGAGGATGTCGATGCAGTACTTGTCTTCCTCGACCATCCGCTGCAGTCCGCGGGCCTGGCCTTCGATGCGCCTGAGGCGCTTGAGGTAGGCGTCCTTTTCGGTGATGTAGCCGTGCGCGGCGTGGTCATGGCCGTCGGTCTCGGCAGGTGCCTGGGTGGCCGGGGGAGTGGTGGCCATGGTGTCCTCCTGGAATCCGATTCTCATGCCGAGCACCCCCGATTATGCCCGCCCGGGGTATCCGGGGTGGGGTGTGGGCCCTCGACCCGGCGGCCGATCGCCGACGTGGCGCACATCACCGCGCACTTCACCGCCGCCCGGGTCGCGGGATGCCGGCTGATGCGCACCAAAGTCGTTGTCACCGAGGACATGGTCTCCTCCTTCCGGGGACTGCACTATCGATGAAGAGTGTGGGGTGGGCGGGCGCCTGCACGCCCACCCACCCACCTCCGGGGCGGTTTCCTGCACGCGGTTATCCGGCGAGGGACCGGAATCGGCGAAGCCGCAGGCTGTTGCTGACCACGAACACCGACGAGAACGCCATCGCCGCACCGGCCAGCATCGGGTTGAGCAGCCCGGCCGCGGCCAGGGGGAGGGCGGCGACGTTGTAGGCGAAGGCCCAGAACAGGTTGCCCTTGATGGTGCTTAACGTCTTGCGGGCCAATCGGATCGCGTCCGCTGCGGCGCGGAGGTCACCGCGCACCAGCGTCAGGTCACTGGCTTCGATCGCGACGTCGGTGCCGGTGCCCATCGCCAGACCGAGGTCGGCCTGCGCCAGGGCGGCGGCGTCGTTGACACCGTCGCCGACCATCGCGACGACCTTGCCCTGATCCTGCAGCCGTTTGACGACGTCCACCTTGTCGGCGGGCAGCACTTCGGCGATCACCTCGTCGATGCCGACCTGGTCGGCGATGGCGCGGGCGGCGGCCGCGTTGTCGCCGGTGAGCATGATCGGGGTCAGACCCAGGTTCCGGAGCTGTCCGATCGCCTCGGCCGAGGTGGCCTTGACGGCGTCGGCGACGACGAGCACGGCGCGGGCTTTACCGTCCCAGCCGACTGCGACGGCGGTCTTGCCTTCGGATTCGGCTGCGGTCATGGCCGCTTCGAGATCGGTGGGTAGGTGCTGGGCCCAGTCTGCGAGTAGGCGGGCCCGTCCGACGATCACGGCGTGGTCGTCGATCATGCCCTGCACTCCGAGGCCTTCGATGTTGATGAACTGCTCCACCTTCGGCAGGGTCCCGACCTTGTCGCGGGCGCCTTTGGCGATGGCCGCGGCGATGGGGTGCTCGGAGGAATCCTCGAGGGCGCCGGCCAGGCGGAGCACCTGGTTGGTGTCTTCGCCGTCGGCGGTGATCACATCGAGCAGGGTCATCTTGCCGGTGGTGACGGTGCCGGTCTTGTCGAGCACCACGGTGTCGACGCGGCGGGTCGATTCGAGGACCTCGGGCCCCTTGATCAGGATGCCGAGCTGGGCGCCGCGGCCGGTGCCGACCATCAGTGCGGTCGGGGTGGCCAGGCCGAGGGCGCAGGGGCAGGCGATGATCAGCACGGCGACGGCGGCGGTGAACGCGGCCGCGAGGCCGCCGCCGGTGCCGATCCAGAAACCCAGCGTGGCGACGGACAGGGCGATGACGATCGGGACGAAGATCCCGGAGATCTTGTCGGCCAACCGTTGCGCCTGCGCCTTACCGGTCTGGGCGTCTTCGACGAGTTTCGCCATCTGCGCGAGCTGGGTGTCGGACCCGATGCGGGTGGCACGCACGGTGATCCGGCCGCCGACGTTGACGGTGGCGCCCACGACCTGGTCGTCGGGTCCGGCCTCGACGGGCACGGATTCGCCGGTGAGCATCGACGCATCCACCGCGGAAGAGCCGTCGGTGACGACACCGTCAGTGGCGATCTTCTCCCCGGGGCGGACGACGAACTCGTCACCGACGGCCAGTTGATCGACCGGGATGCGCTGCTCGACACCGCCGCGCAGCACCGAGACCTCTTTGGCGCCGAGTTCGAGCAGGGCCCGCAGGGCGGCACCGGCGCGCCGCTTGGAGCGGGCCTCGAAGTAGCGGCCGGCGAGGATGAAGGTGGTGACCCCGGCGGCGGCCTCGAGGTAGATGTTGCCGGCCCCGTCGGAGCGGGAGATGGTCAGCTCGAACGGGTGGGTCATGCCCGGCATACCGGCGGTGCCCCAGAACAGCGCATACAGCGACCAGCCCAGGGCGGCGAGGGTGCCCATCGAGATGAGGGTGTCCATCGTGGAGGTGCCGTGCCGCAGGTTGGTGAAGGCGGCCTTGTGGAACGGCCACGCCCCCCACACCACCACCGGGGCGGCGAGGGTGAGTGAAAGCCACTGCCAGTGGGTGAACTGCAGCGCCGGAACCATGGCCATCGCGATCACCGGCACACTGAGCACCAAGGACACGAGCAGGCGTTGACGCAGTGCGGCCGTGGGGTCCGGCTCCGCGGCGGGGCCTGCCGCGGTATAGGCGGCGGGCGGCGCCGGGATCTTGGCGGTGTAGCCGGCCTGCTCGACGGTGGCCACGAGATCCTCGGTCGACACAGCACCGACGTAGTTGACGCGGGCCTTCTCGGTGGCGTAGTTCACCGTGGCGGTGACGCCGTCGAGTTTGTTGAGCTTCTTCTCGATCCGGTTCGCGCACGAGGCGCAGGTCATGCCACCAATTTCGAGCTCGACCTGGCCGTCGGCGGTCGGGTGCTGCGTGACGGAATTCATCGTTCCTCCTTCCGGGTGTGGTGGTGTTCGTCAGTGTCCGTGTCCGGCGGGCATCGGTTCCGGGGCGGGGGGCGCCGCGGCGCCGGAACTCTGCCCGGCGGTCAGGGTGAATTCGGCGGTCCGCACCACTCCATCGTGCTGGAAGTCGAGGAACAGGCGGTAGTCGCCCGCGCTCGGGGTGGTGACATAGAAGTCGATGCCCGGACCGGGTGCGGTGACCCCGTCACCGGGATGGCCGTCCGGGTGCACGTGCAGGTAGCCGAGGTCGGCGGCCCGCAGGGCAACCAGGTGACCGTACGCGCCGAGGTAGGGCTGCAGATCCGTCACCGGCTGCCCGCCGCGGGCGACCGACAGGGTGACCTTCGAGGCCTGACCCGGGGTGAGGGTGCCGTCGAGGGTGACGGTGTACCCGTCGACCACGGTGGCTGCGGCCACCGGGGGCAGGGTCTGCGGATCGTAGGCTCCGGCGACCTGCAGGTCGGCGCCGAGGGTCACGCCGTCTCCGCCGTCGGGGGTGAAGTCGGCGAACACCCGGTACGCCCCGGCGCGGGTCAGATCGAGCGGAACGGACCAGGTTCCGGCGGCGTCGAGTACCGGGTGCACGTGCTGGTATCCGGTCAGGTCGCGGCGCACCGCGATCAGGTGCAGTTGTTTGTCGTGGCTGTCGACGTAGCGGGTGACCGGCTGCCCGTCGGCGTCCAGGATGCGGAACCGCAGCGGCACGTTAGCGCCGGCGGGAACCTGCGCGGTGTCCAGTGCCAGGGTGTATCCGCTGTCGGTGACCATCAGTCCTCCAGGTGTCTGTTCGGCGACCGGTGCGTCCGTAATCGAACCGGGTCCGGCGTCGTGGGTTGAGGTGTCGTGTGTGTCGGCCGGTGCGGGTACCTCGGGGCCGAAGGCGGCCCCGGCCCCGAGGGCGAGTGCGAAGACCGCGGCCAGGCCGACGGTGAATCCGGCGAACTTCGACGATGCGTTCATCGTGGGAATCTCCTGTCCGGGTCTGGGTGTCGTCAGGTCAGCCGGCGAGCTGGTAGCCGGCCTCGTCGACTGCCCGGGCGAGCGCTGCCTGCTCGATCGGGGAGTCGGAGTCGATAGCGACCCGACCGCTCGCGAGGTCGACGTCCACGGCGGTGACGCCGGGGATGTTGCCGATCTCTTCGCGGACCGAGGAAACGCAGTGCCCGCAGGTCATTCCGGTGACGGTGACGGTGGTGGTGCTCATCTATGTCCTTCTTTCGTCGGCTCGGGAGTGGATTGAGGTCGTCGCGACCCATCTACAGATTTACCATACCCCCCTACCGTATGCAACACGATGGGTTCAGGGCCTGTGTTAATCGGGTTCATACCCCCGGGGAGTGCCCGCGGGATACCGGTGGTTGCGCAGCAGGAAACCGGGAGCGCAGCGCTGGGTCGTGTCGTCGAGGCCGAAGGATTCGATCGCGGCGCGAGACATCCCTGTCGATCGTTCGCCGGCGTGTTTGTCACGGCCCGGCCTGCTCGGGAACGGAACGCTCTCGGCGACTTCGGAACGACCACCTCTTGCGCTGCGTACTATACCCCCCTAAGGTACCAATATCGCGAAGGTTGCCGAGCGGCATCTAGGAGGAGTGCGATGTGCACAGAAGAAAATAGTCCGCCCGAAAGATCCGATCTGACCGCGAGTTTCGCGGCCGTCTGGGGGCAGTGGCTTCGATGTTGCGGGTAAGCGCGCCACCGCACCCGTCATCGTTCAGCTCATAAATACCCTGTACCGGTAAGGAATGATCGTCATGTCTACTCAGGCTTCATCCACACGCAGGTGGTGGGCGCTGGCGCTGATCGCCGCAGCCCAATTCATGGTCATCATGGACACCTCCATCATCGGCATCGCGCTACCGGAAATGCAGACCGACCTCGGTTTCTCCCAGGAGAACCTGACCTGGGTGTTCAACGCCTATGTCATCGCCTTCGGTGGACTGCTCCTGCTCGGCGGACGCCTGTCCGACCTGTGGGGCGCCAGACGCATCTTCGCCACCGGCTGGCTGGTTCTGCTGGCCGGATCGATCACCGCCGGCGCCGCCGGGAACGTCGGCACCGAACTGGCCGGACGCGCCATCCAGGGCGCCGGGGCCGCACTCATCGCACCCTCGGCGCTGACGCTGCTGATGATGCTGTTCGGTTCCACTCAGCAGGAATTGACCAAGGCCCTCGCCGTCTACGGTGCCGCCGCCCCCGCGGGCGGCACCGCCGGGGTGTTCCTCGGCGGGGTGATCACCGAATACCTCAGCTGGCCATGGGTGTTCTACATCAACATCCCCATCGCGATCATCGCCCTCGCCGCGACACCGCTGCTGATGCCCAACGCCCCCGCCCGATCCGGTTCGATCGACATTCTCGGCGCGCTGACCGTCACCGCCGGACTGGCGCTCGCCGTCTACTCCATCGTCCGGGCTCCCGAGGTCGGCTGGGGTTCCGGTCAAACCTGGGGATACCTCGCCGCGTCCGCGGTGCTGCTGGGGGTGTTCGTGCTGATCCAGTCCCGGCGCCGTGAACCCCTGATGCGTTTGGGGATCTTCACCGCCCCCAACCTTGCCGCAGCGAACGTCGCCCAGGTGCTGCTCGGTGCGGCATGGATACCGATGTGGTTCTTCCTGAACCTGTACCTGCAGCAGGTGTTGGGGTACAGCGCCTTCCCCGCCGGCGCAGCACTACTGCCGATGACCACCCTGATCATGCTCGGCATGATCGTCATCGCGCCGCGGGCGATGCAGCGGTTCGGAGCGAAACCGATGATCGTGACCGGTCTGATCGTGCTCGCGGCAGGGCTCGGATGGATGGCCTTGGTTCGGCCCACCGGCAATTTCTGGGTCGACGTCCTGCCGGCTTCCCTCGTTGCCGCAGCAGGCATGTCGCTCGCCTTCATCCCGTCCCTGGGTACGGCGATCTCCGCCGCCCGACCCGAAGAGGGCGGATTGGCGTCTGGCATCGTCAACGTCAGCTACCAGGTCGGCTCCGCCCTCGGCCTGGCAACCATGACCGCCGTCGCCGCCTCGTTCGGCGCCAACCAGATCGGCAACCTCCCCGAGCTGACGAACGGATTCTCCGCCGCGTTCCTCGGCGCCGCCGTCATCGCCCTGGCCGGGGCCGGGGTCACCGCCGTGTCGATGCGCACGCCCCAACCGGACACGGCACCGGAACCGGTCCTCGAACAGCACTGACACAACGAACACGGTGGTGGGAGTCGGCAAGGCCCGGCTCCCACCACACGCGTACCGATCCTCGTGCCGCACGCCGACAACGACAACGCTGACTGCTGAGTGCATGGGCGCGCAGAACCCCCACTTCCCGGGCATATCGACGCACTTTTCGGGTTCTGCTCCAGACACCCCGGAAAGTGTTGGGGGCGGCGGTGCAGGGCCGGGGGTGTCGATACGCCACCAACCCTGGGTGATGGGCCCCGGGGTTATGGCGACTGGGGGAGCGGCCGATTCCGGAGATACGCGGCCCGGATCGTTCGTTCGTCCAGACACAGTGCGTCTGCGAGGGCAGCGGCATGGCGATCGGACAGGGATGCTTCGCCCCGCTCGATCTTGCCGATGGTGGTGGTGCTGACTCCGGCTCGGTTCGCGACTTGCCTTTGCGTCAATCCAGCAAGAATCCGCAGGTCGGCCAGGACCCGACGGTTCCGCGGAACAACAACGAGGCGGTCCAGCGAAATTCCCAGCTCCTCGGTAATCCGGGCGAGGTGCTCCGGCTCAGGGTGCGATCGCGAGGTTTCCCAATTATGGATGGTGGACGGATCGACACCGAGTGCGCGCGCAAGCGTGGTGCGCGACATCCCTGCAGCGGTGCGCGCGAGTTCGAGAGCGTGGGGCTGAAACCCGTTCAAGGGCGGTCTCACCGGCATCGTCCATTCATCGCTGATCCTATTGATTGACGATGTGTATACACCCCCGCTCCTCGGATACCGATTCCGATGCACACCAGGGCTTGCAAGTGTCCACGTCCACGCTGAGCCCCCGCTACCGATAAAGAGACACCGGGCACACCCTGCAGAACCCCAGCCCGACGCGACGTACGTGCAAACGCGGAGCGTGAAAGAGTCCGTGTCGACGCGCCGATCAGAAACCGTGTCTCGGCCACACACGGGGCCAGATACCCGGCCTCAGCTGTCGAGGAACCGCAGGATCTCCGGGACGACAGCGTCGGCGAGATCGTCCGCTGTCCGCAACCCATCGAACGACACGTTCCGCGCGACTGTCGCCTTCGGAATGGCCGCGCTCATCCGTTCAACGACCGCGGCCGGATGGCGATCGTCGGCGCCGGGGACGATGAGCACCGGCACCTCGAGCGCGCCGAGTTCGTCGAGCGTGCGGAACGAGCGGTCACGCCCGATGGCAGCTGCTGCGGCGACGCTCCCCGGGTCCGCGCGCGGTATCGCAGAGCGCACCAGATTCCCGATCAGCGGTTGCAGGTGGGGAAGGAACAACTCCCACGCCGCTTCGATACCCTCTGCACGCACCCGATCGGCGAAGCGGTCCATCAACGCGGTCTCAGCCAACTTGGCCTCGTCGTCCTCGATATCCTCGGCGCTGATCACCACCACCGCCCGCACTCGTGCGGGGAAGGCCAGGCCGGTGCGTAAGGCGATGGTCCCGCCCAGCCCGGTCCCACCGACCACAGCCTCCGGTGCGCCGAGGTGATCCAATAAGGCGATCACGTCGTCGGCGTAGCGACTCCACGTGTGCAGCGCCGGATCCCGGCACACCGAGCGGCCGTACCCCCGCACATCCGGAACTACCACGGTGAACCGGTCTTCGAGACGATTCGCCATCGGGACCAAGCTGTGATGATCCGGGCCACCGCCGTGTAGCAGTACGACGACCGGACCACTCCCACACATGGCCCCGAACAGGAGGGCCCCGTCATCGCCGCGGTAGGTGATTTCACGCATCGCCCCGTCCCATCTCGTCGCGCTCCCAATCCGGAACCCGCAGCACGAACACCATGAGTGTCTCAGAGTGTGCCTGGCCAGCGGTGGAGCTTCCAGTGGGCCATCGGCCGGGCCATCGGTGGCAAGGACACTCAGTTCCGCCTGGTCTCGAGCACGTTCGTGATGACGAGAGCCGGCCAGCCGGGGAGTTCCGCTCAACGACCCACCCCGTGTTCACCGACATGTTGCGGGCCGATTCCCGGTCGCGTTGGTGCCACCGCGGAACCCGCCGATAAGCCGGAGCAGCGCCGCGACAGATCGGGCTGTTTATAGAGCCAGGAACCCGGGTCTTCCCGTGCGACCGAATCGAACGAAATCGATTGTCCTGCAACGCTACTTCCGCCAGCGCGGCGCGGCGGCATCGTTTTGAAACTACCTACCGCACGGTCGAGTTCTAGTCGACTCCCCAGGTCACCGAGACGCCACGGTCGCGCAGCCATTGGCTCGGGTTGAGCCGGTTGCCGGCTGCGTCCGACACCTCGAAGTGCAGGTGCGGACCGGTCGACTGACCACGGTTGCCGACGGTGGCGATCTGCTGACCCGCCGCGACCCGCTGGCCGACGTTGACGATGAACTCATTGATGTGGCCGTAGACGGTGACGGCGCCGTCGTCGTGGCGCACACGCACCCACAACCCGAACCCGGAGGCCGGGCCCGCGGAGATGACCTCACCGTCGGCCGCGGACTGGATCGGGGTGCCGATCGGGGCCGCGATGTCGATGCCGCCGTGGTGCGCGCCCCAGCGGGGGCCGTAGCCGGAGGACAGCGTGCCGGATACCGGCTGCACGGTGCGGGCCTTGAGCGGAGCGGGGGTGCCCTGGTTGACCGGCCCGAGCACGCCGGGCGAGGGCGGGGCGGCCGGGATGTCGGGCAGCTCGATCGCGGGTAGCTGAACACCGGCGGGCAGTAGGCCCGGCGGGATCTCGAGCGGGCGGGCGGCCGCGGACGCGGCGCCGAACTGCGCTCCGCCGATCAGAATGGCACCGGTCGCAGCGGCGACAGTCGCAATCTTCAGGCGGCCGGTGATGGAATTTGAACGATGTGCGGTCCTGCGGTGTTTCGCCACGGTGTCTTACCTCGTCTTTGTCGGCTAGGCCGCGCTCTTGAGATTCGTGGCCTCGGACCCCCGGTCGAGAAGGAAAGTAACAAAACGATATCGACTGCGCCATCGTGACCCAATCGATACGTAAATATGATCTTGCTCGAATATGCCCACGTCAGGGGCTTGAAGTGGCCAACACGGACAGATAACGACAACAGCATTACCGTCCCGGCTACCTCGTTGAGCCGTGCCGCGCAAGGCTGAGGAAACCCGTCGTGACCTCGACGTTTGCGCGCCCGGCGGGTGGTGCGGGGGGCCGGCGCGACGGCATCCCGCGACGCGAAGCCGGCGGCTACGGCCCAACGCAAGTGGGCATGCCGCCAGGCTCAAAAATGTGACGCAAACCATAGCGATGTCCGGTGGCCGCGTAATCAACTGTGGCGAGTTGGTGGTGTTCACCGAGGTGACCGCCCTACGGGTAGCGGGTTCCAGGTGGCTGTGGCTTGTGTGGCGATCCTGGTGGACGTGAGGTGGTGGTAGCCGAGAGCGTCGGCGACGACCGAAGCGGGCATGTCGAGAATGTGGTGCGAATCGCGCCGACGTGGGCCGAACCGGGTGGGGACGCCGCCGAGGTCCTTTCACCTGGACGCCGAGCGCTTCGGGTGCATCGGCTGGCCTGCTTGTCTCGCTGAGAGCAGCTGGCGCGAGTTGCAGCTGGTGGCGGTATTCATGATTGCCACAACCGGGCGACCCACTCGCAGGCAGTTGCGAGTTCGCATCAGATGCAACAACCGGCGGGACGTAATAATCGTTATCGGCAGTGTAGGAAGTCTTGTCTGACAGCATATTTGACGCGTACTCCGGTCTTCAGCCTTTAGCCGGCTAACGCGGCGGGGGGGCGGAACATCCGCGTCAAATGTGAGGAATGGGCTTTCTGGTTCGTGTGGCTTTCAGGGCGGGCAGGTACTCGGTGAGTCCAAGCCAGGTCGAGGATGTGGGCTCGCGAAGTGCCCAGCCGAGTTCGTCGAGGAGGTAATGGCCGCGGGCGTCGTTGCACGCGTAGCACGTGGTAACGAAGTTGCTGGACTCGTCGAGGCCCCCCCGTGCGATCGGGACGACGTGCTCGAGGCTGGTGGAGTGGGTCCAGTAGATCAGGTGCGAATGTCCGAATTTCCAATGGGAGTGATACGGAAATTCCGTCGGGAAGGCGCGCGAGACAAGCTTCAGCACCCGCAGATCGATGGTGCGGGATCCGCAAAACCGACACGTCCACCGGTCACGTGCAAACACTGCGATCTTTTCCCGTTCCACCGTCCGCCGCTTGATCGCTGGCGCCGTGCGGGTCGGGGCTGCGCCCACTCGGGTACTCCCCACCAGCTCAGTTCGCTCATGGCGTCCTCCACACGTCGAAGTTATCTCCGACAACCGACGTATCGGATCGAAGTGTCGGGTGATAAGTCGGTTGTAAGAAGTACTGGTTGAACCAATCGGCCGCATCAGTAAATATTCCGAATATCATTGCCCCCTCAGAACTGATTGAACCAGCGAACGAACGGATTCCACCAAGAGCCAGGAAAGAAGAAGTCTGCATCTAGACCCGGCCAGAGAGGGAGGTCAAATAGGAGGCCGATCATGCTGCACCAAACAATCGATATATACCGATGATCAGATCACCCACGATGCTCCATGGCCATAGCCAAATATTCGTCATGATCGACCGCCTAGGAACGGCATGATCATTGAACCGATCCAATAGAACAGGTTGTACGGGAAAATGTCCCACGGTGAATTAGGCATTATGACTCCTTAGAAGTGGCCGTAGCCAGTCATCCAGCCGGTAATAACCCACATGAACTGACTGAACGCATCGCCCATTTCCCTAGTCGGGAACCATGAATACCAAATCGGGTCAGGGCTAGGTGGGCTTGCTGACGTTGTGCCAGTCAGCAGGACCATCATCAATGCCGTTGTTCCCAGAACGGCCATGGTGCGAATCGAACGCATGCATCAACTCCCGGTCCTCCCCGACCATGCCCCGTGTATCGCTGACGACTTGACGCCCGTTACCTGCTCACCGTGCTCACGGTGCACTCGACATCCGAAACTGACAGATCTACTGTGGCGCGCCGTTCCCTGGTGTTCCGGTATAGCGAAGGCCAAAACGGACCCGATTACCGCAGAACGGCGCTCAGCCCGTTTCTCCTGGATCGACCCCCGGCCGTCCGAGAGCCGACGGCGGAGCCATGGGCGGTGGGCCACGAAAGTCGGTTCGTCGGCCAATGACCGCGGCTCTCGTTCAGGGCTACATATCAACAGAGGGAGATCGCGATTCGGTTGTCCACCCAGTCGTGTCCAGATGACCGATCCCTGGACAGCTCACCATGGGGATGGTGGAGATTCGGGAGGCTGCCGCATTTCGAGGACGTGTAGGCCCAGGGACTGGAAGCGGTTGAGCAGTCCGTAGAGGTGGGCTTCGTCGGTCACGGTGCCGTAGA
>NZ_CP021355.1:900000-984201 GCF_003130705.1 Rhodococcus oxybenzonivorans | reverse complement strand
ATACCGCGGCTGCATCGTGGCGCCGCTGCGCTGCTCGTGTGCATCGAGGAAGCTGTACACCTTGGCCAAGTCCCCACCCTCGTGGGGAAGGTATGTCTGCTGATCAAGAGCCTGCGCGCTCATCACTCCTCCTTCTTTCCGAACAAATCGTAACACCTTTCGAAACGTTCGAATAGATGCCTGAGTGTCCGGAGGTGTCGGCATGACCAGTTCAGTGCGACCTGCCGCAGGCCGACTCGACTTGGCACCTCACTTTGACCAGGTAGTTCAAGATCTCGCCATCTTGCAGGTAGCGATCGCGGCCGGATCAGAACAAGGATTCGTCTCGCCCCGCATAGCTCATCGCCACGCCGGGCGACGATCCGGCCGCGCAGCGAGAGCGGTCTTTCACGCGCTGCACACGGCATGAACACCATTTCAAGGTCCCCTATCCTCTCTCGTGGACTCACAACACCCCTCCGTGGCGTCGTACGCCGATCTCGAGATGAGATGATTACGAAGTATGTGTGGAGAGTGCACAGAGTGACTAGAGGGACGGAGCGCCGATTTGACCGACCATGGTTCGGTGAGTGCCATCGACCTGTTCTGCGGGGCCGGCGGGCTTGCTTACGGACTACAACGGTCCGGTGTGGACGTTGTTGCAGGGATTGACGTCGATCCCGACTGCCAATATCCGTTCACGACCAACAATTCAGCCGACTTCTACCTGAGGGACATACGTTCGGTTACCGGAGACGAACTCACCAAAATATGGGGAAGTGACGACAATTTTAAGGTTTTGGCAGGATGCGCCCCGTGCCAGCCGTTCTCGACACTACGCCAGGCTGGCAAGAAGAACAAAGATGAGAAATGGAATTTACTGCGCGAATTTGGCAGGCTCGTCTACGAAACAGAGCCAGAATTCATAACGATGGAAAATGTTCCAGGAATTGCAAGAACGGATGTCTTTTCTGATTTCGTTTCCGGACTCACCGCCAACGGATATCTCGTGGATCATCAGGTCGTGTTCCTTCCCAATTACGGCCTCCCTCAACATCGGAAAAGGCTGGTGCTAGTCGCTTCACGAATTGGAAAAATACAAGTTCCAAAAGGAACCCACACACCAGAAAAATATGTAACAGTAAAAGATGTCATTGGTGAAATTGAGCCGATAATCCACGGTCAACAGAGCACTTCCGATCCGATGCATCGAACACAGGCATTGAGCGAGCGGAACCTGCAGCGAATCCGCTCCTCCTCCCCAGGCGGAACTTGGCGAGAGTGGCCAGAAGGACTCCAACTAGCGTGCCACAAGAAGGAAACAGGTAAGTACTACGCCAGTGTCTACGGGCGCATGGAGTGGGATTCCCCCAGTCCGACGATTACCACCCAGTTCTACAACTATGGAACCGGGCGGTTTGGTCACCCAGAGCAAGACCGCGCGATCTCTTTGAGAGAGGGGTCCGCCCTTCAAGGATTCCCACTCGACTACAAGTTTGTACCTTCAGGCGAACATATCACGATCGACAAAATTGGTCGCCTAATAGGTAATGCTGTCCCTCCAGTCTTAGGCGCCGTAATCGGAGAATCGATCATGAACGCATTATAGATCCCAGATACCCCGATTCTCTTATATAGTCCTCGAAATGCGTCACAACAACACCCATATATTCAGAGGCAAGGGTAAATATTTCCCGCAGGTCGGCCGCGGTGCAGTCCCGCCCGACTTCCGAGAAGGCGCGGTTTCCGTGCGCGAGATCATTTCGAGCCATAACTAGGGCCTCGAGCAACGTCCGATCATTTACAGCTTTTCTCTTGACACGAACCTTCAGTTCAGGAATCACATCGAACTCGATACCAACCTTTCTTATGGTCTTCTCGACATTCGAATCAGTACAATTTCCAGATGGCGCGGAAAAGACGAACTCGGGGATAGCGGAGGCATTCGCGTCATTAAGTAGATCGCGAGCAAAGACCGCTGCTTTCTCATGAGAACTTGGCAAAATCCTGTTGCCATACTTAGATACGAGAAAAAGATCGAAAATCTCTTGTTTTAGGTCTTTTATGGAGCTTGCTGTACCTCTGACCGCGGATGATAGATCCTGCAAACAAACCGACACCGTTGACTCAACCATGTTGTAGATCATGACGTAGCACGATGCCCTCAAAATCCTTAGGGTCTCACCCTTTGGCGCATCCCCACCAGATGCAGCCCCCTGATTCTCCACTTCCTCGAGATAAGCAACGAGATTCTCTACCTCCTCACACCTCTCCTCGAATACATCGCGAGCCGCCGTCACGACACAGACTCCAGCAGTCCGTCTCGGATGTAGCCGATTCTTTGCGTTAGACGCGCTCTCGCATTCGCTCCATCAGAGCGGACAATCGCACCGAATCGGTCACTTTCAATCAGTTCTTTGAACTTTTCTTCTTCAACTTGTAGATCCGGCATGCGCTCAAGCGCCTGTTTCGTTCCGATCGCAATCGCCTCGTATCTAGTCTTGGGCGTTGCGGTGGCTCTATCGTTTTTCCTGAATCCATACGGGGTGCTGTGGTTAATAAAATCCATAGTCCGGTGGAATTCACCCCTCATCGCATCAGCGATTTCGGGGTTTTCCACGAGTTCATCCCGCATTCGTTTGGCATATTCGAATAAGTAATCGGCCACTCTATCCCGGTAGCCGTCGAGATCGCCGGAAAGAGCAAAGAATCTTGATACCAATTCTTCGCGCGTCCTGGAATTCTCCTGCATCTGCGACATCGGCGTTAAGATCTTAAAGGTGGGAGAATCAGCGAGTTCGGTGATGAGTTCAGTGAATGGTCCTGGTAGCGCGCCCCGGCGAATCTCGGCGGGATTTGCGCTTTTACTTCCGGTGTTAATCCGATCGAATAGCTCCGCCCGCGCTTGATCGTCGGCCTCCTCATCGAGCACTACACCTCGGATTGTGCGATTCTTCAACTTCCGTTGGCGAGATTCTTTCAGATCGTTGAAATCGAATCCGCTGATTCTGTTCAGGGTTTCCAAGTCACCGAGACGGAGATTTCCATCAAGAAACTCGCGAATCGTTCTGATCCGCTGAGATCCGTCGACAATTTCTAGGCGTCCGTCGTCGATGTTCTCCCAAAAGAAGAGGAACGGTATAGGCAGACCCATCAGCAATGATTCAATAAATCGATGCTTCCGGTCTTCCTCCCAGACATCCTCTCTCTGGTACTCAGGTATATAGAAGTCATCGGACCGCAGTTTGTCAGCGAGATACTCGATGGTGTATTCAACCGTGTTGTATCCGATCTTTCGAGTTTCCTCGACGATCTGTGCCTCGGCGGCCTCTATCTCTTCAAGGGAAGGCCTCTGTCTCGCCTCCCCCTTTGTCTGACCGCGCTGAGCCATCATCAATGCCCTCCCAATCCCACCGCCAAACGATCCAATTTCAAGCACTATATGGGTCGTTCGACCGCGCCCCTCAGGCGCATGCTTCTTCTTCGTCTCACGTCGGTCGACACTTCTCGTTGACATGAGCGCAGGGGCCTCCCAAAGGCTGGCTGTCTGGCTGCCACGTTCGGCCGCCTAACGTAATGTCGCTTGCCAGGTTGATGGGACCACCTCGTTGCCACGAGCATGGGACCACCCGAAGGTGTCATCGAGCATCGACCTCGCCTTCTGAACTGTCAATGGCACCACGCCCGGGGCGGGTGCGTTGCCGGTAGGACGGTCCCTCGATGACGAGGGTGTGTGCCGCGGAGGTGAGCCGGTCGATCGCCGACTGCGCGAGCAGGGCATCGGTGGTCATCGACAGCCACTCATCAGGGGACCTATTCGAGGAGACGATCGTCGCCTTGCGACGATGCCGCTCCACGACCAACTCGTAGAAGTCGTTGGTCTCGGTGGCGTCCAGGGGCCGCAGCGCAAAATCGTCGAGGACCAGGAGATCGACGGTGGCGATGCGCCGCATCTCCGCCTCGACCGAGTTGTCGAGCCGGGCGGCGCGCAGACGGGCGAACAGCTTGTCGGCGCGGGCGCAGAGCACCGTCATCCGGCGCCGGATCGCGACGTGCCCGAGGGCGGTCGCCAGGTGCGTCTTGCCGACCCCGACCGGTCCCAGAACCAGAACCGAGTGGCCGGCCTCGGCGAACCGCAGTGAGACCAGATCTGAGAGCAGGGATCGGTCGTAGCGGAGGTCGTCGAGGGCGTTCCAGGTGTCGATTCGCATCGACTGATCCAGACCGGCGTTCGCCGACCGTAAAGTGGCCGAGCGTGATTCCCGCCGGAACACCTCGTCGGCGAGGAGCAGCTCCAGGAAGGCGACGTGGCTGAGCTGGTGCTGGCGGGCCAGGGCGAGTCGCTCGGGCAGGGTGTCCTTGAGGGCGCCGAGTTTGAGTGTTTTGAGGAGGGCGATCAGGTCGGCGCCGATCGGATCGACCGGCCCCGCGGGGGCGGGTGGGGTGGTCATCGCGTCTCCTTCGTGTCGGTGTTGCCGCCGAGGATCACCGTCAGATGCCCGGTCCTCTCGGTGGCGACGCCGGTCCCTGCAGTGGCAGGGGTGGTCCTTTCGGTGGCAACGCCGGTCCCGGCAGTGGCGACGCCGGTCCCAGAAGTGGCGGGGCCGGTCCGGTCGGTGGCGAACTCGGCGGGGTCGCGGGTGAAGCGGGACGGGGCCGCCGACCCGGCGGCCGGCAGCAGCGGCGCGGTGGTCTCGGTGGCGCGTTCGAGCATCGAGGCGATCTTGCTCACCGACACCACATCCAGATCCAGCGCCGTGCTGCACGCAGCTTCGACCGGGCCGGGCCCGTAGCGGCGGACCAGCCCGAGCAGCCGGTAGACCGCCCGCATCCGGATCCAGGGCAACGGATCGTCGAGCAGTCGTTCGGCGTAGATCCCGACGGCGTGGCCGTGCCCGGCGCAGGTGCCGATCAGTCGGTCCAGGTCCCGCATCGCATACCCGACCTTCTCAGTGGACAGATCCTCCGGGTCGGTGCTGCGCCCACCGGCGGGCTGGCGGGGGTGCACCTTCACCAGGGTTCCGCGCAGATAGAACTTCACCAGCGCACTGTCCGCCCGCACCTCGAGGATCGAGCCGATCCACTGTCCCGGTATCGAATACAACGCCTTGGCCACCTCGGCATGAAAGTCGCGGTGCACCTTGACCTGTTTGAAGATCGGCACGTCGTAAACCTGGGGAACGGCCAGCCGTATCGGCGCCTCGTCCGCGTCGAACACCTCGAGTGGGCGGGCCGCGGTGCTGCCGTGGGTCCGCATCCCGGCGGTGTCACAGCACCACACTTCGGCCCGCCGTTGCGCCTCCGCGAGATCCGCGAAGTCCTCACCGGCCCAGTCGTTTCCGCGCACATACTGAACGGCTCTTTCGACCCTAGGTTTATCTTTTGGCGACCGGATCCGCGCCGGATCGGTGACGAACCCGGTGTGCTGGGCGTAGTCCAGCCAGCCCTACGACAGCCGCGGATTGACCGCGTCCGCCTCGGCCACCACCGCCTTCATGTTGTCCGGAATCAGGACCTTGAAGACACCGCCGAAGAAGGTCCACGCCGCCTCGCAGCCGGCGATCACCGCCGCCAGGGTCTGCGAGTACGTCAGCCACACGAACATGTGCCGCGAATACACCGCGGTGAAGATCAGTGCGTGCACCTTGCGGCGCCGCCCGGTCTCCGGGTCGGTCAGATAGCCGAGGTAGCCGAAGTCGATCTGGCATTCACTGCCCGGATCGCCGTCGACGATCCGGACGGTGGTGTCCTTGCGGCCGAAACCGCAGCGCTCGGTGGCGAATCGGTGCAACGTCCGATACGGCACCACGCAGCCCTGGCGGGCCAGCAGCGTTTCGATCTTGGTGATCGTCAGCGGCGGATGGTTCCCCTCGCCGGCCACCCACGCGGTGATCTGGTCCTCGAACCCCAACAGCCGGTCCCAGGCGGACCCGTGCCCGCTCGGGCGTGCCGGGCGCACCGCCTCGATCACCGCACCGATCAGCCCATCGTCGAGGGCCTCGACCCCGTCGCTGCGCTGCAGGCCCGCGGCCTGGGCGGCCTCGACGTACCGGCGCGCCGTTTTGCGGTCCACCCCGCAGTGCGCCGCGATCGTGCGCAGCCCCGGTGGCCGGGACCCGGGCACCCCGAGCCAGACCCGGAGCACTTCCTTGACTTCGTTCACGTTGACCTCCCGAAACGCCATGCCCGTCCGCCTTCGTGACCGGGGATACCGACACGACGATCAAACGAGTCATCCGACGGGGACTCCGGCACGACGCGCCGGGTGGTCCCACAACTGGCAATCCGAGTGGTCCCATGAGGGTGGCAGAAATCAGGTCAAGACGGTCCCATGCTCATGGCAGGCGACACGTAATCAGGAGGACTCGAAGGCGGACTCGAGATGAGCACCGAACGACCACGGCCGGATGAGCTCACGGCCGTCCATGCAGCTTTCGGGGCGATCCCCACGCTTCCCCGCCTGCTGACTCTGCTGGGGGCAGTCGGAGTATCTCCGGTGAAGTCGTCGCCCGCCCATTCGGCGGCGCTGGCGTCGGTGAAGTAGGAACTGGTGCCAGGCCCAGGTAATGGACGCGGTCGGCGGTCCGGGGCCGCTCGGAGTCGGCGGGGAAGCCCCTCCCAGATACGGCAGGCACCGCCGGGGAGGTCGTGTTCGAGGGCCCCGGCGTCATCCCCGGGTACTGGAACCGACCCGACGCGACAGCCGAGACCATCCGGGACGGGCTGCTGTGCTCGGGCTTCAAGGTATGGCCCCCGCGAGGTGGAAGACGCGCTCAACGAGCACCCCGCGGTACGGGAATCAGCGGTCGTCGGCATCCCGGATGCCTACCGCGGCGAGTCAGTAAAGGCGTATGTCTCCCTCAAGGCCGGCGCTGGCGCGACACCGGAGTCACTGCGCGAGTTCCTCGTCGATCGGCTCGCGGCATACAAGCGCCCCGGAACGATCGAAATTCTTTCCGAACTGCCAAAGACCGCAAGCAGAAAATTCTGCGCCGGTCGCTTCGAACCGCCCCGCAGGGACTGTCGTCGGCAGAGTTGAAACTGACCGGACGAGGGATTTAGAACGGACCTAGTGCAACTGGACTGTGCGCCAACGTCTGTGGCATCTACCAGAGCGTGAGTGGCCGCCCAGCCGCTTCGGCACATCGGATCCGCTCTTCGATGCTGCCGGGAGCGTCGCCGCGCGGCGTCGCGAAGCACTGCAGCGTTTCGGTGGCGATCTGCCCACCCAAAGCCGGGTACCGAAAAGGTGTGCTCGAGAATCCCAATCATACTACCGCGCAACGTTGGTGGCGCACCCTGCCGGACGGCGTCACCGTTGAACAGGCCCAACGACGCGTGGACGAGTTACGCCGGCTGCGGGGTGACACCCGGCTACGGCCCACCGCCAACGGCAAGGCGCCGGTGGCGGTCGCCGAACCGTTGACCGCGCTGCCGGCCACGCCGTATCCGGCGATCCTCACCGAACCCCGGACCGCATCCCGGCAAGCGCTGGTGTCCTACCGCGGCAACCGGCACTCGGTGCCCCCGGAGCTGGCGTCGGCGCCGGTCACCGTCACCCAAGTCTTCGGATCGGAGGTGATCGACATCGTCACCACCGCGCAGATCACCATCGCCCGCCACCGGTTGCCCGGACGGCGCCGAGATTCCTTCAGTTTGGATGAACTCCGGGCTTTCCGACCGTTCCATAGATATGCCCGCGGCGGATCGCGAAGTCGTCGATGCCCAGGACGCGGACGTCGTGGATCTTGGAGTCCGGTATCACCCGGACGGCTCGGAGCAGGGTGTCACGGCCGACGCGGATCCAGAGCCGCGAGGCGGGCCCCGGCCCGGCCGGCCACGGCCAACCCCGATCGCGGAGATCACCGCGCGCCCAGCACCGGGTTCTCCGCGCCCAGGGCTGAGTCAATCCGGGGATCTGTTCGGCGAAAGTCTTTGCCGCGCAGTCGGTGGTGTCGCAGAAGAATCGGCGGACTCGGATATCGATCGTGACGGGGGGTGCCCGCCGATCGCCGTGTCCGACACCTACCGGCGGTAGCGGGAATGCAGCCGGGCGGACTCGCCGTCACAACGCGGGCACCGACCGCGCCCGCCTGTCGGTTCCGCGGCGACACGGATGGTCGAACCCACCCTCCGGACGCCGGCAACGACGACACCCACCAGATGGGGCAACAATGCTCGCACACTCTCGAAATCACACGCCGATGATCCTCACCCGCCGCAGATCAGCAGGCCGTGACGACACGCCCCGAATCTCCACCCAAAGTGCGCCAGATCCACTTTCGTCGAGCGTCGTCAGATGGGGCACGGCAAAGCGCCAAGGGCCTGGTGGTCGTGTTCACCACCTACGACTCCCTCCTCGTAGTCGCGGCCGCGCAGAAGATCGGGGTGGATTGTTCGACCTGGTGATCTGCGACAAGGGCATACTGCACCACTGGGGTGACGCTGTTCGGGGAGGACGAGTCGGACTTCGTCCGTCCATGACGCTGACTACATGCACGCGGACCGCCGTTCCGCTGTCCCGTGTCCTAGCTCTGCTCACTGCCGTCAGTGGCAGTCGTCGACGGCAGGCGTATCGGCGAATCGTGCTGCGAGAAAATCGATCGCTCCCGAGGCGCCGGAGAGCAGCATGGTGTTGTGGCTTCCGCCGGGGTAGCGGACGATCTCGACGGTACTCCCGGCAGCGCAGTATTGCCGGACGAATGCGTCGCGGACTGCGACGGGTACCAGTTCGTCCCCGTCCGCGTGATAGCTGTAGATCGGTGCGCTGACTTCTACTGCGGTAGGGCTGTTCTCAGCGAGAGCGGAACGCAGCGCCGGATGGTCGAACGGTCGAGGGTCGATCGTGAAGTCGTGCAACGACCGAAACGCATAGGTCGCGATCAGATCGACAGTGCACGCAGCACCGGTCGCGTGCATGGCCGCTCTGCCCTCAACGGTGAAGAGTTCGCTCAGCTGCTTCTCGGGGTATGCCCTATCGATACCGATCACTCCGCCGAAGGTGAGTCCGAAACCGTACCCACCATCGACGTTCCGCATGGTTGCCTCGAGGTCGGCGGGCAACCCGCCCAGTGCAATACCGTTCAGACCCAGCTCGGGAGCGTGGGACTGCTGAAGTTCGGCGGCCCACGCCGTGGCGAAGGCGCCGCCGGAGTATCCCCACAGACCCGTCGGCGACTGCGTGTTCAGCCGGGCTGGTACGAAATGCTGAGCGGCGCGGATCCCGTCGAGAACCGCGAAGCCGGCTTGCGGGCCGGCGAGGAACTCGGACTCCGGCCCCTCGTAGTCCGCGGTGACGACCGCCCATCCACGGGACAGCAGGTGCGCGATCATCAGTGACTCCGATGCGGCGTTCGAGGTCGCGGCCCCGAGGCCCGCCGTGAGTGCATACGACGGAGCGCACCGGGATCCGAGGCTGTCCTCCGCGGTCTGATAGGAGACCAGGGGCCGAGGGCCGGCGTCCGTCCACGGTGTTCTCGGGACCAGAATCGTGGCGACGTCGGCCACCGGTTCGCGGTGGGAGTCGAGCGACTTGTACAGCAGCTGCCACGAATCGACCGGAAGGGGCACACTTAGCGCCGTCGCGGTCACCGGCCGCGACCGCAGGATCGTCCCCTCAGGCCGCGACTCGTAGCCGGTCGGAGCTTGATAGAACGGGTCCTCGGATGGTGCCGGTATCTCGGCCAGCGCAGGAGCGGCGACCGCCACCAAGCCAGCGCTCGAGAACGTCACCATGGCAAGACAGACGAGCCACGCCGCCATTCGCATGGAAATCATATTACTACTCAAATGGTACGACCGAAAGCATCATTCATCTGCCCGGATCCGTTCCCAGATCGCAACACCGTTGAACAGGTCGAACAGATGACCTCAGCACACCCGAAATTGCAGTAACGCAACGCCCACACTGACCGTGGGAGCCGATGTCGCCCAGTACCGCGCATCGAAGTCGACGCACGGGCGGATCTGGAAGGTATTTCGCCACCCGCAAGCACGATCTGCGCGTGAGGTGAACTTCGCAGACGATCGTGATCGGCAAGCCGATTCCGGCGGAAACCAACGCGGTGCGGCCTCGCCCCCGGCGCGCGTCGACGCCGCATCCTTGCCGCTGGGCAATTCCCCCACTCGCCCGGGTCGTGTGCGGCACTGCTTTCGAAAGCGCAAATTGCCGTCCGGGCACTCATGGCGGCTCGAAGAATCGCACATTGCACATCGCACCGATTGTGATTGACATCACCACCGTCGGCATCTATCGTCCATTCCAATATGAGTATGAATCATTCGTATATAGGAACGTGACGCCGATGGCTGGGATTTCCCGAATAACCGCACTGCTTGTCGCTGCCGGACTTGCGACCGTCGGATGCGCCGAGATGCCGAAGTCCACCGCTGGCTACTACCCATCCGGGACAGTGCGGATCATCACACCGTTTGCCGCCGGCGGAATCTCTGACACCACCGCCCGTGTCGCGGCGAAATGCATGGAGGACGAATTGGGTGGAACGTTCATCGTCGAGAACCAGGACGGTGGTGGCGGAGCGATCGGGATGACGAGGGTCGCCAAAGCCGAGCCGGACGGCTACACACTCTCGGTGGTGTCGTTGTCGACCGCGGCACTGGTACCACTGGTTACCGATGGCGCTCAGTACGACGGATCCAGCTTCGACCCGATTTCCGGGATCACGCTTGCGCCCTCGGTGCTTGTGGTGAAGGGCGACAGCCCGTACCGCACCGGGCAGGAGGTGCTGGAAGCAGCCCAGCGGAAGGACGGTACGTTCTCGGTCGCCATGCCAGGCTCGATGGGCATCTTCGCGCTCGCTATCAACGGTGTCACCGAGGCCGGGGGGCCTCGTTTTACCAACATCCCCTTCGTCAGCAACGATCAGTCCGCGGCCGCGGTGCTGGGCGGAAACGTCGACAGCGCCTACCTGAGTACGTCGCCGACGCTGCTCAAGCAGATCGAATCGGGAAACCTGCGAGCCCTGGTCACGGGGGCCGACGAGCGGATCGAATTCCTGCCTGAGGTACCGACATTCACCGAGTTGGGATACGGCGACCTACCCGACTCGACAGTCAACGTCACCCTGCTCGCCCCGGCCGGGATCGACGGTGAGGTGAAAACCACCTTGGCGCAGGCCATGGGATCGTGCCTGAAAGACCCGACCACTGCCGACGTGCTGGGAGAGGAATTCGTGCGTGACGACGACCCCGGCCCCGAAAAGATTCGTGCAGAGATCAACTCGGCCGAAACCCAATGGCGAGAGGCGGTCCAGAAGTGAGCAACACGCTAGTGGTCGAGGAGTCCGCCGAGAAGAACGAGAGGGTTGTGGAGAATAGACGCCTCACCCCCGCGGTCCTGACCGCTCTCGGCGTATTGGCGACAATCGAATCGGTGCGTCTCGGGCTCGGTGACCTGACCGAGCCCGGCCCCGGAGCTTGGCCCCTGCTGACCTCGGTGGGCGTGCTCGTTACGAGCGCCTGGTTGTTCATTACCGGGGTCGAGCGTTGCGAGAAGGTCATGATCAGCGACCTCGCTCGGGTGGCTACCGCCATCGCCTCCGTCGCATTCTTCGTGGTGATGCTTCCGCTGGTGGGCATGCCCGTGCCGGCATTCGTGCTACTCGTGGTGTGGCTCCGCCTCTTCGGTGAGTCATGGCGACTCACGCTGGTCACCGCGACACTGGGGGTCGTCGCACTGCAGATCGTCTTCGTCGAATTGCTCGGCGTACCGTTCCCAATCGGGCCGCTGGCCCCCGGAAGGTAGATCTCGTGGATTTCTCCGGAATTATCACCGGCGTCGAGACGACGCTGACACCAATGAATTTGCTTTTCGTGCTATTGGGCGTGCTGGCGGGCATGGTCATCGGCGTGATCCCGGGCCTCGGTCCCACGGCAACGATCGCGCTACTGCTGCCACTGACCTACAGTCTCGAGCCCGCGACGGCCGTGATTCTACTGGCGGGTATCTACTACGGTTCGATGTACGGCGGCACGATCACTTCCGTGCTGCTCCGCCTCCCCGGTGAGGCAGCGTCCGTGGTGACGACGTTCGACGGCTACCAGATGGCCCGCCAAGGGCGGGCCGGGCCTGCCCTCGGCATCGCCGCGATCGGGTCCTTCGTCGGCGGCCTGGTCGCCGTCGTCGGCCTGGTCCTGCTGGCGCCGGTCCTGGCCTCCTTCGCGCTGAAGTTCGGACCGCCCGAGTTCGCCGTCGTGGCGCTTCTGGGCATTGTGTTGGCGGCGTATCTCGCGTCGCGGCGGTTCGCAGCGGCCCTGTTGATGGCCTTCTGCGGGCTGCTGCTTGCCACCGTGGGGCAGGATTCGATCGAGGGCAGTGCGCGCTTCACGTTCGGCAGCCTCGAGTTGCTCAACGGACTGGACTTCGTCGCGGTCGCCATGGGGCTCTTCGGGCTCGGCGAGCTGTTGTACACCCTCGAGCACTCGCGCCAGCCAGCCGGCACCGTCGCCCGTGTCGGCCATGTGCTCCCGTCGCGAGCCGAGCTGCGCCAGTCCCGCGGACCGATCGCCCGCGGCAGCCTGATCGGGTTCGTTCTCGGGCTGGTGCCCGGTGGCGGTGGCATGGTGGCCTCGCTCGCGTCGTACGCGACAGAGAAGCGGCGGTCGAAGAATCCGGAACGCTTCGGCCGCGGCGCCATCGAGGGCGTCGCCGGCCCCGAGACCGCCAACAACGCGGGTTCGCAGTCGTCCTTCATCCCCTTGCTCACCCTGGGCCTGCCACCGAACCCCGTGCTCGCATTGATTCTGGGCGCGTTGCTCATTCAGGGCGTGACCCCCGGTCCTCAGCTGATGAACGAGCACCCCGACATCTTCTGGGGAGTAATCGCCTCGATGGTCGTCGGCAACGTGATTCTGCTGGTGCTGAATCTGCCACTGGTGCGGGTATTCATCCGAATTCTCGACGTACGCGTCGCGATCCTCGTCGCCCTCGCCGTCGTGGTCACCATGCTCGGGGTCTTTAGCATCAACAACAGCATCTTCGACCTGTGGGTGGTGCTCGTCTTCGGTGTCCTCGGGTACGTCATGCGCAAGCTCGGCTTCGAGCCCGGCCCGCTGGTGCTCGCCTTCGTTCTCGGAGTGCTGCTCGAGCCCGCCATTCGCCAAACGCTGCTCATCAGCGGCGGCGACGTCACCGTCTTCGTCACCCGACCGATCTCCGGCACCATGTTGGCCCTCGCGGTCGTGTTCATCGGGGTGATGGCCGTGCGTTCCGTGCGCGCGCGCCGTACCCGACACGTAACCGACCGCCAACCCGAAAAGGCAACCCAATGACCCAGACTATCTCCACTACAACCATTCCCACCACACAGGCGAAGCAAGAGAATCTACCGCTGACAGGCGTCACCGTCGTCGCACTCGAGCATGCCGTCGCCGTACCCATCGCCACCCGGCAGCTCGCCGATCTCGGGGCGCGGGTGATCAAGGTCGAGCGAATCGACGGTGGCGACTTCGCCCGCGGATACGACGCCGCCGTGGCCGGCGAGATGTCCAGTGTGTTCCTGTGGACGGGCCGCGGCAAGGAATCACTGGCGCTCGACCTCAAATCGCCCGAGGGCCGCCAAATCATGCTGGAGTTACTCGCGTCCGCCGACGTTTTCATGCAGAACATGAGCCCCGGGGCCGTCGAGCGGCTCGGCCTGGGTGCCGACGAGCTGACCCACCGCAACCCGCGCCTGATCGTGGTATCCAACTCCGGGTATGGCACGCCAGGCCCCTATGCCGGCAAGCGTGCCTACGACGCCCTGGTACAAGCGGAGTCCGGAGCCGTAGCCGTCACCGGCACCAAGGACCTGATGGTCAAACCCGGCTTCTCGGCCGCCGACGTCGCCAGCGGCATGTACATGACCTCGGCGGCGATGATGGGCCTGTTCCAACGTGAGCGCACCGGATCGGGAACCGTGGTCGACGTCGCGATGATCGACGCAATGACCGACTTCATCGCCAACCACATCTACTACGCCCAGCACCACGGCAGCCCGGCCGAGCGGATCAGCCTCGGCCACCCCTCGCTGGTGCCCTACGGCGAGTACGCCACACAAGACACACCGGTGGTCATCGGCATCCAGAACGACCGCGAGTGGGCACGCTTCGCCGAGCACGTGATGGGACGCCTGGAGCTGGTCTCCGACCCGCGGTACGCCACCAACGTGGCCCGGGCAGGGTGCCGCGACGAGGTCGACGCGCTCGTCGCCGACACGTGCCGGAGATTCACCGCCGGCGAGCTCACTGAGCTGCTCGATCAGAACGGGATCGCCTGCGCCCGCGTCAACAATCTCGCGGTGGTGGCCGAGCACCCGCAGTTGGTGGAGCGGGGCCGGTGGGTCGAAACACCCACGCCCGTCGGGCCTGTGCCGACCCTGCGCCAGGTGATCACCGAGCGCGGTAAGGAGTACCCGGTGCGCCCGGTCCCGGCCCTGGGGCAGCACTCGCGGCAACTGCTTGCCGAGCTCGGCCACGACGAGAAGCAGATTGACGATTTCCTTCGCCGCGGAATCGTGGCGACCGCCGACGCCGACCTGTTTGCTGGAGCGTCCGCTCCCGCAGGGGACAGATAGACTCGCCGTCGAAATCACGGGCCGACAGGATGACACAGGAGGGGTGGGTATGGCCGACAGCGAGGGACACCGAGCAGTCTCCCGGGCGCTGCACGCGCTGGAACTCGCGGCGGCGTCCAAGGACGGAATTACTCTGGGCGAGCTGGCACACCAGATGGGGGCTGCCAAGTCATCACTCCACCCACTGCTCAAGGCACTGGTCTTCCGCGGCTATCTCACATACGACGGGTCGCGCTACCGTACCGGCCCGTCTATCGGCGCCCTCGCCGCTGTCGACAGCCCGTCGATCGTGCCGATAGCGCAGCCCTTCATGGACGACCTTGTGCGGCAGTTCGAGGAGACGGTCATGTTGGGTCGCGTGGTCGGTGAGACCCTCATCTATCTGCACAATGTGGAGTCCAATCAAGTTGTGAGGTATTCACCGCCACGAGTTCGTCCTCCCAGCGACCACCCGTCGTCCATCGAGAAGCTCTACCTCGCCCAGCGTGATGACGAGCAGATCGACCTCTACATCCGCGAGCACATTCACCCGTCGAAGCAAGAGGGCTTGCGCGCCGAAATCATCGAAGCCCGGGCCACCGGCGTTGCCTTCAACCACGGTGACACCTTCCCCGACCTCAGCGCCGTCGCCTCAGGCATTGTTGTTGGTAAGAGTCTCGCGGCATGCCTGGCCATCGGCGGGCCCAGCCGACGCATCGAAAGCCGATTGGACGAACTGGCGTCCGCCACAACTTACGCCGCCAACAGCATCGCCAAGTTGCTACTCCGGTGAGCCGCGAACTTCCCGAGTACTACAGCACCGCCGCCTGCCTACATCACCCACAGCTGGTGACGTCGGCACTGGTGGGATCCGGACTGGCGACGATCGGAACCGGTCTCCGTCCAGTCCGGCGCCGGATGCGGCGCACCAAGCATGTAGCTTGAACCAATTCGGGCGGTGGCGTCGCGCATTCTCCGCGGCGCCGAGTGGACCTGCACCCATCGCTCTATAGGAGGGATGCCCGTTGAATCCGGCCAGTCCAACCCGCGAGTGATCGAGCGCCGCGACCTTTCCCCAGCCTGCGCTCACATGCTCCCCGAAACCGCTGATCTCACCATCGCCACCGGTCGGTGAAGGTGCCTATCATCGAAGTCGTCGAGCGTGGAGCATCACATCAAGCGATAGTCGGTCTCTGCACCCTCGCGTGGCAGTAGCCTCTGGCCGGTGAGTGCTTCAACAACACCGGCGATATCAGTGACGGACAGTTGTCGGACCGCGGGAGGCGTCGTGCGCCGATCGAATCGGCGGCTACGGGCTGTTTCAGGCGTCATCAGGTTTGCGCCTCTCCGGTCGAGTGGTGATGCGTAAATCCAGAATATGCGACCCATGGCAACCCTGGGTTACGTCGAAGTGAGGTCCATGTGACCGCTCCGAGCGTGGCAACACACCCCGGACAAGTCCCAATCCATCATCGGAGCAGCTTGCGCTTCGGCTACCACGAGAACGTTCGATGCGCATGGCGCCTCAGTTGCATATCTGGCTAGGGGTAGAACGCGATCATCAACGGCGACTTGCCCGGCCAGTTCATGTGGAAGGACGACGACGTCGTCGCGTCCCCTACCGTCCGACTACAAGCTCGGCGACCGCCAACTGGTCGACGACACGTTCGGTAGCGTCCACATGGCCTTACGCCGAGCCTGTGGACCCGCAAGTACGACCCGAGCCAGCAGCAGGACGAGTCCCAGCGCCGGGGCCGCGTTCTCCGACGAGATCAGTCGTGATCGGGGCGCCGCCCGGAAGAAGATCGAGGTCGACGAGCACTCCCAGTCCGGCACCATCTTGGAGGCCCTAGCGACGCTGCGGCCGGCCGTCGAGGAGGACTTCTTGGTCGATCCCGCTTTTGCAGACGCTGCCCCGGGTCGATGTGGTTCCCCTCCCCAGCCACACTCAGGCGGCCGCGACCGCCTTCGCAACGGGCGCGCCATCCGGCTCGGGCGTAGCAAACGGCCGCGGAAGGAACTTGCTCGCGCCGTTCACCGCCAGAGTGCACAACGCGATCGTGAGTAGGGTTGCTGCCCAGACTATTCCGCTTGAGAATGCGGACTCGTCGAGATGTAGGGCAATGATAATTGGTGCACCGAGGCCGAAGTTCGCACCGAACATGGTGACGGGGAAGACCGCCAAGAGGCCGACGAGGCCCCACGCGGTGGACACCCGCCGCCAGAGCTGCACCGCCAGTACAGTAAACAGGACAACCTGGGTTCCCTCGAGCACGCCAATGACCAACGGATAGTTCCAGATCCGCAACTCGTACGGACCGTAATAGGTATAAACATTTGTGCCGGTACCGATGACCTCGAATACGCACGACGTGATGATCTCGGCACCCCAGATCAGGAACAGATGCTTGCGCCGGAGGCTTCCCTCGTACATACGACGGCCAGCGTAGAGGCAGGCGCTCGCGTACAGGATGATGTAGCCGCTATGCGACCAGTTCGGCTGAACGACCCCGAATGCAGTGAAGTGGGAGTACATCGCTCCCGGCTCGCCGTTGTGGACATCGTAGAACCAGAGGTCGAAAGCGACATCGTAGAGCGGTTCGGCGAAGGCCGCTACACCGGCCGCCAGGCATGCCAGCAGATAGAATGGAGTCCGCTGCCGGACGCACATTCGGAAGGCAACGGCCAGCATAATGGCAACTATGGCCCAACTCAGCCAGGTGAAAATACTCTGCCACATCATGTCGAGTTCATGCTGCATGACCTCGGATGGCATGCGCCCCATAGCTACTCCTAGTCCAACATCTTTGTGCGAATCGCCACTGCCTGGCCGGTGTAGGCCAACGATCCTTTGAGGCTAGGTCCGCCACCCCATGGCGCGCGTCTCCCAGGGGGGTACGGGAATCACACTTTGGGGGTAGGCGCGCGTCGGGGGAAAGCCACACTGCCGGCCATCTCGACCGGGAGCGAAAGATCGACGAGAAAGGAACGCTTCGCCAGCGAACGGCTTTCGGGTCGGACAGTCCCAGAGTTAGAGTCAGCCCCCATGAGTGATAAACGAATTCGTCTCAGTGTGAGCGACAGTGGTGTAGCGACTGTCACGATGGTCCGTGCCGAGAAGCACAATGCGTTGGACAAGGCTATGTTCGAGGGATTGCTCGAAGCCGCAGGTCACCTCGCTACCGATCGCACAGTGAGAGCGGTTGTTCTTCATGGCGAAGGGCGCAGCTTCTGCTCAGGTTTGGACATTTCAAGTTTTCTTGCTGACTCAGCGGGAGGCATCGACGCCCTGTTCGTCCGGGAGCATGGGAAACCTGCCAATTTCGCGCAGCGCGCGGCGCACGACTGGTCGGGAGTTCCGGTGCCAGTGATCGCCGCGATCACCGGAAGCTGCTTCGGTGGCGGTATGCAGATCGCGCTCGGCGCCGACATCCGAATCGCTGCGCCCGACGCCCGGTTGTCCCTCATGGAGGTCAAGTGGGGACTGGTCCCGGACATGGCAATCACTCAGTCCCTACCACGTGTTATGCGCATCGACGTGGCGAAGGAACTCACTTTCACCGGACGAATCGTATCGGGCCTGGAGGCGAGTTCGTTGGGATTGGTCACTCGCACGGCCGAGGACCCACTCAGTGCGGCACTCGAATTGGCTGGTGACATCGCCGAGAAATCGCCAGATGCGATCCGGGCGGCAAAGCGCCTCTACGACGAGGGCTGGAACAACGGCGACACAGCGGAGGCGCTGGCCCTCGAATCCCGGCTTCAATTGGGACTTCTGGGTTCACCAAATCAGGTCGCCGCTGTCGCTGCCGGCGTCTCCGGGCGCGCCCCCTCGTTCATCGACCCGGTATGAATCGGGTTCTATTCACGCTTGATCCGCGCTTCGGGTGATTGTCGGAGCCCCGATCTAGCCGTCCGCCCTGTACCCCACCGCGTTCAATGCAATGGCACCATACTTCTGCGCAACGGCATGATATTTGGGCGGACACTCGACGTACCAGCTGGGAACGGCATCACACATGTCGAGCAACGCCCTTGTGGTGAGCACGGGATCCGATACGGTGAAAAGGCCCCGGCGGCGCCCCTCTCGTACGATCCCGAGCAGCAGACGTTCGACCCCTGTTCGCACACGCTCAAAGCGGTCGCGATTCGGTGCGCTGAGATACCGGATATCGGGCTCCAACGCCACCATCCGAGGGCCGATGAGGGTCCGGAGAAGTATCGATTCGACCACATAGGCCAGTCGGACCTCCGGCTTGTCCCCGCCCTCGTCCCGCGCGGCGTACGCGCGCGCGAGGAAGTCCTTGGTCGCGCACTCGAGCAGCGCCGTGAAGATGCCTTCCTTGTTCCCGTGATAGTAGTACAGCGTGGGCATCGCTACGCCGGCGCGTTGAGAAATATCTCGCACCGTCGTACCACGAAAGCCCTTTTCGTAGAAAGCATCCAGGGCTCCGCGGAGAATCGGTGATAATTCTGGTTGCGCCACATATCGCCAATTCGGTTCGTCGAGTACCGCCGTTGCCTCGTCGAATACTGCTGACGGTACTCGCCGCCGTGAATCCATGGTCCTGCCTGTGTCGCTCGTCCGTCGATCTGGGCTGTCGCAGTTTCTACAGTGGGGGGAGGTGACCTCTGACGAGTAACCACGCAATCGCGGTCACCAGGTTCTGGATCGGGTCTACCAGGTCGATGATCATGTGCTCTCTCTTCTTCGTGGGTTGATCGGATTCGCCGCGCGCTAGTCGACGGCGTACATCTCGTCCGTCATGATGGCCGGAAATTCTTCGGTGAGTGCGGTGGATTCGAAGCTCTCCTGGATCGCGAGCTGGGCACTGTAGGGCAGGGTGTCCATGATCTCGCGCACCCGTTCTTGCCTGCGGGCGACGGCTTGGCGGAATGGCATGCCCGGGGTGGCCTTCATCTGCGGGACGATGCCCTCGACGTCGTCGACGCCACCGGCGTGGTGTCCGGCGTCGACCATGGCCTGCTCTGCTGCCATCTGAGCGTCGTCCTTCTCCTCGGACATGCCGATCGGGCCGATCATGGTGCCGTTGAGGAACTGTTTGACCACCGGCTCCTCGCTGGTGAGCAGCACCTCGCGGGGTCCGAACATCACCAGTTGGCGGCGGAAGAGCATGCCGATGTTGTCCGGCACCGTGCGCGCGAGGTTGATGTTGTGCGAGACGATCAGGATCGTCGCGTCGATCTCGGCGTTGATGTCGATCAACGTCTGACTGATGTAGGTGGTGCGGACCGGATCCAGGCCGGAATCGGGCTCGTCGACGAGGATGATCTGCGGGTCCAGCACCAGCGCCCGGGCCAGGCCGGCGCGCTTGCGCATGCCGCCGGAGATTTCGCCGGGCAGTTTCGTTTCGGCGCCGATCAGTCCGGTCAGTTCAAGCTTTTCCATCACGATCGTGCGGATCTCGGATTCGCTCTTCTTGGTGTGCTCGCGCAGTGGGAACGCCACGTTGTCGTAGAGGTTCATCGACCCGAACAGGGCACCGTCCTGGAACAGCACGCCGAACAGCTTGCGGATCTCGTAGAGCTCCTTGGTCGAGCACTCCAGGATGTCGGTGCCGTCGATTACGATCGATCCCTGCTCCGGGCGGAGCAGACCGATCAGCGACTTCAGGAAGACCGACTTACCCGTACCCGACGGGCCCAGCAACGCGCTGACCTCACCGGGCGGAAGCGTCAGCGACACGTCCTGCCAAATCTTCTGCGATCCGAAGGACTTCGTCAGATTGGTGACCGCTACCTCGACACCCATTGTTTCCTCACTCTCACGGCCTAGGGATTGGTGTTTCGCAGCAGCGGTGGCCACTATCCCGCTGCCCTACTGTCAGAACAACGGTTCGAATTTGCTGATCAACCAGGTGTCGTCGACGCGGGTGAGGCCGACCCGAATGGCGTTCTGTGACTGCGTAGTTTCGGGGCTGTTTGCCGTCGTCGTGCTCTGGTTGATGTAGACGAGGACTGATGCTTGGTCTGCGGACACCGATTCGACGGCAGAACCTGCGGCGGACGCTTGCATCGTTACCTGCTTGTCTTTTGCCGTCGGCGCGACCACATCTTTCGCGAGCTTTGTGTACGTTTCGAGGAAGTCTCCGGTCAGCACGCCGCGTGCGGCGTCCAGCTCCTGATCGACGGTGTCGGGCTTGTACGACAGGAGCGCTACGGCGCCGTCGGAGGCAACCTGCGTCACGGATCCGTGCGCTGCCGTGATTTCCTGGTCGGCGGCGCGTTGGCTGAAGAATTGGACCAGGACGAGGAGAAGGACTGCACCGAGTGGGATCACCGCTGCGGCCGTCATGCCGAGTCGGCGCCGACCGTCGGTTGGACCCTCCGTGTCGTACGTTCTGACGACTGATCCGGCGATGTTGTCGGCGAATGTGCGCCGCTGTCCCCGATGGAGGGGCCAGAACCGCCCGATGAGGAACAGGATCCCGTCGGCGGGCAGGCACCCTAGCCGGATGAGTGCACGGAGGACGCCGATCGGAGCTCCCGTGGTGGTGGATACCGTGCGGAGGCCCTCGAGGTACTTGCCGGCGGTTCGTCCGGTGCGGCCCTGGTAGATGATGCTGTTGGCGACGATGAAGAGTCCGGACAGGGCCACGATGCCCCAACACAGGACGGCCCATACCTGCCCCGCCAGAATGTGGGACAGCACCCCTGCGGAGGCCGCCGCGGTGACGGGCGGGCACATGTCGATTGCCAGTGCGCGGGCGCGGCGCACAAGTGATGCGCCTTGCTCCCTTGCGCTGTCGCGCTCGGGCTCTGCGCTCTCTTCTTTCACCTGGGTATCGATGTTCAGTGTCGTCATTGGACGAATCCCACCTTCGACAATTTGAGTTGCCCGTCGACGTCGACGACGTCCACGCGCAGCTGGTACTCCTGTGGCTCGATCGTCGCCGTCATACCAGGATCACCGCCTGAGGGTTGGGCCTGTTCTCCGGCCGCTCCTGTGGCGGGGTCAGCGGCGTCGGGCCCGGCGAGCGGTACATTGCCGTCCGCCGAAGCGGCCACCAGAACAGTGGTGCTGCCGTCGTCATTTCGTCGCTCGATGCCGGATTCGACGGCATGGCCGACGGTGACGTTGCCCGCTGCTTTCATGGTGTCGAGAACGGTCTGTTTGCGGGCATCGAAGTCGTCATGCCACTGGCCGGCTGCGTTGTCGAGGATGCGTTGCACGTAGGCGTCGGGGTCTTGTTTGTTCGTCGAGATAAGCTGCACAACAGCGTCTTCGGCAAAATGCATCACGGCCTGGTCCGCCGAATCGCGTTGTTCGACCGCACGGTGATCCCACCATGCCTTGACACCGGAGGCGGAGCCGGCGAGCGAGGTCACGGCGAGGAGCACCACCGCGGCGCGGTACATTGCTGCCCTCCGGCGCCCGCGCAACGCACCGCCTCGTCCGGCCGCACGCTGTGGCTGCTCGTCGGCGACCGGTGCGGGGGAATCGTCCGGCGGACGTGGTTCGGCGGCTTTCGCGGCGCGCTCGGCGGCCGCGAGTGCGGCCACCGCTGCGGCGCGGGCTTCGATTGCGTGAGCGCGCAGGGTCGTGGTGTCGACGTCGATCCGCGATCGTGGCGTGTTGGTGGATGTCTTCGTCATCCCAGCCTCCTTGGACGTTTCGGGACGGGGAATTTCACAGGGGCTCGAGTTGGGAGATGAGCCACTGATCGCCGGACGCCTCCATGCGTACTCGTACACTGCTGAAGAGGTACGTCGGATCTGGTTTCGCGGCGCTTGCCGTGGTGCCGCGGAGGAAGACGAGTACCACCGCGGAGTCGGGTTCGGCTGAAATCACCGACGTTCCGCTCGCTTCCCAATGTGTCTCGACCTGTCCTTGCTTCGCCTGCGGGACTATCGTCTCGGCGGTGAGAGTTGAGTACGAGTCCAAGAATTCGCCGGTCAGATGGCTCTTGGACTGGGCGACGTCGTCCTCGACGGTGGGTGCCTTGTAGGTCAGGACCCCTGCGGTCAGTTCACCGGCCTTCTCGGCGACAGCGGCCCGTGTCTGTTCGGTGCGTTCGCCGGAGACGATGTAGTGCAGGTGTGCCACGGCGGCGAAGGCCATCGCCGAAGCGGCCAGGAGCGCCACCGCAACCAGTGTGCGCGTGCGCCGCCCTCTGATGGTGGCGGAGCGGGTGAACGCGATTTCACTGCGGTAGGTCAGAGCGCCGATGGCGAGGACACCGATCGCGCCCGAAAGGATGAACCAGAGGGGGAACTCGAGAACTGCCCCGGTGGCCAGGAGGGCACCGAGTGCGACCGCGGTGAGTCCGCATCTGAGGAAGACGGCGTGACGGGCGGTGGCTGGGTTCGGTTCGGCCGCGGCGGGCGGTTCCTGTGTTGGTTCCGCTGCGATATTTTTGTCCTCGAGTTCACAGGTCACGGCACGACCTCCACTTTTGACAGTTTGTAGGACCCGTCGACATCGACGATGCCGACTCGTAGACGCCAGGTTCGCGGCTCGTCCTTGGCGCCGGCGGCGTTGGTTACCTTCGACACCGCCGATACCAGGACGGTCGTGCTGCCGTCGTCGTTTCGGCCCTCGATGCCCGCACCGAGAATTTCGCCGCTCGACTCGGTCTTCGATTCCGCGATGGCGGAGACGAACTGATCTTTTGTGCCTTCGAATTCGGTGAGCCACGAGCCGGTCGCGTCGTTGATGATGCGATCCGCGCCGGCCGCGGGATCCTGCGAGCTCGGAGAGATCAGGTTGAGGACTGACTGCCGGGCAGCGCCGAGCATGGCCAGATCTTGGTCGCTAGCGTCCTGGCTGTTGCGGTGCGCGTGTGCGAGGGCGCCCGCGGCCACCACCAGTCCCACCAGAACGACCGCGAACAGCGCCGCGGCGAGGGTGTTCCATCGGCGGGTACGTGGTCTGGGGCGCCGCGGATCGTGGCGGACGGCTGGTATGTCGCCGGTATCGCCTGCTTCCTGTGCGGCGGCGGCGGCTTCCGCTGCCTCGGCCGCCTGGACGGCCGCCTCGGCGGCCTGCCGTGCGTCGAGTGCGGCGCGGACGGCGGCGACATCCGACACGGTCTCGGATTTGCGTCGGAGCATCAGTGGCCTCCTGTCAGAATCGCCTGTACGGGCGATGTTTCACCGTGCGCAGATCCCGTGCGGTTGAGATCTGTTTGCGTGTATGTTCTGCCGTCGCTGCCCTGATACTGGCCGGACCGTGGGTTGTAGCTTGCCGTCCCGATCTGAGGGGCGGCCGGCTCCGGGGTGTGGGACGCGGGGGCGGCGGAGTTGCCGGTGGTCGGTGTCGGGTCCCCCACCCAGGGGTTGGTTCCCGACGGAATGAACGGCTCGTCGCTCTTGCAGATCTCCACGGTGGGGGCGCGTTTGCCGGGTGTGTCCATGCACGGCAGGTTCCGTGCGCCGCGCACGGCAACCGACGAGTCCTGCGGCACCGCGCAGAAGATCGGGTCCGATGTGCGCGTCGGAGCGTCGACGGCCGAGCCATCGCGCCGTTCGGAGGCCGGGAGGAACCCGGTCGTGCAGGGCGGGGGTGCGTTCAGATTCAGGTTGAAGTCGAGGAATGCGCCGTTGGACGTTCCCTGATCGGGGACGTTGATCGTCTTGAGGGCGCTGACGCTGGCGGGCAGCAGAACCAGCAGCTGTTCCAGTGATTGATTGTAGGTGACCGCGACCTGACCGAGACTGGTCAGGTTGGCCGCCAGGAGCGGGGCGGTGGGGTGCAATTGCTGGAAGAGTGCACTGGCCTCACTGGCCGCTGCGGGGCTGGTTTCCAGGATGTGCCGGACGTGCTGGTCATTCGCTTCGGCCTGTTGGACGGTGCCCGCCAGGTTCGCCACCCACTCGCGGATCGCGGGGCTGCTGACCTTTTGGGAGTCCAGAAATGGTGCCGCGTCGTTGATCAACGTGGTGGTGGCGTCGGCGTCGGTGTAGGCCTGATCCAGGACACGGTCGGAGCCGTTGAGGATCCGTTGCAGCGCGGGGCCGGAGCCCTCGAACGCAGTGTGGGTCTCGTCGATCAGTGCGCTCAGCTGTTGCTGCGGGATCGAGGTGAGGCTGGCGTTGAGGGTGTCGATCATCGGTCCGATGTCTTGCGGCACACTCGCTTGGCTCGCTGGTACGACCGCCCCATCCTCGAGGAACGGTCCCTCGAGCGAGCTGGGAACGAAGTCCAGGTACTGTTCGCCGATCGCGGACCTGCTGTGCACCTGGGCCTCGGCTGAGACCGGGATGCTGACCGAGCTATCGAGATTCAACGTGGCACGTGCCCCGCCGGCGGTGGGCGTGACGTCGGTGACGGTACCGATGGTCGACCCGCGATAGGTGACGTTCGCGCTGCTGTACAGCCCACCACTCGTCGGAAGTTCGACGGCGACCGAGTAACGCCCGATGCCTACCAGCGCGGGCAACCGCATGTACACGACACCCATCGTGATCAGGGCGATCACGGTGAGGACGGCGAAGATGATCAGCTGAATCTTGACGAATTTCGACAGAATCATCGGGTACCCCTCATCGCAACGTTGTCGAGTCCCGCCGTCAGCGGGTTCTTCGTCGAGACCGCCGGAATTCGACCCTCCGTACGACCAAGGGCGGTTTCGGCGTTCGTGAGCGACCCCTCGAGGGGTGTGCCCTGCAGCAATCCTCGGTCGAGGCGACCCATGGTGAGATCGACGGTGGCGGAGAGGTTACCGGCGTCACCCTTGAAGAACTTCGGAATGTTTTCCAGCGGCCACGGATACGTGGGAAGCAGACCCAATGCCTGGGTGAGGTCGGAACCGGAGTTGCCGAGCTCACGCAACACCGGCTCGAGCTCACGCACGTTGGTCTGTACGTCCTGCGAGCTCGCCGTGACCACCCGGTTCGCCGAGTCGGCGAAGTTTCCGACGGAGGTCACCGTGTCGGTGAGCTTCCTCTGCTGTTCGTCAAGAATGGCGAGCGCGGGCGGGATCCGTTCGAGCGCGCCGGCCAGTACGGCATTCTGCTGGTCGACGGTCGAGGCAAGGCGATCGAGGCCTTCGGCGGCGGTGATGATGTCGTCGCGCTGTTCGTTCAGACTGCCGCTGAACGTATCCGCTTGATTGAGAAGGTCACGGACTTCTACCTCGTGCCCGGACAACCCGGCGTTGAGTTCACCACTGATCTCCTGGATCTGTGCGAGGCCTCCGCCGTTGAGCACGGTCGACACCGACGCCAGTGTCTGTTCCGTGGTCGGATACGTGCTGGCGTTGTCGATCGGGATCGTGTCACCGTCGCGGAGTTCGCCCGCGGGCGGTTCCGTCAATGGTGGTGCCAGTTCGATGTGCAACGAACCGAGCAAACTGGTCTGCCCCACCTTCGCCGTCGCGTTACCGGGGAGGTGGACGTCGGACTCGAGTGAGACCGTGACGACGGCGTGCCATCCGGCGAGCTGCACATCGTCGACGTTGCCGACCGTGACATCGCCGACGCGTACCCGACTGTTGCGTTGGATCGATGTCACATTCGGCATCTCGATCTTGACGGTGTACGCGCCGTCGTCGGAACCGGCGGTTCCTGGCAGTGGCAGGGAATTGGCACCTTGCCAATCGCACCCCGACACCGTGAGGGTGAATCCGCCGACCAGTGCCACGAGGGCACCCCGGGTGAGTTTGTTGTTGGCCATTATCGCCCACCTCCAGCGGGTGCCGGGATTCCGAGTAGCCCTGCCAGCCCCGCAAGTGCGCCGACGGGCTCGACAGCGGCGGGAGCAGGGACCGTGCCGCGCAGCCACTCTTCGCTGTAGTCGATCTGCTCGGGTCTGACCTGTTTGCCGGCCACCGGGTTGATTCCGACCGGTGGGTAGTTCATCTGCACGAGCTGCAATACCGGTGCCAGCTGTTGGACACACAGTTTCGCCGCCTCGGCCGCACCCAGCTGACTCGCCGCCTGGATTGCACCGCAGATGAACTGCACCGGGTTCTGGAGCTGGGTAACAGCCAGCGCGCCGGTGAAGGACCCGTGCGCGGGTTCATAGATGTTGTAGAAGTTCTGGATCGCCGTCGGACCGACGTGCAAGAGTTGCTCGATGTCGGGCCGAATCTCGTTCAACGACGTTGTCACGGTGGCGAGATCGCTCACCGATTTGCTGAGCCCGTCGCGGTTGTCTTTGACAAACTGCCCCAGCCGGCTGGTCATCGCATCGATGTTCTGCAATGCGGTCGCCAGTTCTTGATCGGAGTTATCGAGCACCGACGACACCGAGGCGACGTTCTGATTCAGCTCGACGATTTGATCGTCGCTGGCGGCGAGTGCGGTCATGAAGGCCTGCAGGTTGCGCACGGTGCCGAAGAGATCGTCGCGGCCGTCCGACATCGTGGACATGGCATCGGAGAGCTTGGTCAGTGTCGAGTTGATGTCGTCCCCCTTGCCGGCCAACGACTCGGCTGCGGTGTCGACGAAGTCACCGAGAGAGCCGGCCTTGTTGGCCTCGGTCGGGCCGATCGATTCGGCGAGGTGCTGCAGCTGTTCCCGAAGGTCGTCCCATTCCACTGGCACAGCGGTGCGTTCGATCGGGATCTGTCCGCCGTCACTCAGTTCGGGGCCGCCGGTGTACGCGGGTGTCAGTTGGATCGCACGTGAGGAGATCAGGCTCTGCGACAGTACCGCCGCCTTGGCCTGCTGAGGGACCTTGTAGTCGGCGTCGTAGTGGAACCCCACCCGCATCCGCTCGCCGTCCGGATCGATGGAATCGATCACCCCGACGTCGACGCCGAGGATCTTGACCTTGTCCCCGACGTACAGACCGTTGGTGTTCTCGAAGTACGCGACCGCGGACCTCGTTGTGACGCGGTCGTACGCGCGCCATGCGAGGCCGAGTGTTCCGGCCACGAGGAGGACGACGATGGTCAGGATGGTGATTTGCCGTCGGGTCGATCCGCGTGTCATCAAAGACGCGAACATGCTCATCCTCCCAGTCCGGGTAGCGGCGGAAGTCCAGGCAGCTGCGGGAGTGGCGGCAGGCCAGGCAGGCCCGGCAGTGCGGGTGGTCCGGGCTGGGCCGGAGCGGCTGCGGGAGCGGCGGGGTCGCCGGGTTGGACGGGGCAGGTGCTCGGATCGGGTAGCGGGGTGGTGTGGCCGGGCGGGGTCAGTCCTGGGGCCGCGTTGTGTCCACATGTCACCGGGAACTGGTTTTGCCCGTTGAGCGTGCCGGGGTTGACGCCTTGCTCCCGGAAGGCGGCGTCGATGAAGGGCTGCAGGAACTGGCCGGGAAGTAGATTCATGATGTAGGCCTTGAAGAACGGGCCGGAGGCCACCGATTCACCGAGCGAGGTGATGTATTGGCTTGCCGGCAGGATCGCCTTCTTCACATCGTCCTTACGTTCGTTCAAAAGTGCTGTCACACCGTTGAGTTGATCGAGTACTGGTCGGAGTTGGGCTTCGTTGTCATCGACCAGCGATGCCACCTGCGCGGTGACGGCGGACAGGTTCACCAGGAGCGTGTCGATTGCCTGTCGGCGCTGATCGAGCGCGGTGAAGAGGGTGTTGCTGTCGAGGAGCAGCTTGTTGATCTGCTGGCTGCGTCCGCCGAGGACCTTGGTCAGTGACTCCGCGTTGTGAAACAGATCCTTGACCATCTGGTCACGGGTGCCCACGGTGTCCGAGAGCCGGGAGACCCCGTCGAGCGCGGCACTGAGGTTCGGTGCGGTCTGATCGAGAGTTTGGCTCAGGGTGTTCAGTGCGTTGGTGACCTGGTCGGTGTCCAAGTTGCTCACGGTGGTGGACAGGTCGCCGAGCGCATCGGTCAGGAGATAGGGGGTGGAGGTGTGCTCGAGCGGGATCGGCTGATCGGGTGAGAGCGCCTTGTCGCCCTTCGGCGTCACCTGCAGGAACTTTCGTCCGAGCACGGTCAGTGTCTTGATCGATACCTCGGAGGCCTCGCCCAGACGCGGTCCGTCCACGCTGAATGCGATCCGGACCTTGTCGCCGTCGAGGTCGATGTCTTCGACATCCCCGACGTGGACGCCGGAGAGGAACACCTTGTCGCCAGTCTCGAGCCCGCCTGTGTCACCGACGTATGCGGTGTAGGTCACCGACGAGCTCAGTGTGGAGGCGATGCGGTCGAAGTTGACCGAGATCAGCACCAGGGCCGCGACCACCAGGACGCCGATCAGACCGGTGCGTACGGTGTTGGATTTCTGTGTTCGGCTCACTGTGCTGTACACCTTCCTGCCCGCTGTCCGATGATCGGGATGAGGGCGGGATTGCCGTCAGGGCCATTGACTTTCAATGTGACATCGCAGAGGTAGAACGTGAAGAAGTCGCCGTAGAGTCCGAGTCGGGCGAGGCGGCCGTACGCATCGGGGAGTGCGCTGAGCGCCCAGTTGACGTAGTCCTTGTCGGCATTGATGTTGCCGGCGACTCGTCCGATCTCGGTGACGTCGTTCCTGATCGCCGGGCGGGCGTTCACCAGGAGGTCGGCGACGGAGGCGGACGCGTCGTTGACGCGGACCAGGGCATCGCCGATCGGGTCGGACTGCTCGGAGAGTCCACTGATGACTTGCTGCAGTTTGTCGACACCTTCGTCGAACTGCTTGTTGTGTTCGTCGACCGTGCCGAGGACCCGGTTGAGGTTGTCGATCACCGAGCCGATCAGCTGATCCCGGTCGGCCAGTGCGGAGGTCAGTTCGCCGGATTGTTTCAGGAAGTCCGATACCGTTCCGCCCTGTCCTTGCAGGACATGCACCAGTGAGGTCGAGAGCTTGTTGACCTGGTCGGGGTCCAGTGCTTTGAACAGTGGCCGGAAGCCGTTGATCAGGGCGTCGAGATCCAGCGCGGCCATCGTGCGATCTGCCGGGATGGTCGAGTCCTCGGGCTGTGTGGTGTTGGACCCGGGGCTGTCGAGCAGTTCGAGGTAGTGGGCTCCGATGAGGTTCTCGTACCGCACGGCGAGCTTGGTGGATTCGGTGAACGGCACGGCCTTGGTGAGCGAGAATTCGACCAGGGCGGTGGCCTCGTCGACGATCTCGACGGACTTCACCTTCCCGACTTCGACGCCGGCGACCCGCACGAACTCATCCGACTTCAAACCGGATGCGTCCGCGAAGGCGGCCTTGTAGGTTCGTTCGCTGCCGAATCGCACTTGCGAGAAGACCACGACGACCGCGGCGGTGAAGAGCACCATGATCACCGCGAAAAGGGTCAACCGTGCAATGGTTCCAGTGATTTTCATTAGCGTGCAGGCCCTCCCACGATATTCCCGAACAGATAGTCGACGAAGAACGGGGAACCCAGACGGGGGCTGGTCGAATCAGCGATCGATGCACCGGTGTCGGTGACCAGCACGGGCGCCGGGTACATGTCTTTGGTGATCATCGGATAGCACCCCGGCTGCCCGCCCGGACCGCCGGAGGCCTCGACCTTCGGCAGGTTCTCTGGGTAGCGATACGGGTCGTCGCCGGGAAGGAACCCGACGTCGAGGTCGGCGGAGTATCCGGTGTTGCCACCGAACGCGTGCATCTGCGCATTGCGCGCGTCGACGGATTGTTGCAGCAAGCAGGTGATCTCGGGGCTGTACTTGGACAGCAGGCCCGTGGTCGGCAGCAGTAGCCGCATGGAATCGACCAGCCCGCGCTCGAGGTCATTGGTCAGCGCCGCGCCGTCGTTGCCGAAGTTCACCGCCGCGGTCAGCGTCGAATCGAGCTGTTGCTCTCTCTCGACGACCGAATCCGACGTCGTGGAAGCGAATTTCAGCAGGTCCATCAGGGTCGGCGCGACATCCGCATAGGTATTGACGACGGTGGACGTGTCGCGGAGGTCGCTCTGAAGTTGCGGCAGAGCCGGGTTGAGTCGAACGAGGACGGAATCGGCCTTGACCATGGTGTCGCCGAGCTGCTCCCCTCGTCCGCGCAGACCCTCGGCGACCGCGCCGAGTGCCGAGTTCAGCTTCGCCGGGTCGACGTGGTGCATCACCGACGTCAAGTTCTCGAAGACGGTGTTGATCTCCGTCGTGACGTTGCCCGACCGGACTTCACTTCCCGCGGCCAGCGGGCTGCTGTCCTGCCCTGCGCTGGTCAGCGCGACATACTTGGCGCCGAACGCCGTCGTCGCCTTGATCTCGGCGGTGGTGTCGGCCGAGAGCAGGTCGAAGCGCGCCGAATCGATGTCGAGGCTCAGTCGCGAGGTACCGGCCACCTGCTGGACCTCCTTGACCCTGCCGATTTCGACTCCATTGAGTTGGACCTTGGCCCCGGGTTCCATCACCAGGCCGGACCTATCGGCGACGACGACCAACGGAACGGTTTCCTCGAAGGCCCCGCGGAATGTCTGCATGCACAGCACCAGGGCCGTGATGACGCCGACCAGCATCGCGGCGCCGGCGACCCGCAGCGGTGGCTGTTTGTAGTGTGATTTGTTGCGTGTTCCCATCAGCGCGTCCCCCGTCTAACCGGCCAGGTTGAAATTGCCGGATGTTCCGTAAATGGCAAGTGAGGCAAACAGAACCACCATCACCACCGCGATCAGTGATGTGCGTACGGCCCGTCCGACCGCCTCGCCTACGCCGGCGGGGCCACCGGCGGCGTTGTAGCCGTAGTAGCAGTGGATCAGCATGACCACGGTGGCCATCAGTAAGGCCTCCAGGAAGGACCAGAACAGGTCGCTCGTCCGCAAGAAGGTGAAGAAGTAGTGGTTGTAGACGCCGGCGGACTGGCCGTAGATCCCGGTGGTCGTCACCTGCGCAGCGAGGAACGACATGATGACGGCCATGGAGTACAGCGGGATGATCGCGACGATGCCGGCGATGGCCCTGGTCGACACCAGGTAGGACATCGACCGGATGCCGGTCACTTCGAGTGCGTCGATTTCCTCGCTGATCCGCATCGCCCCCAGCTGGGCGGTGGCGCCCGCACCGATGGTCGCTGCCAGCGCGATACCGGCGACCACGGGCGCCATGATCCGGACGTTGCAGAACGCTGCGAAGAACCCGGTCAGTGCCTCCACGCCGATGTTGCCCAGCGAGTTGAACCCTTGGATAGCGGCGAGGGTTCCGCCGGCGAAGGTCATGAATCCCACGATCGCCACGGTGCCGCCGATCACCGCCAAGGCCCCGGATCCCATGCCGATTTCGGCGATCAGCCGGAGGGTTTCGCGCGAGTATGTCTTCAGGGCGTGCGGAGTGAACCGGATGGTTCGCCAGAAGAAGACTGCCTGTTCACCGAGGGATTCGAGGAACCGCAGCGGTGCCGCTGCGACCTTCGATGCTCGTCGTTTTCCGGTCAGGCTGTTGGTCACGGTCATCGCCCCGTTCCGTATTTCACGCCAATGGCGGTGACAATCACATTCACCGCGAACAAAGCCATGAAGGCGTACACGACCGTCTCGTTGACGGCGTCACCGACGCTCTTCGGGCCGCCCTTCACCGTGAGCCCACGGTGGCACGCCACCAGACCCGCGATCAGCCCGAACAAGCACGCCTTGACCTCGGAGATGATGACCTCCGGCAAACCGGTGACGAACGTCAGAGACGACACGTATGCGCCCGGGGTGACGTTCTGGAACACGACAGAGAAGAAGAAGCCTCCGACGATGCCGATCGTGATCACCAGCCCGTTCAGCAGCAGCGCCACCAGGGTGGAGCCGAGCACGCGCGGGACCACCAGACGCTGGATCGGATCGATTCCCAGTACTTTCATGGCGTCGATCTCCTCGCGGATCGTCCGGGCTCCGAGATCGGCGCAGATCGCGGTGGCTCCGGCGCCGGCCACGACCAGGACGGTGACGAGCGGGCCGATCTGGGTGACCGCGCCGAGTGCCGCACCGGCACCGGACAGGTCGGCAGCACCGAACTCGACCAGGAGGATGTTGAGCGTGAAGACCACCAGAACGGTGAACGGCACCGCGACCAGCAGGGTGGGCAGCAACGCGACACGAACGATGAACCAGGACTGCAGAACGAACTCTCGCCATTGGAACGGGGGCCGGAACAGCGCCCGGAATGTCGCCGCGCACATCTCGAAGAATGCGCCCAGGGGCCGCACTGCCGATTCGGCCCAGCTCCGAGCCTTCCCGGGCTTGCGGACAGGCGCGTCGTCGCGGCCCGGTGCACGCGGATCTACAGCGAGCGGTGGGGAACCGGTCACCGGTTTCCTCCTCGTCAAATGGAAAATGAAGTGTGTCGAGCGACTGATCGGGCTACTCGGGCCCATCCACAACCAGATATGTTGTGCGCCGCATCACATTTGAATGGTAGGGCTACGCTAGATCACAACACAAGTAAATTGCGATTCACTTCCTCCGTTTGGGGGAGCAATCTCACCCCGAAGTGGCAGGAAAGCGCGTCAGAGTTCCCCCCGAGGGGGGATGAGGGGAGGAGAAAGTGATCCGCAATGTACTTTTACCCTCCCGTGGCGGCGTAGGGAACGACCGACCCGCCCAGCAGCAAGGAGACAACCGCCGACGGCGCGGCTACAGGCCCCTGTCACCCCCGCTGTCGCCGCGCGCGGACGGGTTCTCGACGCATACGCGAAAGCCCTCCGGCGTCCTGCTCAGGACAGGACACCGGAGGGCTTTCGTGGAAGCCGATCAGTCGTTGAGCTGCTCGGGCTGCAGAAGATACTCACCGATGTACGTGCGAGATTGGTCGGAGTTGAGCGGCTGGAACATCGAAGCCGCCGAATCGCGGTACAGACGCTCGAAGATCGCACCCTTACGGAACGACGACCCCCCGACCATGCTCATGGCGTGCCTGGTCATGTGCATGACGTTCTCGGCGACGAAGGTCTTGGCCAGGCCGATGTACGGGAAGCGGAGCTCCAACGGCCATTCGTCGTCCTTGCCGTCGAGAAGTTCCTGGCAGGTCTGGTAGAGGACTCGGCGCGAGATCTCCACCCGCGAGGCCATGTCGCCGATGCCGTCGATGATGTGGCCGACGCCGGAGACCTTGGTGTCCTCTGCGACGATGGCACCGAAGGTTGCGCCGAGGGTCTTCTTCGACAGGGTGGCGCGAGATTCCTCGAGCACGCGGTACTGCATACCCAGGTAGATGCTCGCGAACATCAGTGACGCCCACTCGAGGACGCCGAACGCGCCGGAGCGCCACTCACAGATGAACCCGTCTTCCGGAACGTAGTAGCCATCGAAGTGGATGGTCTGCGTACCGGTGGCATGCATACCGAGGGCGTCCCAAGTCTTTTCGATGCGGATGCCGTCTCCCTGGCCGTTCTCGTCGAGGTTGAAGTCGCCGATGAAGAAGCTCTCCGCGTTGACCCGCTCCTGGAAGTCCTCCGGGAGATTTCCCTCGGCGTCGGTGATCGTCGCGTTGGTGGTGATGATGTCCGCGGCCTCGCAGAGTGTTCCCCACGTCTTCTTGCCGTAGAGCTTCCATCCGCCGTTCGGCTGGGGAATGGCCTTCATGTCGGCGAGGCCGCTGAATCCAGCTCGCTGCTCGGAGAAGGGGCCGAAGATGATCTCGCCGTCGGCGACGCGTCCGAGCCAGTACTTGTTCTGCTCTTCACTCATCAGGTTGCCGGCGATCCCGACCATGATGTAGTGCATGTTGTAGGCCAACGTGATTGCGGAGTCGCCCTTGGACAACTCGCTGATGACCTTCGAGGCCTGCAGCAGGTTGCCGCCGGGCCCGCCGAACGCCTTCGGCACCGGAAGGGACCCGAGCCCGGATTCCTTGAACGCCTTGATGGACGGGTACGCGAACGTGTTTTCCGCGTCGTACTTGGGGCCGATCTCGCGGAAGAACTTGGACAGCTCTTCCGCCTTTTCGAAGTAGGGCTGGAATTCTTCGTCGGTCAGGTCCTGCTCTAGCATGTGCACTCCAATTGCTGTGTCGTTGATGAGTTGTTCAAGCGTGGTGTCAGTCGATCAAGAGGTCTTCGCGGCCGTTTTCCTTCAGAAGCTGCTTGTAGACGTCGAACAGGCCGCCGGTGAGCGGGAGAAGCTTGAGCGCCACCGAGCGTTTGCCGTCGAGCTTGACCTTCCGCTGTGCCATCGCGAGGGTGAAGTTGAGCTTGCCCTGCCAGAACTTGTTGCTGTTGTCCGACGACATCCGCAACTGCACCGTGGACGCCATTCCCTCGGTCGCATCGCCCGTGGTGACCTTCTGTCCCGGGAAGTCGATGATCATCACCGCGTCGGGATCTGTCTGGATCAGCTTGATCACCAGACCGGTCCCCGCGGTCGCGTCGATGAAGGTCTTTTCCTTCGTGGCTCTGTCGAAAATTCCACCGATATAGGTGTAGACCTCGTCGGCGTTGGCGAATGTACTCATGTCGACCCTTCGGTTCCGGTGCTGGATGAACCAAGTGTGGCAGCGGTCACTCCGTGTCCACACCCCTCTGAGGAGGGATTTCACCCCCACGTTGGGGAGATAAGTCGGCGACGCAGTTCGAGATGCCCGCACGGGCCCGAGGGTGCTTGTGCGCGCCGGCGCCGAGCTCGCCGGTTCCCGAGATGGGCTATTTCGCAACAGTTTCAAGCGGTGCGGCAGCGAGAGCGTCGGCCGTTTGGACTTGGCAGGACCGGATCGAAGGGTTCGCGCCGGATCTGGCGCGGGGGGGGTGGCAGACGGCGGAAGTGCAGGGTTGCCGGCGCGCCTCACACGCTTCCGGCTCCACCGGGTCTTCGGGTCGGGCGGATGGCAGCGCCCGCCTCGTGGAAACGCGGAAGGCCGCGTCGTCTTCGACGCGGCCTTCGTGAGCGAGTTACGGCAACGATCTACCGGAGGTGTGTTCGTGCCAGGGCTGCCCCTCTAGGGGGCGGGTAGACGCCTCGCAGCGTTAACCACGGCAGTGACTCGTTCACAACGTGGTCCAGCACTGCGGGTTCCGACATTGGTAGAAGGGTGACGCCGTCGACGACACCGACGACGTACAGATCCGCGATCAGGCTGGCGAGTCCGATGGGTGTGCCGATGTATTCCAAGGACTCGCTCGGCCGTGGGCCCGGCAGCGTGCTGTCGAGCGTCATCAGTTCCTTGCGCGCGGTCCGGGCCTCCGGGGCGATGAGCACCGCAATGTCGACGAGCACCGCGATATCGTCGGGATGGCCTCCCTTGGCCTGGATCTCCGATCGTAGCGTCGCGCGTTCTCGATGAGCTTGGGCCATGTCTGCGGCCTGTATCCGCACGATCGTCGCGTGATCGTGCGGGAGACCGCCGTCGTCGTCAGCTCGGCGCAGGTCAACCCAGCGAGACTCTGGACGTCCGGCCCGGCGGTCGATGCTGAGCGCGGGGTGGTGGCCGTAGCCGTTGAGTTCCGCGGCGATCCTCAGGGCGGGTCGGGACGTTCCGTGCAGGCTTGTCATGGCACATCTTCTCCAGTTGGGGTGCGGGGAGGCAGTGGCCGTGGCGGTCTACGACCCGAACGGTACGGCCCGGTGATAGCGGCCCTCGTGATACAGCAGGGGGGCCGCGTCCGACGTTGCGTCGGCGTCATCGATATGGATCTCCTCGACCGCCCCGATGACCAAGGTGTGATCCCCGGCCTCGATCAGCTGATGCACACCGGTCCGCAACCAACAGTGCGTGCCGCGCAGGAGGGGCTCTCCGGTGGACAATGTCACCCAGGCCGATTCGTCAGCGAATCGCTGATCGGCACTTGCGGAAAAGCGTTGCGCGAGTGGGAGTTGGTGATCCCCGACCAGGTGGACGATCAACGACTGCGCCTGGTGTAGCGCAGCGATGCTCGACGAGGTGTGTGCGATATTGAAGGACACCAGTGGCGGGTTCAGCGACAGAGACGAGAACGAGGTCGCGGTGAACCCGACCGGTCCGTTCGCGGAGTCGAGGGTGATGATCGTGACGCCGGCAGGATGGCGACGAAGTGCCGTCCGGTAGAGATCGGCATCGATGGTGGTGGACGCTCCCGCCCTGTGGGCGGAGTTGTCGAGGGACTGGGACAACGGATTCTCCATTCAAGCGGGAAGGGTCCTCTGCAGCCGACGGCGATCTTCCTCGGCATTTAGTGAAGCCTGATGTACATGACCTGAGATTGCCGCTGCGTTACCACCTACGATAGCGCCGATTCGGGGTGATCTCAAGATGTAAGTGTACGGCGATTCACTTTTGGGTTACTCTGGTCACAGCTTCGATGCTCGCCCTCGTCGGTGAGAGTCCCCAGATCTGACAGAAAGGCGTACGGATGCCCGTACTCGACTCGGTGATCGACACGTCATCGGATACCTATCAGGAGAACCGCCGAGTTCAGCTCGCCGCGGTCGCCGCGCTGAATGAGCAACTCGAACTTGTCATCGCCGGTGGTGGCCAGCGGTACACCCAACGCCACCACGATCGCGGACGCCTACTCGTCCGCGAACGGATCGAGCTTCTCATCGACCGCGATGCCCCGTTCATGGAGTTGTCACCGTTGGCGGCGTGGGGAACTCAGTTCAACGTCGGGGCGGCCATCGTCACGGGCGTGGGCGTCGTCTCCGGCGTCGAAACCATGATCATCGCCCACGACCCCACGGTGCGGGGCGGAACGATGAATCCCTTCACGTTGAAGAAGAATCTGCGCGCGTTGGAGATCGCTCGCGTGAACCGGCTGCCCGTGGTCTACCTGGTGGAGTCGGGCGGCGCGGACCTGCCGACGCAATCGGAACTGTTCGTGTTCGCCGGCAAGATCTTCCACGACCTGAGCGAGCTGTCGTCGATGGGAATTCCGACCATCGCGCTGGTCTTCGGCAATGCCACCGCCGGCGGCGCGTACGTCCCCGGCATGTGCGACTACGCGGTGTTGGTCGACAAACAGGCCAAGGTGTTCCTCGGTGGTCCCCCGCTGGTGAAGATGGCCACCGGAGAGGACGCCAACGACGAGGACCTCGGGGGCGCCGACATGCACTCGCGCGTGTCCGGTGTGGCCGACCAGTTCGCCGTCGACGAGAACGACTGCATCAGAATCGGCCGCGACATCGTCAGCCACCTCAACTGGCGCAAGTTCGGACCCGCCCCGTCCGCGACCGCCGACGACCCGCTGTACGACCCCGAGGAACTCCTCGGTATCGCCTCGGGGGACCCGCGGGTCCCGTTCGATCCCCGCGATGTCATCGCCCGGGTAGCCGACGGCTCGAGGTTCTCCGAGTACAAACCACGCTACGGGTCCAGCCTGGTGACCGGTTGGGCGTCGATCCACGGCTTTCCGGTCGGAATCCTCGCCAACCACCGCGGCGTCCTCTTCAGCGAAGAGGCCAAGAAGGCCACCGAATTCATCCTGTTGGCGAACCAGACCGACACCCCGTTGATCTTCCTGCACAACACCACCGGCTACATGGTCGGCACCGAGTACGAGCAGGGCGGCATCATCAAGGACGGTGCCAAGATGATCAATGCGGTCACCAACAGCAAGGTCCCGCACATCACGATCAACGTGGGCGGCTCCTTCGGTGCCGGAAACTACGGAATGTCCGGCCGCGCATACGATCCACGCTTCATGTTCACGTGGGCCAATGCCAAGCTCGCGGTGATGGGCGCCCAGCAACTCGCCGGCGTGATGTCGATTGTCGGCAAGACCGCCGCAGAGTCCGCAGGTCGTGAATTCGACGTGGAGGCCGATGCCGCACGCACCGCCGCGATCGAGCAACAGATCGAAGCCGAATCACATCCCTTCTTCATCTCCGGACGCCTCTACGACGACGGCGTCATCGATCCGCGTGACACCCGCGCGATCCTCGCGATCGCCTTGTCCGCCGCCCATTCCAACCACATTGCCGGCCAGCGTGGCTACGGCGTCTTCAGAATGTGAGTACCGCAGTGTCAACGATCACCAAGCTGCTGATCGCCAACCGAGGCGAAATCGCGTCGCGCATCATCCGGACGGCGCGCGAAATGGACATCTCGACGGTGGCGCTCTATTCCGACGCCGATCGCCACTCGCCGTACGTGCTCGAGGCCGACGAATCCATCCACCTTCCCGGCACCACCCCCACCGACACTTACCTTCAGGTCGATCTGGTTGTCGCGGCCGCACACCGAACCGGCGCGAACGCCATCCACCCCGGCTACGGGTTCCTCTCGGAAAACGAGGACTTCGCACGACGGTGCAAGGACGAGGGCATCATCTTCGTCGGTCCCTCACCCGAAGCGATCGCCGCGATGGGATCGAAGATCGAGGCCAAACGCATCATGGCGGATGCGGGAGTCCCCGTGCTGCCGGGAATGGTGATCGAGAACGAATCCGACGAAGATCCCGAGCGGCTGCGGGCGGCGGCGGACGACATCGGATTGCCGGTCCTGGTCAAGGCCGCGTTCGGCGGCGGCGGCCGCGGGATGCGGATCGTCAACGACCGCGACGAGATCGTCGAAGCGGTCCGCAGCGCCCGCCGCGAGGCACAGTCGGCGTTCGGCAACGGCACCGTCTTCCTGGAGAAGTTCGTCCAGTCGCCGCGGCACATCGAGGTGCAGATCTTCGGTGACAGCTTCGGCAATGTTGTTCATCTGGGCGAACGAGAGTGCTCCATCCAGCGTCGCTACCAGAAGATTGTCGAGGAGTCGCCCTCGACGGCGGTCGACCGGGAGTTGCGCGAAGAACTCGGCGCCGCCGCAGTCTCGGCGGGTAAGGCACTCAACTACGAGGGCGCCGGCACCGTCGAATTCGTGATGGCACCCGACGGCGCCTTCTATTTCCTCGAGGTCAACACCCGACTGCAGGTGGAACATCCGGTCACCGAACTCGTCACCGGAACAGACCTGGTGCGCGGCCAGCTCCTCGTCGCCGCCGGCCAGAAGCTGCCCCCCGAGATCGAATCACCGGAGTTCAACGGACATGCGGTCGAGGTTCGGCTCTACGCCGAGGACGTACCGGCCGGATTCGTGCCGGTATCGGGGAAGCTGACCACCTTCGAGATCGCCGACCTCCCCGGCATCCGCGTCGACGCCGGATTCGCCTCGGGGTCCACCGTCAGTACCTTCTACGATCCGATGCTGGCGAAGGTGATCGGATTCGGCCGTACCCGGGAAGAGGCCTGCGACCGGGTGGCCCGGGCCCTGGACGAATCACTCATCCACGGCGTGACCACCAACCGTGACCTGCTGATCGGCATTCTCCGAGAACCCGAGTTCCGCAACGGTCAGACCGACACCGGCTACCTCGACCGGCACTCGGTCGCCGATCTGACCGCCGGCCGCGTCACCGGTGACGCCACTACCGCGACCCACGCGCTCGTCGCCGCACTCGCCGCTCAGACCGAGCGACGAGCGACGGCGCCGACGCTGCCGGGACTGCCCTCCGGCTTCCGCACCGTCCGCAGCGCACCGCAGGCAGTGCTGTTCCGCAACGGTGACAACGAGATCGAGATCGCATACGAGTTTCTCCGCGACCGGCTCAACGCGGCCGCCGACGGACGTGACATCGAAGACATCGAGCTGATCGAGGCCTCCCCCACTCTCGTCGACGCGGTCATCGAGGGTGTGCGCCGCCGCTACTCGATCGTCCGAGACGGTGCCGCACACTTCGTCAACAGCGCCCTCGGTGCCACCGAACTGCACGAGGTGGAGCGATTCCCCGACCCGAGCGATGTGCAGGAGTCCGGTTCCCTGCTCGCGCCGATGCCCGGGGCGGTGGTGCGGATCGAGGTATCCGAGGGAGACGAAATCACGGCCGGGGCCGCCGTCGTCGTGCTCGAGGCCATGAAGATGGAGCACACGGTCAAGGCCCCCATCGACGGGGTGGTGACAAAGCTTCCCGTCACCGTCGGCCAGCAGGTCGACTCCGGCACCGTGCTCGCCGTGGTGCACGACGGGCAGGAGGACGCATAGATGGCACACGACGCCTCCACCGCAGCGGTCACCTACGAGGTGCGCAATTCCATCGCCTGGCTCACGATCAACCGCCCCGATGCCCGCAACAGTCTCAACCGCGCGGTCCGAGAGGGCCTGTTCGCCGGTGTCCGGCGCTTCAACGACGACGAGTCCGCGAAGGTCCTCGTCCTCACCGGCAGCGGCGACAAGGCGTTTTGCGCCGGCGGGGATCTCAAGGAGATGAGCCAGGAACAACTCACCGTCCCGCCCGTGGACTTCGTCCCCCAGTTCGGGCGGAACATCGAGGTCGACAAGCCGACCATCGCGGCGGTCAATGGCGCCGCCTTCGCCGGCGGCTTCCTCCTAGCACAGACCTGCGACCTCTGCATCGCCTCGAGTACGGCAACCTTCGCCATTTCCGAGGTGAAGATCGGCCGCGGCTCGCCCTGGGCGGCTCCGCTGCCGCTGATGATCCCGCCGCGGATTGCGATGGAAATCGTGCTCACCGGCGCGGCCCTGACTGCCCAGCGCGCCTACGAGATCGGCTTCGTCAACCGCGTCGTCGAGCCCGGCGAATTGGCCGACGCGACACAACGATTCGCCGAGCTGATCGCAGCGAATGCCCCGTTGTCGGTGAGTGCGGGAAAGAAGACGGCCAAGCTGACCGCCGAGCATCCACTGTCCGGCGCGTTCGAGATGGCCGAAAAGATCTGGGAACCGGTGTACCTCAGCGACGACGCGCAAGAGGGAATGCTCGCCTTCAGCGAAAAACGGCGCCCGCACTGGAAGGGGCACTGATGGCACTGGACTATGAGGCACTTCTCGACGACCTCGATGTCGAGACCGTACGGCTGATCCTCGTTCTTCGCGACCTCACACCGGATCAATGGGAGATCGATACCCCAGCCGAGGGCTGGGCCCTGCGCGATCAGGTCTCGCATCTGGCCTTCTTCGACGACGCCGCACGAACTGCGATGGACGATCCCCATCGGTTCCGCGAAGAATCCGCCGCCCTGATTGCCGGCGGAATGGATTTTCCGGACCGGATTGCTCGTGACCTGCGAACGATGTCCCACCAGGAGGTGATCGACTGGTTCGTGCACTCTCGAAGCGAATTGCTCAAGACGCTGCGACGGACCGATCCGAAGGCACGGATGCCCTGGTACGGACCCGATATGAGTGCCGCCTCTTCGGCAACCGCACGGTTGATGGAGACGTGGGCCCACGGCCGGGATATCTACGATGCCCTCGGCGTACGACATCCGGACAGTCCGGGTCTGCGCAGCATCGCGCACCTGGGGGTGAGTACCTTCGCCTTCGCCCATCAGCTCAATGGGCTGTCGGTGCCCGAGCAGCCTGTCCGGGTGGTGCTGCAAGCCCCGGACCCCGACGCCGATGCGTGGACGTGGGGGCCCGCTGACGCCGAGAACGCCGTCGTGGGTCCGGCCGAGGACTTCGTCCTCGTCGTCACGCAACGACGCAACGTGGCCGACACTCGCCTCGTCGTCACCGGCCCCGTCGCTCACACCTGGATGGGCATCGCCCAAGCCTTCGCCGGGGCCCCCGGCCCCGGCCGACCCAGTCTCGCCGCCCCGTCAACCACTGGAGGAACCCGATGAGAGAGTCTGACGCCCCGCGTCGGCCGATCCGTATCGGCAACGCATCGGGATTCTATGGCGACCGGCTCTCGGCCTTCCGCGACATGGTGGACGGCAGCCCGGTCGATGTGATCACCGGTGACTACCTGGCCGAACTGACCATGCTCATCCTCTGGAAGGCCCGCAAGAAGGACCCCGCCACCGGCTACGCGAAAACGTTCCTCACCCAGGCCCGTCAATCACTCGCCGATTGCGCCGCCAAGGGAATCAAGATCGTCGTGAATGCGGGCGGCCTCAATCCTGCCGGTCTCGCCGACGAGGTCCGCAAGCTCATCGCCGATCAGGGGCTCGATCTGTCCGTCGCGCATCTCGAGGGCGATGACATCCGGCCAAGGCTCGAATCACTCCTGGCCGACGGGCACGAGTTCCGGCACCTCGACAAGGGGCTCACGCTGGCAGAGGCCGGGGTGAGCCCGGTGTCGGCGAACGCGTACCTCGGTGGCTGGGGTATCGCCGCAGCACTGAACAACGGTGCCGACGTGGTGATCTGTCCACGCGTCACCGACGCAGCACTCGTTGTCGGCACCAGCGCGTGGTGGCACGGCTGGGGGCGCACCGACTTCGACGCCCTTGCCGGGGCGGTGGCAGCCGGACACATCATCGAGTGCGGCCCGCAGGCAACGGGGGGCAACTATTCACAAATCCGGGAAGTGCACGATCGTCGGTATCCGGGCTCCCCGATCGCCGAAATTGCGCACGACGGGAGCTTTGTCATCACCAAGGACCCTGGAACCGGGGGCCTGGTGTCCGTGGGAACCGTCACGGCCCAGTTGTTGTATGAGATCGATGGCCCCCTCTACCTGAACCCGGACGTCGCCGCGCACTTCGAGACCATCGAGATCACCCAAGAAGGACCCGACCGGGTCCGGGTGGCCGGAACCACGGGAAGTCCCCCGCCGCCCGACCTGAAGGTGGCGATGAACTACATCGGCGGCTTCCGCAACACGATGACCCTGGTCCTCACCGGACTCGACATCGAAGAAAAGGCCGCCTGGGCGGTCGACGAGCTGTTCGAGATCCTGGGTGGGAAAGAAAAGTTCGACGACGTCGATATCCAACTGCTCCGCTACGACATTCCCGACCCGCCCACCGCCGCTCAATCGACAGCGCACCTGCGGGTGACTGTCAAAGATGCCGATCGCGCCAAGGTCGACCGCGCGTTCTCCAACTCGGTCACCGAGATCGCCGTCGCCGGCTATGCGGGTTTCCACACCACCACTCCGCCGTCGTCGGCATCGGAGTTCGGGGTCTACTGGCCCTCGCTCATCCCGGCGAACGAAATCGAGCATGTGGTCCTCCATGCCGACGGAACCAAGGAACTCATCGACCACTGCCCGCGGACCCAGAGACCGGCACTGACGCCGGCACCGTCGACGCCGCACACAGACGTGGCCGACACGGTATCCACCGCTCGTCTGCCGTTGGGGTCCGTCGTTGCCGCCCGCTCCGGCGACAAGGGTGGCAAGGCGAATGTCGGTGTGTGGACCGATACCCCGGAACGGTGGGACTGGCTGCGCCGTCACCTGACCGTCGAGAAGTTCATCGACCTGGTCCCCGAGGCGGCGTCCTTGCCCGTACACCGTTACGAGCTCCCGAACCTTCGGGCACTGAACTTCGTCATCGTCGGGTTCCTGGGCGACGGCGTGGCGTCCTCGACCCGCACCGATGCACAGGCCAAGAGTCTCGGTGAGTACCTGCGCGCCCGGCACACCGACATCCCGACGACATTGCTCCCCGAGACCAACTGACGCACCGGCGGCGACCGCCGCCCCACGGAGGAACCACCATGGATTTCATCGAATCCGACGAGCACGTCGCGATCCGCGAGGCGGTCGCCGCCATCACCACCAAGTTCGGTCCCGACTATTACACCCGCCACGCCTTGGCCCACGAACCGACCACGGATCTCTGGAAGGCACTGGGTAACAGCGGTTTCATCGGCATCAACCTCCCGGAGGAGTACGGCGGGGGCGGCGCCGGCATGACGGAGCTGGCGCTGGTGTGCGAGGAGACCGCCGCCCACGGCTGCCCGCTTCTGCTCCTGCTCGTCTCCAGCGCCATCTCCGGTGAATTGATCGCCAAGTACGGCAGCGACGACCAACGGCAGCGATGGCTTCCGGGCATGGCGTCGGGCGAGACCAAGGTGGTCTTCGCGATCACCGAGCCCGACGCAGGGTCGAATACGCACGAACTGTCCACGCACGCCGTTCGCGACGGCGACGACTACGTTCTGAACGGCACGAAGTACTACATTTCGGGTGTCGATGAGGCTGAGGCGCTCGTGGTCGTCGCCCGTACCGGGCACGACGAGGTGACCGGGCGGGCTCAACTGTCGTTGTTCCTGATCCCCACTGATGCCCCGGGGCTGGTCAAAAACGTGCTCCCGGTCGGGGTCGCGCTCCCCGAAAGGCAGTTCACCCTGCACTTCGACGACGTACGCGTTCCGGCCGACAGCCTGCTGGGAGTCGAACACGAGGGCTTTTCCCAGGTCTTCGACGGCCTGAACCCCGAGCGGATTACCGGCGCCGCGATCTGTGTCGGAGTCGGCCGGTTCACCCTGGGCCGCGCGGCCGAGTACGCCCGGACACGCACGGTCTGGGGCCAGCCGATCGGGATGCATCAGGGACTGTCTCACCCGCTGGCAAAGGCGCAGATCGAGGTGCAACTGGCCGCCCTGGCCACCGCGAAGGCCGCATGGTTGTACGAGCACGGAAAACCCGCAGCCGAGGCATCGAACGTGGCCAAGTACGCGGCCGCCGAGGCGGCGGTCGCGGCGGCGGATGCCGCCATCCAGACGCACGGCGGCAACGGACTGAGCAACGACTACGGGCTTCTCCCGCAGTGGGGGCTTGCCCGGCTTCTCCGGATCGCCCCGGTGAGCCGCGAGATGATCCTCAACTACGTAGCCCAACACAGCCTGCAACTGCCCCGGTCCTACTGACAGCGCCCTTCCACGAACCGAGGAACACGATGTCCACCACCGAAATCGGCCGCAATCTGATCCACCGGATCAACGTCGGTGACAGCCTCACCCGGTCGGCCTGGCGCAGACCCGAGGCACTGGCGCTGGTCGACGGGGACCGCCGATTCACCTACCGCGAGTTCAACAGCTGGGTCAACCGGGTCTCACACGGGCTGCACCGTCACGGTCTTCGCAGCGGCGACGCGCTCGCCCTCGCGTCCGGTAATTGCGCGGAGTTCCTCGTCACCTACTACGCCTGCGCGAAACTGGGGCTCGTGTGCGTCCCGATCAATCTTGGCTGGGGCACAAGCGAAATCTCCTACGTGCTTGACCATTCGGCGGCCACAGCGGTCGTCGTCGAGAACGAATTTCTACCGCGAGTTCACGACGCTCTCGCCGCTACAGTCAGCGTCGTTGACATCTTTCTCATCGACGGCGAGGTCACCACAGGGGATCCCACACTCGCCGCCTTCGCGGAGCTGGCCAGTGGTTCACCGGATTCCGAACCTGAGCATGTAATCGCCGACCGCGCACCGCTGTCGTACCTGTACACCAGTGGCACCACCTCGTTCCCGAAAGGGGTGGTCGGAAACCACGCCGCCATCTACCTCGAGTCGATGACCATGGCGCTCGAGGCGCAGTTCCGTGAGGACGACCGGTTCGTGGCCATGATGCCGATGTTCCACACCGCGCAACTCAACACCCACTGCACCGCCGCGATCCTCGTCGGAGCCACAATCTTCATCGAACGACGCTTCGACGCTCGCCGCTTGTTAGCCCTGATCGAATCCGAACGAATCACCCAGATCTTCGCCCTCCCGATGATGTACAGCGAAATGCTCGAGCATTCGGACGTCGGTTCCCGGGATCTCTCCTCGCTTCGCCGCGCGCTGTACGCCATGGCCCCTATGCCGCGGCATCTCATCGAACGCTGCATCGAGGTCTTTGCATGCGATTTCTACCTGCTGTTCGGCCAGACGGAGATGAGTCCGACGACCACGCTGTTCCGACCCGAACACCAGTTGACCCACACCGGCGCTGTCGGAACGCCGGTGATCGGGGTACAAGCGGCGATCATGGGACAGGACGGCGGACTCCTGCCCACGGGGGACGAGGGAGAGATCGTCTACCGAAGCCCACACACCATGACCGAATACCTGGACAACCCCGAGGCCACCGCCGAGGCCTTCGACCACGGGTGGTTCCATTCCGGCGACATCGGACGGTTCGACGACGACGGCATCCTCTGGTTCACCGACCGGTTCAAGGACGTCATCAAGACCGGCGGCGAGAACGTCTCCTCCCTCGAAGTGGAGCGCGCCATCTATCAGGCCGATCCGCGCATCGCGGAAGCAACTGTCGTCGGGCTCCCCCACCACCGATGGAGCGAGGCGATCACCGCGGTCGTGGTGCCGGCATCCGGCACAATGGTCGATCCCGCGACGCTGATCGACAAGATCAAACAGTTGATCGATCCGTACAAGACCCCCAAAGCAATCATCGTGGTCGATGCGCTCCCCCGAACCTCGACTGGCAAGATCCAGAAGAACGTGGTTCGCGAGCGGTTTGCCGAGCACTATGAAAGAAGGTGAGACGACGATGGTGGAGAGTAGTGGGATGATCGACGACAGAACCGAGCCGGTACGCACACGGGACCCGGCGCGCCGCTACAGGATCTTGACCGCCACGGCGGACCTGGTGGCGCGAAACGGTTTCAATTCCGTGTCGATGGCCGACATCGGTGCGGCGTCCGGTATCACCGGCTCGGCGATCTACCGGCACTTCGACAGCAAGTCCGCCGTTCTCGTCGAACTCTTCGACATCGCGATAGATCGCCTGCTCGCAGACGCTGAACGAACCCTCGATAGCGGGATCGGACTCGAGCAGGCGCTGCGTGAGCTGGTCGATGGACAGATCGAATTCGTCGTCGGAAAACGCGAGGTCGCGCAGGTTTACCACAACGAGATTCACAACCTCCCCGAAGACGACCGCCGACGCCTGCGTCGCAAGCAGCGGCTCTACATCGAGGAATGGGTACACCTGGTCGACGAACTGCGCACAGACCTCGACGACGGGGAAGCCAGGGCAGTCGTGCACGCCGCCATCGGTGCACTTCAATCGACGCTGTTTCACAGCGTCGGGCTTCCAGTCGAACGTTTACGGCAGATCCTCGCTGACTCGGCACTCGCGGTCCTCGGCGTGAGTTCGACAACGACCTAGCACCACAACGAATCCTGCGGCGGTATAAGGATGACCGCTGCAGGATTGTCGTTGGATCCGCAGAGTCGGGGCCGCCGCCGCTGTCTCCGACTCGACATCGACTACCGCCGTGCGCTCCGGAACGAAACTGCCGCACCGCGGATGACGCCAAGAGGCCCCACGAGATCGGCATCGAACCGGTCGCCACGAGCCGGGTCGACGGGGTCGCGTCGTGCAGCGCAACGATCATCGGCCAGCCGGCACCGAAGTTCACCCCGAAGAACGTGCACGGGAAGAGAACGAAGGTGCCGGACAGTCCGACCGGGTGCGACATGAGCGCTGACGCAGCACGGTGGCGCCGACCGTGAAGGCGACAACCCAGGGTCCCTCGAGAGACCTGAGGGCGGGGTGGTCGAAGATCCGAAATACGTGCGCCAATTTTCCGCGGTTCACTATCCCGCAATTGCGCGGTGGCGATACCCCTTCCGCTGCGGTCCCAGCTAGTGATGCGGAACGGATGGCGGCCCCTGCACGATCCCGAGGGATGAATCGTGCAGGGGCCGTGTCTATCAGACCGGGTCGATCACGATCGCGAAGGCACGCGCCTCCGGACCCGGGGAGCGATTCAATGAGATGAACTTCGCCTCGGTGTACTCGTCGAGTGCGTGGGGGCCGCCTTCACGGCCCAGACCACTCTGCTTGAAGCCACCGAACGGGTAGGCGGGATGAATGACGTGCCAGTCATTGATCCACACCATGCCGGCATCGAGTTCGCGGGCGATCTCGATCGCCTTTTCCTCGTCGCCCCATACCCCGGCGGACAGTCCGTAATCGGTGTCGTTGGCGATCTTGATCGCCTCCTCGACCGAGTCGTAGGTGAGCACGACCAGGACCGGTCCGAACACCTCTTCACGTGCGATCCTGGCATCGTTGGTCACACCGACGAAGATGGTCGGCTCGATCCAGTAGCCCTTGTCGAACCCGGGACCGGAGGGAACGCCGCCGCCGATCACGGCCTTGGCGCCCTCGGTCTCGGCGATCGCGAAGTAGTCGAGGATCCGCTGATGCTGGACCTTGGAGATGATCGGCCCGACTCCGGTCGCGGGGTCGAGCGGATCACCGACCTTCAGCGTGCGGGCACGCTCGACCAGACGCGAGACGATCTCGTCGCGGTTGCTCGACGGAATCAGCAGTCGGGTGCCGGCTTCACAGGCCTGGCCGTTGTTGGCCAGGGCCGCGAACAGCGCACCGTCGATCGCGGTGTCGAGGTCGGCGCTGTCGAGAATGATGTTCGGTCCCTTGCCGCCGAGTTCGAGGGTCACTCGCTTCACGGTGTCGGCCGACTGACGCAGGATGCTCTTGCCGACCGCGGTGGAACCGGTGAAGGCCACCTTGCGGACATCGGGGTGACCGCTGAGGTGCGCGCCGGTGGGTTCGCCATCGCCGGTCACCACGTTGAGCACGCCGGGCGGCAGGCCCGCCGCCTCGAACTCCTTCGCCAGCTCGAGCGCGACCAGAGGGGCGTGCTCGTCGGGCTTGAGGACGACCGTGTTACCCGCCGCGAGGGCCGGGGCAATCTTCCACACGATGACCAGCAGCGGAATGTTCCACGGCACGATCGCCGCCACCACACCCAGCGGCTCGCGCCGGACGAGGCCTTCGGCCGGCACTGGCCCGATCTCGGGACCCGCCGTCTCGAACTCGTATGTGGCGGCCTGGTCAGCCAGGTACTGCATCTGAGCGATCGACAACCCGATATGCAGGGCCCCGGTGATCCGGATGGTGGCGCCGTTCTCCCGTGTCTGGAGCGCGGCCAGCTCGTCGATACGGCCGCCGAGGCGCGTGGCGACATCGTTGAGCAGGGCCGCGCGTTGCGCGGGCGGAGTACGCCGCCAGGTGCCCTCTTCATGCGCCGCCTTGGCTGCAGCGACGGCCTGGTCGACCTGTGTCACGCCGCCCTTGGCGACGGTGGCGACGAGCTCTTCGGTTGCAGGGCTGCGAATTTCGTAGTTCTCGCCGGTATCAACCCATTCGCCGTTGATATAGAGCGAGTAGTGCGGGACGCTCATCGGCGTGCTCCTCTTTCTCTGATGTGACTAGCGACAGCAATGCGGTGTCGAAGGTTTTCGACGGTCAGCTGATCTGGCGGTCCCGCCCTTCCCAGAACGGGGCACGGATCGACTTCTTGTCGATCTTTCCGGCCGGATTGACCGGAAGGGTGTCGACGAATGCCACCGTCTTGGGCGCGTGGACACTGCCCATCTCCCTTTTGACGTGATCGATCAGTTCCTGCTCGGTTGCCGCGACACCGCTCTTGAGAACGATGACCGCATGTACCGCTTCGCCCCACTTCTCGTGGGGGACTCCGATCACTGCTGCCTGCGCAACTGCGGCATGACCGGCCAGGGCGTCCTCAACCTGTCGCGGAAACACGTTGAATCCGCCGGTGACCACCAGGTCCTTCTTGCGGTCGACGATGTAGAGGAACCCGTCCTCGTCGAGGCGACCGATATCGCCGGTGTGCACCCAGCCGTCCCGCAGCGCCTCGGCGTTGCGGGAGACGTCGACGTAGCTGAGCATCTGCCCGAGCTGGCGGGACACGATCTCGCCGGGTTCGCCGAGCGGCAACACCTGATCCGCTTCGTCCTGGATTGTCACGTCGACGTGGAACAGGGGCCGACCGGCCGAGGCGAGCCGTTTGATCCACACCTCGCTGTCCACCCGGTGCTCGTTCTTGCGCAGACAGGAGACGTACCCGGGTTCGGTCCCGGCATAGGCCTGGATGAAGATCGGGCCGAACACGTCCAGCGCCTGACGCAGCCGGTCGGGTGCGATGGGAGATCCCGCGTAGATCATCGTCCGCAGCGAAGTCAGGTCATGCGCTTCGCGGCGCGGATGGTCGAGCAGCAGGTAGATGATGGTGGGAACGACGGCGGTGGCGGTCACCTTCTCCTGCTCGATGGTGCTGAGCAGTTTGTCCACGTCCAACCCGGGCAGCATCACGTTGGTGCCGCCCCGCAGGAACGTCGGCATGACGAAGATCTGCGTGTAGTGGGTCAGTGGCGCACCGTGCGCGAAGACCTCACCCCAGGCGATGTCGCCGATCTCGAGACCCGCGGTGATGCTGTAGTGGCCCCAGGTGAAGTGCGAGTTGACCACACCCTTGGGGTCCCCGGTGCTCCCTGAGGTGAACAGGACGTACGCCTCGTCGTGGACGTCGATCTCCACCTCGGGGCGAACCGTCGGCTGCGATCGGAAGAGTCCGTCGTAGCCGAACACTTCGCCGATCTCGGGGGGCGCCGAAGCCGGACTGCTCCCGATCCGGATCACGGTCTGCAGCTTCGGCAGGTCACCTTTGATCTCGGCGACGACTGCGTCGAACTGGGCGTGATAGATCAGCGTGGTGGCATCGGTCTGGGAGAGACTCGACCGGAATGCGTTGGCAGCATTGCGAGTGGGCATCTGCACCAACACCCCGCCGGCCGCCCAGATTCCGTGCTGCGTGGGGATGAATTCCAAGCAGTTCGGCATCAGCAGGCCGACGCGCTCGCCCTTCTGCAGCCCCAGAGAGACGAGTCCGTTCGCTACCTGGTTGCGCCAGTCGAGAAGCTCGCGGTAGGTCACCCGACGATCACCATCGACGATCGCGACGTTGTCCTTGTAGTAGGTACATGCCCGATCGAGCACGTCCGGCAACGGCCCCCACATGGTCAGGATCCAACGAGGACGGACGGGTCGAATCCTTCGACCCAGTACTCCGGCGTGATGATCGGGATTCCGAGTTCCTGCAGTACAGGGGTGTCGTTCCAGTACGTCGTTTCGCGGACGATCTGTCCGTCGCTGTCGAGCTGGTGCCAGGTGATGCCGCGGGTGGACAGCGTCTTGCCCTGGGTCGGGACTCCCTTGTAGGTCTCGAGACCGGTGCCCGTCCAGTTCCACAGGATCACCACGGCCGGGTTTCCGGCCACGCCGGCCACCGGGAACGAGTCGGTGATCTCGAAGGAGTGCAGGCCGACGCCGTTGGCGGTGTCGGTGTTCGCGTACGGGGCGAGCTTCGGCGCCAGCTCATCTTTGGTGATGGCGGTGTCGGTGACGTGGTCGGAGTCGGCGTGGTCGTCGTAGACCAGGTCGTCGGCGTACAGGGCGACCGTCGCCGCGGTGTCGGTGGTCAACGCGGTGATCCAGCGCCGGGCGTGCTCTTCGTGCTTACTCATGGTGTTCGTAGTTTCCTTTCGCAGGGTTCGGTGTCAGACGAGAACAGCGGACTTGGTCACGCTGGACGGGTCGACGGGCTGTCCCAGGTCCGCCGCTGCCGTCGCGATGTCCCACAGGCTCGCTTCCCGGGTGATGAGGCCGGCTTCGTTGTAGATGTGGAACGTCAGTCCCCGCGCTCCGGGCACCTTCCCGTTGGTCGGGACGCCGACAAAAGCGGTCGCCGTGGGCGCCTTCCAGGTCCACCGGTAGATCGCCGACTTCTCGTCGCCGACAACCTCATCGATCCGAAAGTTGTTGATGCCGATTCCGTTTTCGGTGTCCTTGTTGGCGTACGGCCCGAAGACACGGAGGAGCTCGTCCCTGTCGGTGATCTTCTGGCCGAGGATGGGATCCTCGAAGAGGAAGTCGTCGGCGTACAACGCAACGACCGCTTCGGGGCTCTCACGGAAGGCCTTCAGCCACTTGACAGCAAAGGAATGACTCATGAATATCGCTCTCCTCGGTGGTTGTCATAGTCCCCGCGGATACTCGAATATCGATGTGCTCCGCTCACTTCAGGAACACCTTCAAGGTATTGCGTAGGTCACACCGGCGGCGACTTACTTGGGGAGGAAACCCACCCCTCAACAGGGGGATACTCCGACGAGGAGGCGCTGGGGATCGGGACAACGATCACCGAGCCGGCAGGTCCGGTCCGGAATGCCGATACGGCGGTCGAGTGGTCGCCAGTACCGAAATCGGCGCACCCGGGGAACATGGTTTGGCACCGGGATAGAACCGCCGCCCGGCACAGTGCCGGGCGGCGTGAGGCTGATGAGAGGGTGCCGAATCGACTACGCGGTGCGGTTGCCGATCGACCAGGCAATGGCCTGTGAACGGTTGGTCGCACCGAGCTTCCGCAGGATGTGCTTGACGTGCGATTTCACCGTCCCCTCCGTGATGACGAGGGACTCGGCGATGTCGTTGTTGGTCGCCCCCGCCGCCATCAATGTGAACACCTCTTGTTCGCGGGAGGTGAATTCGGCGAGCGGGACCAAGCTGGGACGCGAGGCGAAGTCCGCCGACGAGTCGGCTCCGGCAGGATCGGAGTCTGCCCGGCCGGCCGAGGCCATCCCCGATTCGCACAGCTCGTCCATCGTCGCCACCGTCGACGAGAGGATTTCCCTGATCTGGTCGCGTTGGCTGCGCAACCGCTCCATCAGCGACGTCCGCTCGTAGATGTAGCCGACCCCTTCGGTGAAGGCCCACAGGACGTCGCGGTCGATCTCGTCGATCCGGCTCGGAACCGGGAAGTGGTCGGCATGAAGCAAACCGACAACGTTGTTGTCGAGAACCAGGGCGGAGACCACGTACGAGCGTGAGCGACCCGACTCGACGATGATCGGCCGGTATACCGGCGCGTTTTCCGTGTCGTAGACGATCGCCGGCCGATGATCGGTCAGCAGCCGCGCTTCAGGAGCCCGCTCGTCGAACGGTATCCCGCGATCGATCCAGTCGGTGAACCATGAGTCCGATTCATCGCCCTCGCCCAGGTACGCCTTCCACGGTTTCCAGGTTCCCGCCTCGACCCGCGACAACACCACCCGCCGGAATCCGCAACGAACGGCCACGTCCTCACAGAGGCGGTCGAGGAGGTCGGAGGTGCTCGGGACGGTCCGCAACCGGTGGAGTCCCGCCGAGCATTCGGCCAGACGTTCGGTCCTGCGGCCCATTTCGTTCAGGTACAGATCCATCGCCACCTGCTGCAGGTCGAGGACTGTCTTGGTCAGTCGCTCCACCTTGGCGGTGTCGGCTGCCGCGGCCCGTCGCAGCTCGTCGACGCAGTGATGCGTCAGGACTGAGATCGCCTCTGCGGAATGGGCGGGACGCTCGTGCCGGATCCCCGGAAGAGTGGTCGAACCGACATCAGCGAAGATCTCGTCCCGGATGGCCTCCAGCCGAGTGATCAGTTCGATGTCTTTGCGTCGCCACCCCTGCAAGGATCCCCGTACAGTCTGGTGCTGCGTCGTTGCGATCAATGCCTGTGTCATAGTGTCCGTCCCATCGAGCGTTTCATCTTCCCGTATCGCGCGATGGCGCTGGCCCTGTTGGTGGCACCCAACTTGCGGAAGATGTGTTTCACATGGGATTTCACGGTGCTCTCGGACACGGTGAGCTGGGCGGCGATTTCCGCGTTCGACGCGCCTTTCGACAGCAGTTCCACCACATCGACCTCGCGTGCGGTCAAGTGCCGTTCGGGCCGACCCGTAACCCGCACCTCCGACGATCCGCCCGCCGCCCCACGATCTCGGCGAGAAGGATCGACAGCCGCCGGGGGCAACATCCCGATGGGGGCGTCGAGGGTCAGCGGGCCACCGTGAACGTCGTCGATCATCGCTTCCGTGGCGCTGAAGACCATACCGAGCCGGTCACGCTGCTCACGCAGTCGCTCGGTGAGCACCATCCGTTCGTAGATCGGTCCCAGCCCGTCGGCGAAGAGCCGAACGATGTCACGGTCCGCGGACGTCAGCACCCGGCCTGAGATATTGGTGTCGGCATGAAGCAGGGCGACGACTGTTCCGTCGACCACCACCGGCGCAACGACATAGCTTGTGGTCCTCGACAACCTGATGAGCGGACGATAGGTCCGGGTTTCTGCCCCGGCATCGCTCACCAGCATCGGGATCCGGCGCCGTACGACATCGGCCTCGAGCGGCGACGCGCTCAAGGGGATCTCCAGATCGCTCAGATAGTTGCGCAGCGCGGCGGAGATGGCCTCGGAGACCAGGTGCAGGGTGTGCGGAATCCACATCGAACCCTGGATGCGAGAGACCAGAACCCGGTCGAATCCCCCTGCGGTACACAGTTCTTCGGCCGAACTACTGAAGAACTGGCCGGGCCCGGTCGCCGCCGAGCGCAGGCGGGCCAGCGAACCGAGCACGCGTTCCAGACCGCGCTGGGGAGTCAGGCAGGCCTGCTCGTAGAGGACGCCCTGCGCGTGGTGTAGCTCGTCGAGAATGGCGGACAAAGCACCGGTCTCATCGATCGTGTCACCCGCGTTTCGGGTCTCGGTGACCTCCACCCCCGCCATTTCTCGCATCGCGGCCGCCATCTCGCTCAGCCGGTGGGCGACGGACGGCTGGGCGGCGGAAGTATTCACTGTTCCTCCATCTCCGGGTGCGGGGCATCCATTGCCGCCATGTCGGCGACGTCCTCCTCGGGATGCTGCGGCACTGCACCTGCCTTCAATTCACCATGTCGTGGCTCACGATTTACTTACGTCTGCCATTGTGGTGACCCGCATCACTATTGTCAACGCGCCGACCTTGAAAACTCCCTCGTCAGGGGGTATGCGCTGAAATCGTGCGGGGTTGAGGTCGCGATCGGTAGTGAATTGCCCTTAACTATGGGGCGGGGAGTGTCAGCCATACAATGCGCGGCGGGTGGCCAGGCGCACACGTTCCTGCACGTTGGGCATGCAGCGCAACCGTACCGTCCTGGATACATCGTTGACGATTGTCAACGCAGCGTGAACACGAAATCGCACCTCGGTGTCGTCGAGTTCGGGCCGGGATTCTTGCAGCAGTTGGAACCACTGCCCGACGTAGTCGTGCTGCGCGCTGCGCACAGCGTGCCGGCGGGCGGGTGGAAGGCTGAGTACCTCGCAGGTCAGCACGGCCAGCAGGTCGTGGTGGATCATCGCGAACGCGATGTACGCATCGACCGCGGCGTCCAGAGCCTCCTGGGAGGTGTCCGCGGAGAACAGTGCCTGCGACAGCCCCAACTGGAGCGGTTCCGCGCCCCGGTCGATCACGGCGGCCAGGAGATCGGCCTTCGTATCGAAGTGCCGGTACACGCTGGCGCTGTGGACCTGCACAGCGGCTGCGATCTCGTCCATCGTGACTGCTTGGTACCCCTTCGCGCCGAACAGTCTGGTGGCCGCGCCCAGGAGAGCCTCGCGGCGCGAGGCCGGCGCCATGCCGCCCCGTCCGGGCAGATCGGCGGCCGGTTCAGCTGCACTGTTCAACGGCGCCGCGCTGACGGCCACGGCCATGGTGGCGAGCAGGTCGATCAAACGGCCCGGCAGGATCTCGGTGCGGTGATAGCCCGGGCTGGTCAGAACCGCAAGAGTGCACCACGCCAGCAGTTCCGCGTCAGCGGCGCCCACCCCCGGCACGGAATGGCCGAGCGCCGCGGAGAGACGCGACACCACCTCATGCAATCGGTCACGCAGGGACGCCTGCCGCTCCGGTGCCAGGTGTCGAATCTCGCGATTCCACAGAACTCCGAGGTCACGTCGAGTGCCGGCCGTTTCCGCCAGACCGTGCAGCAGTGCCGGGAGGTCATCGATTCCGCGTGAGATCAACAACTCACCCGCCTGATCGAAGCTCTCGGCCACCGTGCAGGCGAGCAATTCCTGTTTACTCCGAAAGTGCCGGTACAAGGCCCCGGCGGTGATCCCGACGGACGAGGCGATGTCCTCGGTGCCCACATTGTGGTAACCGCGTTCGGAGAACAGGGCGCTCGCGGCCACCAGGATCTGGGCCCTGCGGTTGCGGGGACGCGGAGTGCTGGTGAGCCGAGCTCGACTCGGGCGCACTGGTTCGTCGATGCTCCCCGCCCCTTTTCGGCGCATTCGATGTGGCTTGAGATTTACTTACCGGGGTTGTAGCTTGATTTCAACCTAGCATGCGCCATCGCCGATTTCCCGGCATTTACTTAGGTGCACACCCTGCCTCTCGTGGTTCTCGCAAGGAGTCTGACGTGTCCATTTCCGAAGCGTTGGCGAATCGATTGACCGTTCCGTTGATCGCCGCCCCGATGACGGAGGTATCCGGCCCCGACCTGGTCATCGCGGCGTGCCGCGAAGGCGTCGTGGGATCCTTGCCCACCCACAATGCGGCCACCACCGGTGAACTCGACCACTGGCTCACCCGCATCGAGACGGCCCTGAGCGAGGTCCCGAGGTCGGCGCCCTTTGCGCCGAACCTCGTGGTGCACCGATCGAACCGGCGACTGCGCGAAGACCTCGCGTGCCTGGTGGATCACGGCGTAGAACTCGTCATCACCAGTGTCGGGTCCCCCGAGCCCGTTCTTGCCCCGCTGCGCGCGATCGGATGCCAGGTCTACGCCGACGTCGCGACGTTGCAGCATGCGGCCCGGGCCATCGCCTTGGGCGTGGACGGGTTGGTGCTCCTGACCGCGGGTGCCGGCGGCCAGACGGGCTGGGCGAACCCGTTCTCCTTCGTCCGCGCCGTCCGCGAGCGATTCGACGGCACCATCGTTCTGGCCGGCGGTATCAGTGACGGCGTGGCGTTGCATGCCGCCCAGGTTCTCGGCGCCGACCTCGGGTACATGGGAACGAAGTTCATCGCCACCGACGAAAGTCGGGCCGACAACGACTATCGGCGCGCGCTGGTCGAGGCGAGCCTCGACGACGTCGTGCTCTCGACCCAGGTAGGTGGCATTCCGGCGAGCCTGCTCAAGTGCTGGGTCGATCGGCAGGCCGGAGACGCTGCCGCGGCCGAGCATCCCGCATCCGAGGGTTTCCGCCAGGACCGATTGCTCAGCAACCGCACGGCGTGGAGTGGTGGGCACAGCGTGTCCGGGGTGGACGCGGTCCTCTCGGTCGCCACGCTCATCGAGAAGACCGCCCGGGAATACGAGGAATCCCGCGCCAGATCGGTGGCGCGGGATAGCTCCGCCGTACAGGCCGTCAGGTAAGCAGTTCTCGCGCCATCAGTTTCCACTCGTGCAGGTGCGGGTCGGTGGCGGGATCGCGCGGATCGAGCGCATAGGTCAGTGCGGCACCCCGCATCGAGGTGTTGAGTTGTTCGCGTACCAACTCGTAGCGCGGGCGTGCGCACAACTCGCCGCCGAAGAACGCGTCGGTCGTTGCTCTCACGAGGTGGCCCAGCCGGCGCTCCTCCGGCAGCAGCGCTTCGCGTAACTTGTCGTTGGCGCGGGAGGCGAGCCACAGCTCGGTCGCGGCCCAGAAATACGGCTGGTGGAAGGTGGGCCACATGATCTCGATCGCCCAGTCGATGCGCTCTGTGGGGTCGTGTGGCCAATCGTCGCGATGCCGCATGTCCTCCATCCGCGCCGTCGCGAGATGCTGGACGGCGGCGACGAGCAGCGCTTCGCGGGAGGGAAATTGTTGTAAGAGACGGCCGCGGGACACCCCCGCCTCGTGTTGGATCCGCAACGTGGTGGCGGCGGAGTAGCCGTCCCGGAACAACACCGCAACGGCGGCGTCGAGTATCTGCCTGCGTGTGATCGCCCGCCGTTCTTGCTGGGTGCGCTTGACCGAGGCGTCACTGATCGACACCGACATCAGCTCCATCCGTTCGGAGAAAAGCCCTCAACGGGGTTGGCACCACTGCCCACAGTGGTGCCAACCCCGATCGTAAATGACGCCGTTACTCGTAGGTCTCTCCGCGCTCGGCCTTGGCCACCAGTGAGGCGGGCGGCTCGAAGCGAGTGCCGTACCGGGCGGCAAGTACGCGTGCCCGCTCGACGAACGCCGCGATCCCACCCGGGTAGCCGTTGATGTACTGGAGGACGCCGCCAGTCCACGCCGGGAACCCGATACCGAGCAGGGACCCGACGTTGGCGTCGGCGACCGACGTCAGGACCCCTTCGTCGAGGCAGCGCACCGTCTCGAGGGACTCCGCGAACAGCATCCGTTCCTTGAGGTCGTCGAACGGGATCTCGGTGCTCCCCGACTGGAAGGCGTCGCGCAGCCCCGGCCACAGGCCGACGCGGCTGCCCGACTCGTCGTACTCGTAGAAGCCGCCACCGGTCGACCGACCTCGACGATCGAGTTCCTCGACCAGCCGGTCGAGGACGGCCTCCGATCCGTGCTCGACCCAGACGCCGCCGTCCGCCTCGACCGCCGCACGGGCTTCCTGACGAATCTTGCGCGGCAGGGTCAACGTCAGCTCGTCGAGCAGCTGCAGCGGGGGTGCGGGATAGCCGGCCTGGGCCCCCGCTTGCTCGATGATCACCGGTTCGATGCCCTCACCGACCGCGGCGGCGGCCTCGTCGAGGAACTTCGTGATCACGCGGCTGGTGAAGAAGCCGCGGCTGTCGTTGACCACGATCGGGGTCTTCTTGATCTGCTGCGCGAAGTCGAACGCCTTCGCCAATGTTGCCGGTGCGGTGTGTGCGCCAACGATGATCTCGACCAACGGCATCCGTTCGACCGGGGAGAAGAAGTGCACCCCGATGAAGTCTTCCTTACGGTCGACGCCTTCGGCCAGCGTGGTAATCGGCAGCGTCGACGTATTCGAGCCCAGCACGGCGTCGGGGGCGACGACGTCCTGGATCGACTTGAAGACCGCCTGTTTGACCTCCACGCTCTCGAAGACCGCCTCGACGACGAAATCGACATTCGCGAAGTCGGCCGGATTGTCGGTCGCGGTGATGCGGGCGAGTAGCGCGGCGGACTTCTCCTCGGTCGTTGTTCCACGAGCGAGGGCCTTGGCCTCCAGCTTTTCGGCGTAGGCCTTCCCTTTTCGCGCCGACTCGATCGAGACGTCCTGTAGCACGACGTCGATTCCCGCCTTCGCCGAGACGTAGGCCACCGCGGCACCCATCATCCCGGCGCCGATCACGCCAACCTTCTGTGCCGCGAACCTGGGATGCCCCTCCGGCCGGCTTCCGCCGGCTTTGATGCTCTGCAGATCGAAAAACTGTGCCTTGATCATGTTCGTCGACACCTGACCGGTGACAAGGCCGACGAAGTAGCGCGTCTCGATCTGTGCTGCCGTGTCGAGGTCGACCAACGCTCCCTCGGCAGCGGCGGCGACGATGGCCCGCGGCGCCTCCAGGGGTGCCCCTGCCACGGTGCGGCGCAGGTTCGCCGTCACCGCCGGATTGAGCGCGGTGCCGCCGGGGATCCGGAACCCCTTCCGATCCCACGGCTGTACACCGCCCTCGGGGTTGTCCTTGATCCACGTCTTGGCGGCGGGAACGAGTTCGTCGGCGCTGGCCACCAGGTCGTCGACGAGGCCGAGTGTCTTCGCGGCCGCGGGGCTGAACGTCTTCCCGGTCAGCAGCAGGCTCGTCAGTGCCTTCTCGAGCCCCAACATCCGAACGGTCCGGGTGATTCCGCCGACACCGGGGAGCAACCCGAGCGTCACTTCGGGCAGTCCGAAGATCACCGATCTCGAATCGACCGCGATGCGGTGGTGGGTGGCCAGGGTGATCTCGAGGCCACCGCCGAGGGCGGCACCGTTGACCGCCGCCACCACCGGACGGCCCAGGGTCTCGAGACGTCGGAACTGGGCCTTGATCCCATTCGCGAAGTCCGTGAACTTGACCGCATCCTGCGCGGTGGCACGGACCAGGTCGTTGAGGTCACCGCCCGCGAAGAAGGTCTTCTTCGCCGACGTGATCACGACACCGGTGACAGAGTCACGCTCGGCCTCGAGCCGGTCGAGTACGTTGCCCATGGACTCGACGTACTGCGAGTTCATGGTGTTTGCGGACTGGGCCGGATCGTCGAGGGTCAGCAGCACGATTCCGTCCGAATCCTGCGACCACGTGATGGTTGATGTTGCACTCATGTTGTTGCCGTTGCCTTTCAGACTCGCTCGATGATGGCCGCGATACCCATGCCGCCACCGACGCACAGGTTGATCAATGCGCGCCGGTCGCCGCGCCGCTCCAACTCGTCGATCACCGTTCCGACGAGCATCGCGCCGGTCGCTCCCAAGGGGTGGCCCATGGCGATCGCGCCGCCGTTCACGTTGAGTTTCTCGTCCGGAATGGCCAGATCCTTCTGGAATTTCAGGACCACCGAGGCAAACGCCTCGTTCAGTTCGAACAGATCGATGTCGTCGACGGTGAGTCCGGCGACATCGAGTGCCTTCAGCGCCACCGGGGTGGGGGCGGTGAGCATGATCGTAGGGTCTGCCCCGGTGACAGCGGTGGCGATAATCCGGGCGCGGGGTGTGAGGCCGAACTGCTTGCCGGCCTTTTCGTTGCCGATCAGGACCAGCGCCGCGCCGTCCACGATGCCGGAACTGTTACCGCCGTGATGGACGTGGTTGATCCGCTCCACCGACGTATACTTCTGCAGCGCAACAGCATCGAAGCCGCCCTGTTGACCGAGTGCCGCAAAGGACGGCTTCAACGAGGCCAGCGATTCGACGGTGGTGCCCGGACGGCGGTGCTCGTCGTGATCGAGCAGCGGGACACCGTTGAAATCCTTGACCGGAACGACCGACTTGGCGAAATATCCACCGGACCAGGCGGCCTCGGCGCGGGCCTGCGACCGCGCAGCGTAGGCATCGACGTCTTCGCGGCTGAAACCCTCGATCGTGGCGATCAGGTCCGCACCGATTCCCTGCGGAGCGAAGTGGAGGTCGTATGCGGTCGTCGGGTCGTTGAAGAGGGCACCTCCGTCGCTGCCCAGCGGCACTCGCGACATGGACTCGACGCCACCGGCGATCACCAGGTTCTCGAAGCCCGACCGTACTTTCTGGGCGGCGAGGTTCGTCGCCTCGAGTCCGGATGCGCAGAACCGGTTGATCTGCAGTCCGGCCACCGTCAGAGGCAGGCCCGCCACCAACGCCGCGGCCCGGGCGATATCACCACCCTGTTCGCCGACCGGGGAGACGACACCCAGCACGATGTCGTCGATGTAGCCCGGGTCCAGGTCCGGAAACCGTGCGCGCAGCTCGTCGATCAGGCCCACCACGAGGTCGATCGGTTTGACCGAGTGCAGACTTCCGTTCTTGCCCTTACCGCGAGGCGTGCGAATGGCCTCGTATACAAATGCCTCTTCAGACAAGGCAACTCTCCTCGGATCGTGAACGAATCCCCTGGGGACGCGATCTGCGAGATGCGCAGAGCCACAGGGGACGAAGTGAAGAACCTGCGGTCGAACCACTGTCGCCGACCGTTCGCTCACGGTATCGTCGAACCAACATCCAGTCAACCCTGACTGGATGTTGGAGGGTAGGGAGTTCGGATGCTGATCGACGGCAACATAGGCGGATCCATCGACGGGACGGCAGGGGCAAGCCTCCACGAGATACACGAGCAGGTCGGACTCGCGGAACGGGCCGGCTTCGACGGGGTGTGGTCGACGGAAGTCAGTCGCGACCCCTTCCTGCCGCTCCTGCTCGCCGCGGAGAACGCACCCCGACTCCACGTGGGCACCGCCATCGCCGTGGCATTTGCACGCAATCCCATGACCCTCGCCACGGTCGCCAACGACATGCAGTCCTTCAGCTCCGGGAGATTCACGCTCGGACTGGGATCACAGATCAAGCCGCACATCGAGCGCCGGTTCAGCATGCCGTGGTCCGCGCCGGCGCCGAGGATGCGGGAATTCGTCAGGGCGCTCCACGCCATCTGGGAGAGCTGGCAAAACCAGACAGCCCTCGACTTCCGCGGGGATTACTACAGCCATACCCTGATGACACCGATGTTCCGGCCTCCGCGTAACGAATTCGGGCCTCCCCAAGTGATGATCGCCGCCGTGGGCCCGCAGATGACGTCCGTCGCCGCCGAGGTCGCGGACGGGATGCTCGTCCACGGCTTCACTACCGAACGATATCTCCGGGAAGTGACCGTCCCGCAGATCAAATCGGCCCTCGCCAAGGCCGGAAAAGTCTTCGAAGATTTCACCCTGTCCTATCCCGGACTCGTCGTCACCGGGTCAGATGAACGGCAATTCGAGGAAGCGGCGACCGCCGTGCGCAAACAGATCGCCTTCTACGGGTCCACCCCGGCGTACCGGGCGGTCCTCGACCTTCACGGCTGGGGTGATCTGCAGACCGAGCTCCACCGGCTGTCCAAGCTCGACGACTGGGCGTCCATGACCCGGCTGATCGACGACACCGTCCTGCGCACCTTCGCGGTCGTCGGCGAGCCCGACGCGGCCGCGGCCGAGATATCACGCAGGTTCGGCGGCATCATCGACCGATTCACCCTGTACACCCCGTACGGCCTCGACGCAGCGACCCGGAGCACGGTTGTCTCCGGAGTCCACAATCGGCCCACAACGCCCTGATCCGCAACGCCCACCGCCCACCCGCGGTCACCCTGGTGAGGCGGCGACATCATCGCCGGACCGGCCCGGCGCGATCGTCGTCGGATCGGCCAGTTCGATTCGAGGGGCGCGTCCCGCCCGCAAGGGAAGTACCGACACGACACCCCGCGAATCTCTCTAAAGGTGGACCCTTATCCCCAAATGGTGTGAGGAACATAGCCGCCCAGTGGTCGAGACTTGGATCACATCAGAAGTTTTCACAGGGTTGGGTCACAGCACGGGAGGAAGTAGATGTCGGTCGATCCTTCGGCGATCATTGTCGCAGTCGCCACAGCGCTCGGTGGCGCGGTACACGGATCGGAGGCGCCTCCGGCCTTGAAAGACTATGGTACCCAACAGGTGCAACAGATCACCGATGCCGCACCCGCGATCGGGCAACAGGTCAACGACGCCGTCGAGCAGCTACCTCCCGAGGCGCAAGGCGCAGTGCAGCAAGCAATCACCGATACCGCAGATGCCGTCCAGGAGGCGATAGGCGCCTACTCGCCACCGCCCGAGAGTGCCTCTCCCCCACCCGACGCGACCGGTGACACCACGGGCGATATTCCTGCCGCCGAGCACGAACCCGAATCCGACGGGACCGTCCTCGAGTATGGTGACCCCGTTGAACAATTCGACTCGACGCCGCTTGCCGTCTCCGGAATCTCCCACCTCCCCACCGTGTCCGACGCCCCCACTCGGGCAGCCTCACAGCTGGGGGCGATCGCAGTATTCGTCCCCTGGTTTCAGAAGGCGGGAAGCATCTGCGACGGCATCAAGGCCCCTGTCCTGGCGGCCTTGTACTCGGCGGAGAACAACTTCCGATACGGCGCCTCGGCGCCCGTGTCGCCGGATGGCGCCCGTGGTCCCGGCCAGTTCATGCCCGGCACCTGGGCGAAATACGGGCGCGACGCCGACGGTGACGGAAAGGTGGATGTCCTTGCCGTCGGCGACTCGGTCATGGCATCGGGACATCTACTCTGCGACATGTACGAGGAGATCGATTCGTGGAAGCAGGCCGGCCTCGTCTCGGGTGACGTGCTGGACCTGACGCTCGCCGGATACAACGCCGGCGTGGGAGCGGTCCGCCGATCGGGCGGAATGCCCTCGGGACTCCCCGACTACGAGAATCAGACAAAGCCCTACGTGGCGAAGATCCGCGCGGCCGAATCCCGCTTCGCGTCGATCCTCGATCCTGGGTCGGGCGACTGGGGAGGCGTCGGCGGCAGGATCGTCGAGGCTGCCCTACGCTATCTGGGCCTTCCCTACGTGTGGGGCGGCGGCAACGTGAACGGGCCCTCCGGCGGCGGTTTCGACTGTTCCGGACTCACCTCCTACGCCGTCCACGCCGCAACAACAGAGAATGTCTCCCTACCTCGGACGTCGGAAACTCAGTGGAACGTCGGTACCGAGATTCCCCTCGCCGACGCCAGACCCGGTGATCTGCTGTTCGGCAACTGGGGTCCCGCCGGCCCCGGGCACGTGGCAATCTACCTCGGCAGCGGCAAAATGGTGCACGCGCCCACCACCGGCGACGTGGTTCGGATCGCGCCCGTGTTCGACGGAATGAAAGCGCGGCGAGTGGTGTGAGACGGCACCCGGGGATCCGCCGACACGGGCTCGACCATCCGGAGTGCGCCCCTCCCGACCCACGGAGCCAGAGAAGCATCACCTCGGCGAAAGCGGACATGGCAGACGATCTCGACGGGCACGGCAACGTCGCACGGGCGCACCGGGAAGGACCGTAACCCATGACGACCGCACACCCCGCTCAGCGGCCCGGCCGACCCGGCTATGACCTCGACTCCCTCCTCGCCGTCACCGTGACGGTCTTCAACGACAAGGGGTACGAGGGCACCAGCATGGAGGCCTTGTCCCAGCGGCTGGGAATCACGAAGTCATCTATCTACCACCATGTTTCAGGAAAGACCGAACTGCTGGAGCGAGCCTTGGCGCGGGCGCTCGACGCACTGTTCGCCGTCACCACCGAACGGCAGGCCACCAGCGGCCGACACATCGACCGCCTCGAGTACCTCGTCCGGCGCACCGCCGAGATCCTGGTCGCAGAACTGCCCTACGTCACCCTCCTGCTGCGCGTTCGTGGGAACACTCCCGTGGAACGCCGCGCCCTCGCCCGTCGACGGGAATTCGATCTCTTCGTGCGGGACCTCGTCGTCGGGGCCGCCGAGGAGGGAGACCTTCGGCCAGGCATCGATCCCGCGCTCACCGGCCGCCTTGTGTTCGGCATGCTCAACTCGCTCATCGAGTGGCACCGGCCGCGAACCGGAGGATCAGCCGAGGATCTCGCCGAGGCAGTCCTACGCCTGACCTTCGAGGGAATGCGGCGCCGGTAGCGGCTGACCAGATGGGATCTGCCGCCACCCCCTGCTGTCCACTCGGATTTGGGAACAGCACCGAATCGCACTGAGTTAGCATGTGAGTTGGATCACACTGGTTGGAGGTGCGCATGAACCGCTCGCGGGCGGACTTCGCCCCGAATGCCGAGGCCCACAGTCGTGGCACACCCTCTGACCTGCCACAAAGAGGTAGAAGTGCATAGAGGATTGAGCCACCGATGGACGAGTTCGACGAAGTCGACCTGCCGAATACTCAGCGCGATGTGAGCCGCGATATCGCCACCGAATTGGACATGGCCGGACTCGAGAATGCGCAGGAGGTCGGACGCGGAGGATTCGGGGTGGTCTATCGCTGCACCGAGCGTTCCCTCGATCGACCGGTCGCCGTCAAAGTGCTGACCTCCGATGTCGGACCCGACGACCGCACCCGCTTCGTACGAGAACAACGCGCCATGGGCAAACTCTCCAGCCATCCCCACATCGTCCAAATTCTCCACGTCGGCGTCACCGCGAACGGCTCCCTCTTTCTCGTGATGCCCTACCACGAACACGGTTCTCTCCAAACCCTGCTTCGGCAGAAGGGTCCCTTCCCGTTGCCCACCGTGCTCGGGATCGGAGTGAAACTGGCCGGGGCTCTGGCGGCCGCTCACCGTGAGGGCATCCTCCACCGTGACATCAAACCCGCCAACATCCTGATCACGGGATACGGCGAGCCGCAACTGACCGACTTCGGCATCGCCCGGATCGGGGGCGATTTCGAAACATCCGCGGGCAGCATCGTCGGCACCCCCGCCTTCACCGCCCCCGAGGTGCTCAAGGGCCAACCACCGAGTCCCGCGTCCGATGTATACGGTCTCGGTGCGACGCTGTTCTGCCTGATGACTGGACACGCCGCCTTCGAGCGCCGCACCCGGGAAGGGGTGGTTGCCCAGTTCGTGCGGGTCACCAATCAACCGATCCCGGACCTGCGTGAGCACGGCATTCCCGACGACGTGTGCACCGCCATCGAACACGCCATGGCGGGCGTTCCCGCCGATCGACCAGCATCGGCCGACGCATTCGGAAACGAGCTTCGAACGGTCCAACTCCTGCACGGGCTGCAAATGGACGCGATGGCGATGCCCGCCGATCCGTTCCGAGCCACCTCGCCCCCGCCCGGAACCGGCGGGGCACCCGCGGAGAAGACCCCGGCAGCAATGCCGAACACCCCGCCCACCGCCGCCACGAAATTTCGTCCCCCGACCTCGGCACGGCCATTGGTCGAGCGCCGACGACTCCTCGAGACCCTCCGCGCCGGCGCTGGGCGGCGCCTGACAGTGATCCACGCCCCCGCAGGTTTCGGTAAGAGCACCCTGGCCTCCCAATGGCGGCACGCTCTGATAGCCGAGGGAATGCCCGTCGCCTGGCTCACCATCGACCGCGATGACAACAACGTCACCTGGTTTCTGTCCCACCTGGTGGAGGCGATCCACACCGCGCTGCCCACGACCGCGCCCGACCTCGAGCGCATCCTCGAAGACCACTACGAAGATGCAGCGCGCTATGTGCTGCCCTCGTTGATCAACGACATCCACGACAGTGGCCACGCGATCGCCATTGTGATCGACGACTGGCACCGGGTGACCTCGCCCGACACCGTGGCGGCAATGAACTTCCTGCTCGAGAACGGATGCCATCACGTCCAGGTGATCGTCGCAACACGATCCCAATCCGGTCTCCCGCTGAGCCTCATGCGAGTACGCGACGAACTCGTCGAGATCGGGCCGACGGCAATGCGTTTCGACACCGCGGAATCCCGGGCATTCCTCGTCGACGTCAACGGACTCACACTCGATGACCAAGAAGTGAGCAGTCTTCGAAGATCGACCGACGGATGGGTCGCGGCGCTGCAACTGGCGTCCCTGTCGCTACGCGGCCGCAGCGATCGCATGGACTTCATCGCGCATCTTTCCGGAGGCCACCATGCCATCCACGAATATTTGGTGGAGAACGTCCTGAGCACACTCGAGCCGACCATCCTCGAGTTCCTCCTGGCGACAGCCATTACGGAGAAGATCTGCGGTGACCTCGCCGGCATGCTGACACACGTTCCATCCGGCCAAGAGATGCTCGAGGAAATCGAACGGCGAGACCTGTTTCTGCAAAGCATCGATGACGACAGGGAATGGTTCCGCTACCACCACCTGTTCGCCGATCTCCTCCATCGCCGCCTCGAACGCCTCCATCCGGGCCGTCGTGAAGAACTCCACCGGATCGCGGCGCACTGGTTTGCCGACCACAACATGCTCAGCGAGGCTGTCGACAACGCACTTGCCGCCGGCGACACCGACCACGCCCTTCGGCTGGTCGAAGACGGCGGCATGACACTCATCGAGGACTCGCGGATGACAACCCTCCTCGGCCTGGTCGCGAAACTTCCCCCGAACCTTGCTGTGACAAGTGCCCGACTCCAATTGAACATAGCGTGGGCGAACATACTGATGCAGCGTCCACGACAGATGAGAGCTGCCCTCGATCTCTTCGATGCCGCACTCACGAACACCCAGACAGACGACACCGCGACTGATGCCCTTCGCGTCGAAGCCGCCGTCGTCCAAGCATCCGGCAAACTCTTCGCCGATGAGATCGCAGGGGTGCAGGAACTCGTCGCCGATTGTTTGCGCCACCCGGATGCGGTGCGGCCCTTCCTCGCGTCGGGCGCCGGCAGCATCGCTTCCTTCGTGGCCCTCTACACATTCGATTTCGACGCAGCGCGCCGTTGGCAGGACTGGGCCGCCGCATATCATGCGCAAACCAGCGGCCCCTTCAGTGTCATGTACGGATACTGCCTGGCCGGCGCAGCGGCATACGAACAACTCGATATTCCCGCGGCCGAGAACTACTTCCGATCCGCAGTGGCGATGACCGGGAAATCCGGCGTCCACGCCCATGCAGCACGACTCGCCGGAGCCTTGCTCGGAGCGCTTCTCTACGAGATGGGAAACATTACAGAGGCCGAACGACTCCTCGACGAAAGCTACAAACTCGGTTCCGAGGGTGGCGGCCTCGTGGAATTCATGCTTGCCACCTACGGCACCGGATCACGGGTCAAAGCCTCACTCCGACATCATGAAGAGGCCGAACGTCGACTCGAGGAGGGCGCCAGGATTGCCGAATCGCTGCGGCTGCCACGTCTGGCCGCCCGGATGGTCAACGAGCGGATCCGCTCAGGGCTGCCCGTCGGCGAAGACGTCCGCACTCGACTGATGGGCTTGAACGCGTACCGTCCGCAAGCAGACGGGATCGCTACCATCACATCCGAACTCGACGAAGACTCTTCGATCAGGATCCTGCTCGGTGCGAGTACCTCCGACGATGTCGCGCACGCCTGTTCGCGGGCGAAAGAGCTCGTGCTCAGCATCGAAAAACAGGGCAGGCCCCGGGCGCTCATCCGCGCGAAATTACTGTTGGCGGTGTGCTTGTCCGCCTCGGAGCGGTTCACGGAGGCGCGGTCCGTGCTGGCTCCGGTCGCAGCGAGATGCACGGAGCTCGGATTGACTCAAATATTGTTGGATGAGGACGCACGCATCGCCAACATATTGGCCGCGACCTGACAGCACCCAGACGTGGTCCTCCAAGATGCGCCGCTTCCGTCCCGGGAACGCTCGCTCGCGGCATCGCGATGGTCCACGCTTTGCGCGATTGATCTCAGTCGAACTCCACCGACTGCCGGGCGTCCACGGGCACGGTAGGCCTGGACTCGCGGTCCGCCTCCATGTTCAAAGTGACGACCCCGGCCACAATGCATATCAATCCAACCACGCGCGCGACCGACACAGCATCGCCGAACAGCAGCACTCCGACCACCGCAATAGAGGCGGTGCCTATTGCCGACCACAACGCGTACGAGACACCGAGCGAGATCGATCTGAGCGCTTTCGACAGGAAGAAGAACGACAGGAGGTACCCGGCGAGGACCCCCACCGTTGGGATCGGCTGAGTGAACCCTTCAGTCGAGTGAAGTCCGGTTGTGGCAAGGATTTCCACGACAACCGCACCCATGAGGTAGGACCAGCCCATGGCGCCTACCCTCCAAAATTCATCGCGACGATACCAACGACGGTCAGCGCGAGACCGACAATCTTGACCCGTGAGATACGTTCCCCGTGGAAGAGGGCACCGAGTGCGACCACCGCCGCCGTCCCCAGCGCCGACCACAGCGCGTACACAACACCGATGTCGATCTGGATGACCGCCTTCGCCAACAAAAAGAAGGCGCTTCCATAGAGCCCCAGCACCGCAGCAGATAACCGGACTCGGGTGAACTCGTGAGTGAGCGGCAGCATGCTCGTAGCCGCAACCTCGAGAACAATCGCTGTAACGAGCAACAACCACGCCATTGAAATCGATTCCCATCCATCGTGAGGGTTTTGCCGTATCTTTCACGCAGATCGCTCTGTGGCGGCTCGTGCCGAAATGTTGCTCACACAGATTTGCCGTCACAGATTTGCTGTCACACCGCGCTAGCGATCTGCTGTGGAGGTTCGATCCCGGAGCATCGCCCGTACCGATTGCGTCAAGCGATCTCGCGGTCCGAACCGAGGGGATCAGGTGCCGAATCGCCGGTTCGAACGGTGGTCACCGCGCGAATGAACTCCGCGACACGCTCAATTGCCCTGCGTGCCTCAGGCAGAAGATCCGCAGCCACATGAAAGACGTGGAACTGGCCATCCCATATCTCGAGGGCAACCGGGACCCCGGCATCGGTAAGGCACTCGAACATCAGCCGCGCATCGGGATACAGCATGTCTCTGGATCCGACCTGAAGTAGTACTGGCGGAAGCCCGCGCAGATCTGCATCGACAGGAGACAAAGGCAGCCCCGAAACGCCACGAGTACGGCACTCCACGCGCTCGGTGAGGGCGGTCAGCGCCACCAGCGCCGAACTGGGAAGGATCGGGCATTGCGCAGACGCGGGATGCTGCAACTTGACGGTCGGGTCCAAGTCGGTGAGCGGTGACAATGCGACCAGACCGGCAGGCCTCGGCAGATCCAGGTCGGCGAGTGCCAGTGCCACCATGAACGCGAGATATCCGCCGGCGGAATCACCGGAGATGACGATCTGGGTCGGGGAGAATCCTCGTGCAAGCAACCAGCGATAGCCGGCGATCCCGTCGGCGACGGCGTCCCCTATCGCATGCGTGGGCATCAGTCGATAGTTGACGCTGAGCACGCTGGCGTCGGCCGACTGCGAAATCCGAGAGGCAAGACGGCGGTGCGTATTGAGGCCACCGGTCAGGAACCCCCCGCCGTGAAGGTAGAGGACCACGCTGCGCAGGTCGGCGTTGTGCGCCTGGATCCAATCCGCGTCGCAATCCGCCAAGCGCACACGACGATGCCCGACCCCATCGAGTGGGGGTAGCACGCGCGCGGCCTGGTCAACCACCCGCGCGGCCCAACGTGCGCTCGGAACGTGTGCCCACACACCGAGCGCAGGTTTGACCGTCACACGTAACGCGTGTGTCAGAAGCTTTGACTGAATGCTGTTGCCAGGAAAGAAACTCGAACGTGTCAAGAAATCCGATTCGGTCCCCACCCTTCGAGTGTGGTTCCCTCCGACAACACCAACCCCCTCCCCGGGCGGTTCTACCGAGCTGACGGCTGACATCGGTACTCCAAACTTCCAGGGATGAACATGCCGGGATTTGAGGTACATAGACCCAAACGCCGTACCAAGACATCTCTCAAGATATGGCTCACATCACCTGACCGGACTCCCCCCAAGGGGGAAAAACACTCCCCAACAGGGGGATCCTTCCTATAAGGAGTTGCAGTCCAGTCCACGCGCTGGTGCACTAGACAGATCAAATGGTCTCGCGCACTCGGTAGGAAGATCAGACGGCAATCCAATTCTGGCGACAGCCTGACCGGGGCCAAGGGCACCCACCCGGAACAACTCGGTCGGAAAGACTCATCTCTCCGCGTTTGTCCAGGTATGACGGTTGGAGGTAAAACCGTGATCGACGACTCTGCTATCGAAGACATGAGGATCATCGAGTTCGCGCGCCAATGGCTTCCCTACGGCGGTGGTACAACCGGCGACCTCCTGGTCGAGTTCGGCATGACTCCAGCCTGCTACATCGCGAGACTGGACAGCATCCTGGCAGGACCGACAGCCAACCAACTCGATCCCAACTTCCGCGACGACCTCCGTCGTTTCGTGTCCGTACGCGCCTCACGGCCCGCCCCGACCGCGTAGCCACGTGGCCCGGCAATGGGACACTCCGCGACGGGGCCGCCGGACCGCGCTGCCGCACATGCACCTCGCTGCCCCGGGACTAATTCGGGGGTGAGCCGACCACCGACGCCGTTAGCGGGTCCCGCGAAGTGAGTCCACATCCCGGCGGCTTCGAAACGAAAAACTCACTGCACCAATTGTCTTGTGTACGCTACGCATCGCTACCGACCACTGAGTTGGTTCTCAACACGAGGAGTCGACGAACCAATCGACGCAGGGGTCTACCGACGTGATGGGCTCCCACACGTTGAACGACAAGAAATTTCAACTCACCGTTCAGAGCTCCATCATTCACTGTGAGCCGGAACATATCTCGAACGGGGTACAGAGATAATCCTGAGGGAGACTGTCACACGCTTTCAGCAGTGGTTTGCTTCAAGTTCTCCGCAGTCCACCTGATTCTCGAAATGCGAGTGACCATGACTCAAGATGAAGTCGCCATGATTACCTTCGCCCTGCGCTGGGCGCCCTACGGAGGCGGAGACGAGCACATCCTTCCAGAGTTTGGATTGCTTCCGACAGTGTTCTACCGGCGCCTCCAGGCCATACTGATGGCGAGAGCGCTCGGCGGAGTCGAATTCACAACTAGACGTGGTCTGCTCGAACTGTGCGCGGTTAAGCTCTCGGGGGCGCGTTCAAGGGCATCCAGTGCAGGGCGACGAGAGACAACACAGAGCGCTTAGGCATCTAGCCGGCATAATGTCCTGCGGTTCTGGTGCTGCTAGGGTTGAAGGCGCCATGGTCAGCCGACATATGGCGTCCTCGCTCTGGTGGTGGGCATCGATCTGCTCGTAACCTCCGTGCACGTCGTAGCCGCCGTATGTGCCGAACTCGCCACCGGCTTCGATGCCGATCTCGGGGATCCCACCATTTACCGGCTGGAAGTCGACTCCGAACTCGCCGCCGACCTCGATCCCGGCCTCTCCGGACACGCCACCGTCGATCACCTCTGCGGACACATCGGTTGTGCCGGCATCGGCGTCCGTGCTGACGTCGACGTCTTCGTAGCTACCGTAGGTATCGAATTCGCCTTCTGCCGCGAACTGCGCACCTACACCGGCACCGACCTGCGGGATACCCGCGGGGGCGCTCACGAACGCCTCGACGCCGGCACTCATCTGCACACCGCCGGCGCCGGATATGCCGCCGGCGCCGGATATGCCGCCGTCGATTTCCAAGGTCGACACATCGGCCGAACCCTCGCCGAGAAGGCTTGCCAGGTCGATCCCGACGTCGGCCAACGGGTCCGCTTCGGGGGCCGAGGCCGGGATGGGGGTCGGTACGGGCACAGGGACGGCGGCCGGGGCGGTGTCAGTGTTCTCAGCGGGAGTCGTCATTGGAATCGCAATGTCCCTTTCCAGGTGCCTGGGAGCGGATCTCCCGTGGGCTTCTAGATGCGGCGACATTCCGGAATGTTCCCGCGGCCGCGCACACCGGACAGACGGGTGCCTCCTGGGCTATCCGGTGGCCATCGGTCATCAGGATCCACGCTGGGCGAAAACGTGCGGTGTCACGGATCACGAGAGACGCCCAACGGCGCGAGATGATGAGAAGCGACAGTGACGGCGAACAAGCTGTTGGCGCAGATCAAGCGCAAGTACCGCCGCGAGATCGCGCAACTGAACGGTCACCTGTTCGACGACAGCGGTGACCGCATGCTGTTCCGTTCCCGGAAAGTCGAGGATTGGAACACACCCGGGATCATGGTGCGGTCCCTCCTCGACCGGCATACGACGCTGACGATCATGAATCGCGACGAATCGATCGATGACCTCGACCCGCACGCACCTGCACTACCCATGCAGGACCCCGCCGCCGCGACCACGCCGAAATACGCCGCGCCGTCACCGAACTCGGCCTCGTCGGCACCCTCGTCAACGGATTCTCCCAGGTCGGTGACGAGAACACCGTCGTCTACCTCGACGCCCCCGATACGCCGAATTCTGGTCCACTGTCGAGGAACTCGATATTCCCGTCTATCTGCACCCGCGTGACCCGCTCGAGTCCACCACGCCGCAGTACCACGGCCACCCCTGGCTCTACGGGTCCGCGTGGGCGTTCTCCGTCGAAACCGGAACCCACGCCCTCCGCCTGATGGGGAGCGGCTTGTTCGACCGGCACCCAAACCTGAACATCATCCTCGGCCACCTCGGTGAGCTGCTGCCCTTCAACATCTGGCGCACCGACCACCGCAGCGCAGTGGCACCGCGGGGCATCGACATCCAGCACTCGTTCGGCCACTACCTCCGCACCAACTTCTACCTCACCACCAGCGCGAACTTCCGCACCCCGGCGCTGCTGAACACCATCCAAGAAGTCGGTGCCGACCGATTGCTGTTCTCCGCCGACTACCCGTTCGAGGACATGCGCGAAGCTGCGGAATGGTTCGACCGACTCGAATCAACGACAACGACCACATCAAGATCGCCCGCACCCACGCCCAAGCATTACTGAAACTCTGAGCATCACCAGCCCGCACCAGAACAAGCTCATCGACGAGCGACCGGCCGCAAGACCGTCGCCGACGATCCACACACCGTGAGACAGCTGCAGATACCGAGCGGCTCTTTCGGCTGAACGATGAGGAATATCGAAGGGCCGACAGCGGCAGGCAAGTAACGGAATCCATCACGAACAAGCCGAATCCACACCTGACTCATGGAATCCGTCAGTGACACGTGAAACCGTCCGACAGCTCTCAGTGCGAGTCGGGTACTCCACTGCCAGCTGAAAAGGGCAAATCCATCCGGCAACCGGTCAAACGAACCCGCACACACTCCGGCGCTCGCCTCATCCTTTCCTGGCGACCTGTCGTCATCGCAGGTCAACCCCAATTCTGCCGAACTCGACGCTGATTACAGAATCACGACAACCGCACGGCCGTCACCGCCCGTCCATCGCCGGCGGCGCAGTAGGTACTGGGTCAGTGCCAGGAGTTCCACCAGAGAATTATGGGCACCAGCCAAAGTGTCCACACCATCCAGCTTGTTCCCAACCCGTACGGGGGATCGGAACCATCGTTATCACCTCCGGGTCAGCGGAAAGGGAGCGATTCCCACCACGCGAATGCTCCGTTCAGGATGCGGATGATTTCGGGAACCACTAGGACGAGCTGAGCATGACAACGACCTCCTGCGCTGTGTATCGCCGGGAAGAGGCGGATCGGTACAACGCCTCCTCAACCCCGTAGCGATGGGGACATGTCATCCCCCCAGGTGAATGAGCCGTTCCGGCCTACCAGTCCGATGCGCCGGACGTAATCTCGCGGGCACGGTGCGGCCAGGCCGGGTCGCTCACCAGAGCGGTTATTACTGCGGCCATCTGCTCGGCATTGCCGTCGATGCCGAGCCGGCGAAGTGCGCGGACAATGCGTGCAGGGTGGGCCGGCCACCGACCGCCGGTGGTTTCGACTAGGGCAGCGAGGACGGTGGCGGCCTCGGTGTCGCTGAGTTCCACCGGCTCACCCGTCATGCCACGTAACCCGCGGCTGCCGGTGGTCAGCCAATGCTCGCTCGCCGCTCGGCGCACCGAGCCCGATACCAGGGGTTACGCAGCGATCGGGTCAACGATCCTTCGCCCCCCTCGTCACGGCAGCGACGAATGCGATGACACTGGCAGCTAGACACACCACCACGATCGCAGTAACCAACCCCGGACCGTTGTTCGACGTCCCGATGACCGCCAGCAGAAGAACGCAAGCACCCAGGCCCAGGCTCACGCGCAAATCCAGCACGCCGGACAGCAGCCAATCACGCGCTCTCGTGTTCCCTTGGTCGGTTTCGTTCACCGTCAAACCCCTGTGTCATGTCGGAATCCCACGCTACATGCCCACTACTGGGTGTCAGTGGGCGTCCTGGAACGCCTGCTCGACCTCGGTGGGAATGCGCCCGCGCGAGGAGATTTCGTAGCCATGTTCGGCCGCCCAGGCGCGAATCTCCTTGGAGTTCCCCCCTCCCCCGCGGCGGGGCGTCCGGGGCGACGGGCCGATCCAAGCGTCGTTTGCGGCCACCGACTCGGGTGACGTGTCCGATGAAGAATCCGATCTTCTAGTGAAACTTGCTGGCGTGCTTGTCTTTCAAATCAATTTCGTAGTCCACCCCGTTGACGGAAAAGGTGATGTTCTCCCCGTCCTCGCCGAAGATGGTTCCGTCGATGTCGTCGACCAGTTCGACAACTACTTTGCGCGCCACAGTTCCCCGATCTCTCACGGCTTCTCGATACAGCAGGCAGAACCCTACTGGCGGCGGCGGCCGATCGGGCGGACCGACCCCGGGGACGTGTCATTTCCGCAGTTCACTGGGCGCGCCGGAGCTATCGGGCGTGCACGGTGCCGCCGAGTCCAACGTGAAGCGGCGGGCACAGCGCGATCGACGGCAGGGAGGTGGGCACCGCCGGCCCCCACACGGAAAAGTCCATATAGGGGAATCCGCCGAGCAGATGGCACACCACCTCCACTTGATGGGAATTCACCGAACTCGGTGCACACGTCGACAGCCCGCCAATGACGAAACTCTACCATGCGCATCCACCCGGGACGGGCGGTGCGGCGTGTGCGGGCGCCGCGGTTAGAGACATCGCCGCAGCCGCTGTGGCCGCCGCGACGAGGGTGAGGCGCAGAAACCGAGACATGGCATCCTCCGGTGGTGCGGGCCCGACACACCGCCCATTCTCCCAGGTCAGGTGTCGCTGCCGCGGTCCATCCGACGAATCCGCTCGCGGCGGGCATGTTTGGCCAGCAGGTGCTAACGGTTGTTCTGGGCGCGGAACATCTCGTCGAGCATCCGGTTTTCGATGTTGTGATGGAAGCGGAGGATGCGTTTGGCGGCCAGATACACCAGTTCCTGACGGTCCGAGCCGAGCCGTTCAGCGAGGGCGTCGAGGTGTGCGAGGAGTTCGTCGTCGAGGGCGACGTCGATCCGGGCGGTGGGCGGTGGCGGTCGCAGGTCGTGCACCGGCGCAACGGTCTTCAGGTCGCCCGCGAGGTCGCCAGGGTTGTCCAGGAGCCGGCGCACCGCAACCCGCACCAACGCAGAGGCCAACCGACTCCCCTGCCGGTCGGCGAGCCGCTCGATGTCGCGGCGGACGGATGGGCAGAGCGACACCTTGAACTTCTCGTCGAGCCCGGATGCGGCGGCCTCGTCGATCAGGGTCGGCCGATAGTGCCCGGGGGCGGCGAGGAAGCGGTGCACCGCGACCGCGACCAGGTCCCGCGGCGACGCCTCGTGGCGGGCGGCGAGGGCGCGGAAGCGGGCCGCCGTCGGCGAGTCCAGTTTCAGGGTCACCGGGTCGTGCGGAAGCGCCCGTACCTGGGCGGCCACCCGGCGGGCCTGCGCGAGGTCGACATCGGCGTGCGGGGACCCGATGAGTCTGCGGATCCCGACGCGGAGCAGCGCGGAGATCCGGCGGGGACCGTATTCGTTCGCCAGCTCTTCGAGGCGGCGTTTGGTGTCCACATCGAACCGGAAGACATGCCGTTTCCCGAACGGGTTGCCTTGCGGGCTGGGCGCCTTGCGGACGGCGGGCGTGCGGGGGGCCTGGTTTGCGGCCGCGGTCTGCTGGCGGCGGGTGTTCCGGGCGAGGAGCTTTGCCCGGTTGGCGCCCCCGCGGTAGATCTCCTCGGTGACCGCCTGGTCGAGGTCACGCGGGTTCGCCAGCAGTTGGCGGGCTGCCAGGCGCATGAGTTCGGCGCGGTCGGAGTCGAGCTGCCCGGCGAGGGCATCGAGTTGCTGGCGCAGGTCGTCGTCGAAGTGCACGTTCGTGCGAGGGCCGAGGTCTTCCGGGGTCAGGTCGCGGGCGGCGCCGATCGTGGCCAGGTCGGCGACGAGGGCTTCCGGATCGTCGAGGAGTCGGCGTACCGCGACCCGGATCGCAGCGGAGGTGAGGACGTCACCGTTGCGGCCGATCAGCCAGTCGAGGCGGACCAGCGTGGAGCGGTTGACGTACACGCGGATGCGGCAGCTCAGATCGGTGCGGGCATCTTCGCGGAGCACCGGGTGCCGGAAACGGCCTGCCCCGGTGAGGAAGCGGTGCAGAGCGACACGGACGATCGAGCTCCGGTCGGTGTGGAACTCGCGGGCGAGCTGGTTGAGGCGAGTGCCGGCTTCGGGGTCGAGATCCAGCGGTCGCTCCGCCCAGATGATGCGGCGGGCCTCTGCGGAGGCCCGGCGGGCCTGGACCAGTGCATCCGGCAGCCGATCAGGGTCCGCGAGAAGTCGTCGTGCGGCGACCCGCACCAGCGCCCGAATCGACGCGGACCGATGCCGGCGGCTAACTCCTCGAGCCGTTGCTTGGTGGTCGGATCGAACCGCAGCGGGATCGGATCACCCACCGGTACCCGGCCCATGCTCTTCTCGCTCATCACCTTCCACCTCGACGGCAACGCTGCCAGTTCTGTACTCCACCCCGGGAACACCGCCCCGCCGCGGCAGGCCGCCTGAGTGACGGCGCCAGCCCGGCTGGCCCTCGCCGAAACGGGTGTACTGCGCGGCAATTGATTCGCACGCGGCCTTCACACGCAGCTGATCATCTACCGGTTCGGCGCGCTGCGTTGACCGCGCCGAGTGTGATGCCTGCTGCGACAGCAGTCAGAATCGCTCCGCGCATGATCTTCTTCATGTGATGCTCGCCTTCTGTTGTGACATAGGAGTGGCTCGCGCGCCGGTTCCGCGTGCTCGATGTCAGTGTCTGACCAACCGGGATAGATTGCGGCCCCACAACAAACTCGGGACTGGACGGCCAGTTGCGCTCCTGTTCGATACACAAGTGGGAGGTCTCAAAGGCGCGCAAGGTTCCCAAACCGGTGTGTGACGTGTGACACGCGCGGGTGGGATCCCAGTTGCGGGCATCCCGCCCCAACGCCGTTGACTGCTAACCCTCGGTGCCGCCGACAACACCGGACCCCATTACAACGGGCTGCGACCGTTCCATCCGCCTGCGATCCCGCGGTGCACGCGGTCCCGCTCCGGCAGTCGCCGCACAGGCCACTCCGCAGTGGAGTCACGCCACCCGTCGCGTCCGAAAGAAATACATCACTACCCGTGGACATGACACGTCCCCTCCAGCGAGTTAAGGCGTGGGCGCCACCCACCTGCGGATCGGACAACAGTCGAGGACGGCTAAGGGAGGATGCATCCGTCGAGGGCGTCGATATACCCGGCGCCGATCGTCGCGGTGACTGCGCCCGGGGGCGCTCGCGCTGACGGGAGCAACACCTGATGCGCCCGGCCGACAGGTTATTCCAGTGAACGTGCCGGACCCGCCGGGGTGCGGGAACGCCCCGGTTCCTGGTGATTCCCCGGTCACAGTCACAGGATGCTGAACGCAGATTCCGAGCGGCGAGAAGATGCCGAAGATGCCCAACGCCCCTCCAGGCGGCGGGTGAGGAGGTCGAGCATCTCTGCGTCCGGGTGTGCGAGTGGGTGGTTCATTTGATTCGCAGCATTTTTCGATCCAACATTGCTCGACTTTGGTGACAAGTCGTCAAACTAGTTGACATACTTGAAGTGATGACTATCCGGACAACGCTTTACGGCTCTCACAAGGATGCGATCTCGGTGCGAGCAACCCGGGCCTCCGCCTCACCTCTGCGCCTCTACGCTGCGTTTCGCCGGCATGATCCCCGAAGCGTGATGCCCGTCGACTACGTCGCCGAGTGCGGTTTTCGACTGGGCCGATGGCAGGAGCGCCAGCGGGTTGCCCGCATGCTCGGTACCCTGCCGCCCCAACGCATTCAGCAACTCGATGCGATTGGGTTCGTGTGGAGCGATGACGACGATGTCCCACTTCCGACTGTGTCATGCGCCGACAGCAAGCGGCGGCGGATGCTTACCGAAATCGCTGCCTACCGAGAAGAGCACGGCAATGCGCTGGTGCCCGCGAACTATGTCACAGCCGACGGTGAACAGGTAGGTCAGTGGCTCTATCGGGCGGTCAAGAAGTGGCGTGCCGACTCGTTGCCCGAGGACGAACGTCGTCCGCTCGCCGCTCTCGGGGTCTACCCTGGTCCACGGCCGCGGGGGCCGCGAACGCCGGCACAGCACACCAGATCGGCAGTCCATCGCCGCGACCGGCAGCTTTCGGCGGAAACGCGAATCTGAGCGCGAATCTCGCCAGCTCCAAGCTGTTCCTGCGATTGGATGAGCGTCCTCCTGTACCGGGGTTGCGTTGGTGGCCACCGCTGCCCTCGCGGCCGAACCCAGGAAGGGTGTTTGTTAGCAGGAGTGCAGGACCTGGCTCATTGCGTCCTTCTCCGCCTGGGTCACCCAGAGCCCGTAGAGGGCTTTGACGTCGATCTGCCGGGAGACGTAGGTGCACCGGTAGCTCTTGTTCGGCGGCAACCAGGAAGCGGCGTCGGAATCGGACTTCTTCGAATTGGTGGGCCCGTCGACGGCTTGCAGGTTCCGTGGGTCGTTGGCCAGGTCGCGACGCTGCTCCGGGCTGAGCTGCTGGGCGCCCTTCTGCCACGCATCCGACAGGGCGACCACGTGATCGATCTGCACCGCCGTGGAGGTGTCCTGACCGCGGACGAACGCGATGGTGGTGCCGGTGTAGGTGTCGTGCAGGGTGCCGGTCGCCACCACACAATCCCGCGTACTGGTCTTGTAGGTCAGGTCCACCAGGTCGCGGCGGAGGATGTCGTTGCGGGTGTCGCAGCCGTTGTGACCGCCCTCGACGCCGTTGTCGTCGGACCACGATGGACCGAACTGCTCTCGTGAGTAGCCGGTCTTCGGGGCGCGGCCCTTGACCGCCAGGGTGTCGAGCTTCGCCAACGCCGGTGCCGCATCGAAGACCGGTGCGGGGGCGGCCGGTGCGCCCCCGAGTGACCCGGTGCCCGGATCTGCATCGGCGATGGCCGAGCACCCGGTCAGACCGATGACGGTGACCGCACCGAGAGCGAGGAAGGCGGTCCGGGGGCGATGGCGCATGTGTCTGGTCTCCTGTTACCTGTGGGGCTGGTGTGATCGCAAGTATTGCGGGTACCTCCGACAACTGTGTGAGCGACCGACTGATGCGGACCCGCGGGCGACGCAGCGTTACCGAGCCGGACGATGATGCCGGATGTTCGGTGCGTGCCCGCCGACACCGAATGCACTGCGACCGGTCACCTCGGGCCCGCCTGATGCTCGGCTCCCTCTGCAAAGTTCTGACGCCCATTCCACACACCACTCCAGCTTGACCTGGTTGACTTGACCTCGTTGACCGAGAATGATCAAGGCATGAGCACACCACTGCGGGATATCGTGGCCGCCGAGCTCGCCGCCAGCGGTCTCGACCAGACCGAGCTGAACCCGGGCGACGCCGCGTACGTCGAGAACGGGATCCGCGGTGTGCTCTCCGGGCTGAAGGCCCGCCGCGCCTGGGAGAACCACATCGGGGCGATCCTCACCCACAAGCAGGTCCTCGAGGTGACCGGCTGGACGAAGCAGGCGCTAAGCCAGGCGGTGCGTGATCATCGAGTCCTGCGCCTCAAGGCCGAGGACGGCTCCGCCGGATACTCCGTCGCGGGGTTCGACGGTGCCGCTCCGGCCCGCCCCATCCTCGGGGTCAAGGATGTCCTGCGGGTGTGGGCGGACGCCGACGGTACCGGGTGGATGGCCGCGTCCTGGATGATGACCGAACAACCCGAGCTCGGCGGCAGGACGCCGCGGCAGGCGTTGCTCGACGGGGATGGGCCTTCAGTGGTCGATCTTGCTCGTGCGGCCACCGGGCGGCTCGCCGCGTGAGTTCACCCCGCACTGCTCTGCACCTGCTCGCACCCTCACCACCGGAACACCTGCACGACCGGTTCCCGTCTTGGCTCTGCCCCGCCGGGACGGAGGTGTTCCGGTGTCACGGCGCTGAACACGGACCGCTGTGGTTCGCCAACGCCGGGTACGGCAGGTTCGACCTCGCCGACACCCAGGGCACCTGCTACACCGCCGAATCCGAGCAGATCACCCTCCTCGAAACCTGGGGTGGGATGCGGGTGATCCCGAGTACCGAACTCACCGCCCGCGCGGTCTCGCGCATGCAGGTAACCACCGACCGGATGCTGGCGGACCTGACCTCGAACACGGCCGCCCAGTTTGGGGTCACCGCCGAGATCTTCACGACCGGGAACTACCAACTGACCCAGACGTGGGCATCCGCGCTCCACGCAGCAGGGTTCGACGGCATCCGGTACTGGGCACGGCACGACCTCGCCCACACCCACGCGTGCCTCGCGTTGTTCGATACCGCCGGCGCCCGCCCCGCCGAGGGGGCACAATCACCCGTCTACTCGGTCATCGCGACCAACCCCCTCATCGAGCGCCGCAACCTGATGCAGGAACTTCAACAGGACACCGGGATCACCGTTCTCCCCATCCCACATTCACTGTGACGCAACCACCCTGACTATCCGAGGCTGACCCCAAGCCGCTCGAGAAGGAGGGTGGGGGCAGGGGACGTGCGAAATTTGTCCAGCAGTCTGCCGGACAATTTCTACAAGGATGGAACCGGCTTGCTGCTGCGCGCGTCCAACCGAGTATGACGATGCGCCCCGATGACCCGAATCTCGACGACTTCGTCCGATGGGAACTCGAGCTCTACCGACAACGAAACGCCGAACGACGAGGACTGGCCTTGCCACCTGATCCACGAGAACTCGACGCCCCACCCGATGACTGATCCGACCCGATGGTCGCCAAGCCGACCGGACAAATCATTAGCACTCAACCATCGAGAGTGCTAAATTCTCTCTTTAATCGATGGCACGGCCCCGCGAGAAGCCGCTGGGCCCAGTCACAGTCGCTGGTCCCGGTGCACGGCAAAATTGCCACCGGGTCGGGGCAGTGATGGAAGGTTGCCCTTGATCGGCACATCCGGCGTCGCACCACAGACGACCGGACCACCCGACGCACTGGAGGAGGATCATGACCGCCGCTACCTCGCGACCATCAGGTGTCACCCGTGGCGGGCGTTCCTCCGGGCGCGCACGCCGGCGAGCGCCGCGCGGTGGATCGCGGTTGCCCTCCGTGTCGATCGCCTTGGGGGCATTGTCCATCGCGTCGTTCTGGGTGGTCGGACTCGGGTTCGTCCTGGGTGTGAGCGCCGTAGTGTGCGGTGCTCTCGCCACATCCCGGTCCGGCGTAGTCGACGATGAGTCCGCGTCGCTGCGGGCGTTGCTCGGCGTCGTCGCCGGAGTCGCGGGGATCACGGTGTCCGCGATCGCGCTCTTTCCGGTGCTGGAGTACCCGTGACCCGCGCACCAGCCCCTACACGCCCCGTCCTCGACTTTTGGAAGGATCCGCACCAACCCGTGACCGCCGTCCCCGGCCCGCATCTGCCCATCACACAGACCACCCTCGACACCGGTCGCGACGACCCGGCGTCGACCGGCGAGGCGCTCCTCGAGTCCTGGGAAGCGGGTATCGCCGTGACCATCGGCCTGTCGCTGCTGACCACCGTCGTGTGCACGGTCCTCGGATCTTTTCCGCTGGCCCTTCTCGCGCTCGTCGCGGTCGCCGGCATTGTCGGCTTGATCACCGCCGCCCTCTGACACTGCCCGTATGCCCCGACCGCCGGCGTGTGTGTTCCGGTAGTGCGCGGTGTCACCCAGCATCCTGCGTTCGTCGTGCTCTGTGGTTCTGGAGCAGACACGACCCTCTTCGGCGACAGCACAGGGGCCGGCACCCTGCTCTCAGTTACCGGGCTGTAGGTCTCGTTCTCGAATCGTTCTCGCGGGGAGGAACTCTCAGGATACTCACAGACATCGCGGGGCCGAGTGATGCGACGATGAAGCATGCGCCGCCATCGTTGGCCGGCCCTCGCGCCGCCCACCACGGAGGGATCACAGTGCACGCGGGCATGCCGATCGTGGCCGAGAACGACCTCACCCTCGAACTGTCCGCCGCGACCGCGTTCGCGTCCGGGCTTCTGCTGCGGTTCACGCTATCGGTCACCGGTGTCCGCGCCGACTTCGCGCGTTACGAAACGCGACCCCTGACCGACCCACAAGACTGGTCGGCGCAGTGGTCCTATCTGGCCGTGCGCATCCTCGCCGACGACCTGGGCGGGCTTGCTGACCCGTTCCACGCGGTCCCCGACTCCGGCCCGGAGGAATCCGGGCCGTACCGAACCACGCCGCAGTACTGGATCGGCACCTATCCGCCCACCGGATCACTGACCCTCACCACCAGCTGGCCACAGGTCGGACTCCACCCCACCTCGGTCACCCTCACGCTCGGACCCAGCCCCTTCCCCACCACCTTCGGGTCCGATGCCCGTCGGTGACGGTGTCCGACTGTGCTCGACGAGCTGCATGTTGAGCGACTGTTGTCGATTCCTGGTTATCGGAACTGACCGGTACCGCACACTGGCGTCTGACGCTCAGCCGATTCGAGCCGTCGCGCACATCGGGCACCGGGTGGTCTCGCCGACGACCCACCCGTTGATCCGGGCGAAGGCCACCGCCGCCGTTTGTCCGGCGACCGCGGCCTCGAATCGGTGCTCACACAGATCGCACCGCACCGCCCACCCATTGTGTCCACTGGATTGGATTACCTGCACAGTCATGTCACCCTCGCGACGTCACCGAATCCGAACCGTGGCACCAGCATCGCACAGCCAACCGACGAAGCAGAGCCCCAGAGTCTGGTCCTGACAACATCATGCACCCCGAACAGTGGCGCGGCACCGACCACGACAGACCTCAGCCGGCGCCGCGCGGCCCCTCACCGATCCCCAGCCGTGCACTGCAGGAGCACCGAGCGCCGTGGGGGTTTACACGGTCCGGCGCGGATGCGGACACGGGATGAGCGGCGCTCACCGCCCCGCCCCACACCAACATGTGTCGAGGGGTTTCGCGGAACCCGCTGGCGTACTCATCATCGAAACCGATCGCACTCGCCCCCTCCAACGTGCAACTAAACCTCTAGCCCGGATCGACGAACACGAGCCCATCGACGGCACCGACCAATTACACAGCCCTACTCGTCACGAAAACGACGACTTTCGAGGTGGTCGGTATGGTCCCGCTACCGGACACTTGCATCACCGATAGCTACGCTAGCTAGGATTGCAAGCGTCAGATCCTGACGATCAGTCCGTGCACAGCACCTTGGTGCGAGCGGCCGCCGGCGATCCGTTGAGGCGCCTCCTCAACTGCGCCACCGGCGTTTCATCAGACGATCCCAACGTGCGTAGACCACCCCCTCACTTTCGTCACCGTGATGTAATTCGGGCGCCGCTCACCGTACCGCCCCTTCGGTCACACACGATCGACGACCGAGCTATGAAGCTGCAGAGGCTCTCTCGAGCTACAC